>NZ_CP018839.1:3112921-3424213 GCF_001922305.1 Thauera chlorobenzoica
ACGCGTTCACCGTCGCCGCGGTTGCCGCGCTTCCACTGTGGCTGTCGTCCCTCGTCCTGCTCCAGCACGGAATCGTCCCGGTGATTGTGATCCCCTTGCTCGCCCTCGCCGCCTCTGTCGCCTTGATCCGGTACGGCGTCGACAATCTGCTGCAGGTCCGCGAGCCGATCAATGCGTTCGAACTTGCCGTAATCGTCACCAGCAGCGGCGTATTCGCGTGGATCGTCCTGGTCGGTATCGCCCTGGCCCCTGTGCTCGCCAGCTGATTTCCGCCCCAGCTTCCACCGTTTCGGGCACATCGCGGAAAAACCCCGGCTACGCCAGCGGCAGGCGGGCCAGGGTAGGGTTCTGCCCGCTCAACCGAACTGGAGCTGCTCTCCGTCCGCGCGGTAGGCCAGCAGATGGCTGACGATGCCGCCCTGGATCGATTTGATCATGGCCTCCAGCGCCTGCTGGGTCGCTTCGTCGCTCGGCTCCTGCGATCCCTGCCCGCCCAGGCAGCCGACGAACACCACATCCCAGAGCTGGCCCATGTGCCGCGACTCTTCGACCAGCTCGGCGAAGCTCTGGATTTCGTCCGTCTTTTTGTCTACGAACATGACTGGGGCCAGCGTGCCGCCCTGGCCGCGCTCGAAGCGGCGCTTCTGCTCCGGCGTCGCATCTTCGGGGAGTTCGGCTCGCGCAAAGACGAACAGCAACCGCTGCGGCTCGGCTTGCCTGCGTGCCGCCTCCAAAAGCCCCTGGAACTCTGAAATCATCATTTTCCCTCGTTCAAAATGGAGCGCATTTTGTCACAGAACAGCACGCTGTCCAGCCATCCAAGCCCGCCTGCACGAAGCGTGCGCCCGCCTGGGGTATATCCAAACGTAACGATCTTCCCCACGAATGTGGGGCAAGGATTACGATAAAAATCTTGTCCAACCTTGGCGTAACTTCATGCCCGTAGAACTGCTGATTGCAATGCTACGAGATCCGGCCTCGACGGGCGCACTGCTGCCCTCGTCGCGCGCGCTGGCAAGAGCCATGGCCAACGCCGCCACCGGTGCCGACCTGATCGTAGAGCTCGGAGCAGGCACCGGCGCCGTCACCCGTGCCCTGCTTCATGCCCAGCCCCACGTACCGCTGATCGCAGTGGAACTGCAGCCGCCTCTTGCACAACGGCTGAAAGCCTGTTGCCCGACCGCGGATGTACGCCAGGCTGCAGCGAAAGAGGTCGTGGACGCCTTGATCGACGCGCAGGGCAAGGTCGTCCTCATTTCCAGCCTTCCGTTCCGCTCCCTGCCCCGCCGCGTGGCGAGCGAAACGGCCACCTGCCTGTGCCGGTTCCTTGAACGGAACCCCGCGCGCAAGCTGGTCCAGTTCACCTATCAGCCCAGAGCGCCATTCGGCGCCCCACCCGGTCTGCAGTGGCAACGGACATCGGTAGTTTGGCGCAACACACCACCGGCCGGGATATGGGAGCTACAAGCGGTGTCCTGACCACCAGGCCGGGAACACCCCCAGCCCCCTCAACCCCCATTTTGCAATCCACCGGTTTGTTCAATCCGGTTACTCAGCACGCCGTCCATCCCCCGGCGCTCGAAGAAGGACATCGCACGGGACGCCGCGCAAGGCATTGCTGCCTGCGACCGAATCGAAGCGCTCCCCGTCCATGCAGGCGTTGTAGTTGATCGGCCTGAGGGCGTCCCACCAGCCGTAGTGGGACCATACCGTACCGGCGGCGAGCCGGGCATTGAGTACGGCATGGCAGTGCATTTCACCGCACTGCGTCTTGATCACGATGGCGTCGCCGGAAGCAACCCCGCGGGCAGTGGCGACATCCGGCGCCAGTTCGGCCTCGGGTCTTGGCTGGCGCCGCCGCAATCCGGCCAACTGGCGGAACTGGCTGTGGCAGTAAGGAACCGTCTTGCCGCAGGTCAGCACGAAGGGGTGCAAGGGGTCGGGTTGCGTCGAAACGGGGCTGGGCAGACCGGGTGCGCCGATGTCGACCAGCGCGTCAGACCACAACGTGATTCGCGGCACGGGCGGCTCGGCGCTCAGGTGGGGAGAGGCCAGCCCCCGCGGGCAGGCTCTCAACGCCGCGGCATCGAGGCCGGAGGGAGCCAGAACGTGCTCGAGGCCGGCCTCCGGATCGCCGCCGAAGAAGCGCTCGGCCAAGCCCAGCACCTTGGCCAGTTCGAACACGATCCGGGTGTCAGGCCAGGCTTCGCCGGGCGGGGCGACAAGCGCCGGCCTGAGCTGGAGATGAGCCTCGGCCTGCTCCCCGATCATGAAGCCGGCCTGCAACCCCTCGCGCTCCCAGCACGAGGCGGCCGGCAGCAGGAGGTCGGCCCAGCGGGCCGTCGGAGTCACGAAGAGTTCGGTCTGAATGAAGAAATCAAGCTTCGCCAAGGCCTCTTCGGTGTGTCGCGTGGCGGGCTTCGAGACCAGGAAATTGCTGCCGAAGGCGAGCAACGCCCGGATCGGGTAAGGCTGTCCGGTGACGATGGTGCGGAACAGGTCACGGCTGGTGATCCATCCTCGCGCTGGGGGACCCAGCGGCCGCTCCGCCAGCCCGAGGGTGTCCCGGCGCATGGCGGCGGCGTCGAAAGCGGCGACATCGTTGATTTTCGGCCGGGGAAACCAGCGGTTCCCGCCTCGCTGGCCGAGGCTTCCGGTCAGAGCGTAGAGAATGTTGATCGCGCGCGTCGTGGCGGTCGCGTTCTCCTGCTGGCAGGTGCCGGTCCAGGTGATCAGGCTGATCGGGCGGGCAGTTGCGAGCAGATCTGCGGCCTGGCGCAGCCGCGGCACGTCGACGCCGGTCTGCGCCTCGACCCTGTCGGGCGTCCACCCCGCGGCAGCCTGCTCCAAGCACTCGAGGACCGTTGTGTCGCCACTGGGGGCAGGGTCGAAGGCGTCGGAGCAGGATCGCAGAAACGCGAGATCGGCATCTCCGTTTTCCAGCAGCAGGTGGATCAGCCCGAGCGCAAGCACGGCGTCGGTGCCCGGGCGAACCGGCAGCCAGAGGTCGGCGCTATTGGCCAGGCCGCCTTGGCGGGGATCGATCACGACAAGACGGGCTCCGCGACGCTGTGCCGCACGGATCCGTTCGGCTTGTGCCAGCCAGCTAACGGCAGGATTGCTGCCCCAGAGCACGATGCAGCCGGTGTGCTCGAAATCCGGCGTACCGAGGCTGTTCCCCCAGGTCAACCGGGGCGTGAAGTCGCGGTGCCAGTTGCAGTTTTCAGTTGCAAACACCATGTTGGGGCTACCCCAGTAATGGGCCAGCCGGTGAATCCAGGCAAAGCTGTCGGCGATTGCCGTGCCGCTCGGGGTCGCCACCGCAAATGCCGTCGCTTTGGGACCGGCTGCAGCAAGCCGCTCTCCTGCAATGCCCAACGCCTCGTCCCACGTGATGGGCTTCCAGCCTGGGTCGTCATCCCCTTTGGGGCGCGTGCGTCGTAAAGGCGTAGTCAGCCGGTCGGAGTGGGCGACCAGTTCCGGCGCAGCGCGCGCCTTGACACAGATCGCCTTGCCGGTGGGGTGCTGGGGATCGGGGTCGACCCGCAGCAAGCGTCCGTCCTGCACAGTCGCCAGACAACCGCAGCGGGAAAAGCACAAGGCACAATAAGTCGGGATGGTATGTTGTGTCATCGTTCTCCCCCATCCGGGTCGGCTACCCTACTGCTGCCCAGTGGCGAGCGCGGAGCACCGCTTGCTCGCGCCCTTCGCTCGGTACATCGCCGCATCGGCCTGTTCGAGCAGCCTCTCGCTCGTACTCTGGCCACCGACGCAGGAGGCGATGCCGATGCTCACTGAGATCCGGATTCCCGATCCAGCGATGGTGTAAGGCCTGGAAAGGCTTTCTACCAGCTTCTCCGCAACCCCTTCGGCCGCACCGGCCCCGGTCGTGAACATCGCGACCACGAACTCGTCTCCGCCCAGCCGCACGGCAAGATCTGAGCCGCGAATTCCCGCCCTGAGGCGCTCGGCCACCGCCCGCAACAACTCATCACCGGCGGCATGGCCGAAACGATCATTGACCGGCTTGAAATCGTCCAGGTCGATGTAAAGCAGCGCCATCTCGCCGCCCTGCCGGCGGGACAGGGCGAGTTGCCGGTCGACGATTTCTTTCAATAGTGTGCGATTTCCGAGGCCGGTCAGCGCATCGTGATGGGCATCGTGGCGCGCCCGCTGCAACACCCTGGAGGCCTGCATCAAAGCCTCACCGACCTCGTCGGCTTCCCGCAGGTGAAAGGAAGGTATCGTCACCGCCTGGCCGCATCCCACATGTAGCGCGTGGCCGGACAATCCGCGAAAGGCCCCGGTGATCCGCCCACCGAGCCCCCATGCAAGCACCAGGCTGCCGCCGAGCAGAGCAACCGTGCCCGCAACCAGCCAGCCCAGCGACTGTTCGAGCTGCGCGGTGAATGTTTCCCGAGGAATGCTGATGACCACGGTCCACGCGGAGACCGCCGATCGGCTGAAAGCCGAGATCACCGGCACACCTTCGGCAGTGAGCGTCTCGAGCGAACCCGCCGCGCTTGCCCGCATCACCTCCGCGAGCGACGAAACGGCCCGTTGTCCGATGAAGCGCTCCGGCTGATGGGTGCGAGCGACGAGGTTTCCCCCGCCATCGAACAATTCGCCGATCCAGCCCGGCGGAAGGCGCTGTTGGTCCAGGATCGCGGACAGGCGATCGGGGAAAAACCCCATGCTCAGGTTGTAGTGGACGCGGCCGTCGCGGAAAACCGGAACCGAAACACTGAGCGCGGGGCGCCGCATGAGCGGGCCGAAGAAAAGATCGGACACCACTGGCTGCCGGGAGTCGAGCACTTTCTGCAGCTGGGGCATGGCCACATGTGGCAAAGGCGCGCCAAAGGAGCGGAAAGTGTTGACCCACTGACGCCCGCCGGTATCGGCCAGGACGATATTATCGCCAGCGCGGATGGACAGTGCATCCATGGCCTGCGCATGAAAGGCGGCGAGATCGCCCGAGTTCAGATGGGGCGAGGTCGCGAGCACCTGCAGGGCGGACTCCACGGCCGCCAATTCGCGATCGACCACCGAACTCAGGGCACGGGCTGTAGCGACAGTATCGCGCACGAGCTGGGTGCTTTCCCTCTGATAGCCATAGACGATCAGCGCCGCCGCCATCAAGGCCATGGGGACGATGCAGGCCGCGACCAGCAATGTCAGGCGAGAGCGAACAGTGGCGGCCTTTCCTGAACTCATATGAAAAAATGATATTTATCTGACAAGCGAGACGCCGAGCCTGAACTGCGAACCGCGCGACTCACTGTAGTCGATCAACGTTTCACCGTGCCCCCTGAAATACTGTAGGTGAACAAAGGCCCCCACGCCCGAAAAAATGCTTCGCCGCAGCGGATAAGACAGGTCGAGCTGCGCGCTCGTCTTTCCCGCACTGCCGCGCCGCAGCAGGCCGCTAAGCATCAATCCGTCATCGCGGCCGAAGCGTATCTCGAGTTCGCCATAGCCTCGATATTCGGCGATATCGGGATTATCTTCCTTGTCGAGGTAAGCCCACACCTTAGGTGCGATCCCCATGTACGTACGCCCATCACTGAAGTGTCGTCGCGCTTCGGCACGCAAAAACAACATGTCGATGCTGCGCGAATCAGCACCATCCTTGCCGTTCGACTCATGTTCGTAGCCTCCCGAAAACGCCATCCAGCCCCCGTTTTCAGGGGTCGATAGCCTCCAGCGGTAAAACAGCGAAGGCCGGAAGCTGGTATCGCGGAACGGCTTGGAGTGCGCATCCAGATCCCACAACGAGGTCTGAGTGAAGCCAAAATACAGCCCCCGCACGACCGGAAAGTTCTCGGCAATCATGCCTTGGTCATCGAACAGGCGATAGCGGAAACTGAACTGGAACCGTGCCGAGCGAGGGTCGTTGCCGCCAAGCAGAAAATACATCGGTTCATGAAAACCAAGTGCATTAGGTTGGGCAGGCTCGATCGTCGGTCCTTCGGGCGCTGTTCCGGGTTGCAACCGCCCAGAGGCCTGCTGTCTGGCCGAAAGTGCCACCGCGACGGGGGAGGTTCCGGCTTCAATCAACATCCGGGCCGTAGGTACATCGCGCAAAGTCAGCGTAGCCACCCCGACCGCCTCCTGCGGCCATCGCCCAACGTAACGCCGCTGACCAGATGTCTCCTGCTCGGAAGCGGTTAGCTCGAGTGCGATCTGCGGCCCTGCGAGGGACAACTCGACAACGCCGGAGATACGATCGGGCAATTCATCCGCGCCGGGAAGGCGAATGACGATGACGGAAAAAAAGCCTCCCGGTTCGGCACTCGGGTTCTGCGAAGCCAGTAACCACCCCGCTGCCTGCGCCTGGCATCCCCAAGCCAGAACGACTGCAACACCCCATGTCCGAGCACGGTCCGATAGAGCACGAAAAGGGTTCATTGGATTTCCCTTCTGGACATCACACCCCTGAGTCACACCATATTCGGCCATGATACCCGGAGTATTAACGCTGAATGATCCTCGTGTTTTCTTTTCTGGGTTCGCTTTTCGGGTTTTTGAAGAGTAATCCTGCTTGTTGTATTGAATAGTTGTTGGCACAAGAGTTGCGAGAGTTGTTGACGCAAAAACGCCCAGACAGGGTATCTGGGCGTTTTTTTATGGGTTAGTCTGACGATGACCTACTTTCACGAGGGCGGGCCTCACTATCATCGGCGCACATGCGTTTCACGGTCCTGTTCGGGAAGGGAAGGGGTGGTACCGCACGGCTATGGTCGTCAGACTTTGACTTGTCACCTGCAGCGGAGCAGGCCAAAGGAGGAAGAAGTGTTGTGTGATTGTCGGGTTTGTTACCCGATGAAACGAGTTCGTATTGTTTTGAAGGTTATAGGATCAAGCCGCACGGGCAATTAGTACCGGTTAGCTGAACGTGTTGCCACGCTTGCACACCCGGCCTATCAACGTTGTGGTCTTCAACGACCCTTCAGGGGGCTCGAGGCCCCGGGGAAGTCTCATCTTGAGGCGAGTTTCCCGCTTAGATGCTTTCAGCGGTTATCTCTTCCGCACATAGCTACCCGGCGATGCGACTGGCGTCACAACCGGTACACCAGGGGTGCGTCCACTCCGGTCCTCTCGTACTAGGAGCAGGCCCTCTCAAACTTCCAGCGCCCACGGCAGATAGGGACCAAACTGTCTCACGACGTTTTAAACCCAGCTCACGTACCACTTTAAATGGCGAACAGCCATACCCTTGGGACCGGCTACAGCCCCAGGATGTGATGAGCCGACATCGAGGTGCCAAACTCCGCCGTCGATGTGAACTCTTGGGCGGAATCAGCCTGTTATCCCCAGAGTACCTTTTATCCGTTGAGCGATGGCCCTTCCATACAGAACCACCGGATCACTATGACCTGCTTTCGCACCTGCTCGACGTGTGGGTCTCGCAGTCAAGCCACCTTTTGCCATTGCACTATCAGTACGATGTCCGACCGTACCTAGGTGACCTTCGTACTCCTCCGTTACCTTTTGGGAGGAGACCGCCCCAGTCAAACTGCCCACCATGCACGGTCCCCGACCTGGATTCACAGGCCTGGGTTAGAACCTCGACGACACCAGGGTGGTATTTCAAGGTTGGCTCCACCGGAACTAGCGTCCCGGCTTCAAAGCCTCCCACCTATCCTACACAAGTCCCGTCAAAGTCCAATGCAAAGCTACAGTAAAGGTTCATGGGGTCTTTCCGTCTAGCCGCGGGGAGATTGCATCTTCACAAACATTTCAACTTCGCTGAGTCTCAGGAGGAGACAGTGTGGCCATCGTTACGCCATTCGTGCAGGTCGGAACTTACCCGACAAGGAATTTCGCTACCTTAGGACCGTTATAGTTACGGCCGCCGTTTACCGGGGCTTCGATCAAGAGCTTGCACCCCATCACTTAACCTTCCGGCACCGGGCAGGCGTCACACCGTATACGTCCACTTTCGTGTTTGCACAGTGCTGTGTTTTTAATAAACAGTCGCAGCCACCGATTCTCTGCGGCCCCTTCGCCCTTCGGATGTTCTCCTACAAGCTAACGGGGCATACCTTCTCCCGAAGTTACGGTATCAATTTGCCGAGTTCCTTCTCCTGAGTTCTCTCAAGCGCCTTGGTATTCTCTACCAGCCCACCTGTGTCGGTTTGCGGTACGGTCACTCTATGACTGAAGCTTAGAGGCTTTTCCTGGAAGCTGGGTATCACTCGCTTCGGACCGCAAGGGTCCTCGTTATCATGCCTCAGCTTAGCCGCGCGGATTTGCCTACGCAGCACGCCTACACACTTGAACCACCTATTCCAACAGATGGCCGAGCTAACCTTCTCCGTCCCCCCATCGCATCATAGAGCGGTACAGGAATATTGACCTGTTTCCCATCGACTACGCATTTCTGCCTCGCCTTAGGGGCCGACTCACCCTGCGCCGATGAACGTTGCGCAGGAAACCTTGGGCTTACGGCGAGGGTGCTTTTCACACCCTTTATCGCTACTCATGTCAGCATTCGCACTTCCGATACCTCCAGCATCCCTTACGAGACACCTTCGCAGGCTTACGGAACGCTCCCCTACCACGTGTCAAAGACACATCCGCAGCTTCGGTTCATGGCTTGAGCCCCGTTACATCTTCCGCGCAGGACGACTCGACTAGTGAGCTATTACGCTTTCTTTAAAGGGTGGCTGCTTCTAAGCCAACCTCCTAGCTGTCTGGGCCTTCCCACCTCGTTTGCCACTTAGCCATGCATTTGGGACCTTAGCTGGCGGTCTGGGTTGTTTCCCTCTTGACACCGGACGTTAGCACCCGATGTCTGTCTGCCGTATATCACTTTGCGGTATTCGGAGTTTGCTATCGCGGGGTAGATCGCAATGACCCCCCCAACGATTACAGTGCTCTACCCCCGCAAGTGTCCGTACGACGCACTACCTAAATAGTTTTCGGGGAGAACCAGCTATTTCCGGATTTGTTTAGCCTTTCACCCCTATCCACAGCTCATCCCCTAACTTTTCAACGTTAGTGGGTTCGGACCTCCAGTACCTGTTACGGCACCTTCATCCTGGCCATGGATAGATCATCCGGTTTCGGGTCTACGCCCAGCAACTCTGACGCCCTTATCAGACTCGCTTTCGCTACGCCTCCCCTATTCGGTTAAGCTCGCTACTGAACGTAAGTCGCTGACCCATTATACAAAAGGTACGCAGTCACCCCACAAGGAGGCTCCCACTGTTTGTATGCATGCGGTTTCAGGATCTATTTCACTCCCCTCCCGGGGTTCTTTTCGCCTTTCCCTCACGGTACTGGTTCACTATCGGTCGATCACGAGTATTTAGCCTTGGAGGATGGTCCCCCCATCTTCAGACAGGATTTCTCGTGTCCCGCCCTACTTGTCGCACGCTCAGACCCGCCACCGGCTTTTCGCATACGGGACTATCACCCTGTATCGTCGGACTTTCCAGACCGTTTTGCTAAGCTGATGGTTTAGTCGTGCAGGCTACTCCGCGTTCGCTCGCCACTACTTGCGGAATCTCGGTTGATTTCTGTTCCTCGAGCTACTTAGATGTTTCAGTTCGCTCGGTTCGCCTCCTCAGACCTATGTATTCAGTCTGGGATACCCCTTGCGGGGTGGGTTTCCCCATTCGGACATCGTGGGATCAAAGCTCTATTGCCAGCTCCCCCACGCTTTTCGCAGGCTTACACGTCCTTCATCGCCTGTGATCGCCAAGGCATCCACCACATGCACTTAGTCGCTTGATCCTATAACCTTGGACCCTCCATTGAAGGCCCACTGTACAAGGACGAACTCGTTTGTGCGATCCAGCGCTGCGCTGACAAGCTCAGCACTGGATCAATGCAATCACACAACTTGCAGTGCGCACCGGCTCGATGCACACTGCACTTCTTCCACTTTGTTAAAGAGCACGACTCGTAAAGAGTCAGGACTGAACTACCTTCCGGCACCTCACGCCTGACGCCTCACGCACCTCGAAGAGCACCGGCTCGAAACCTGGTGGAGCTGGTCGGGATCGAACCGACGACCTACGGCTTGCAAAGCCGCCGCTCTCCCAGCTGAGCTACAGCCCCATACTGTCTCGAACAACCAAAAATTCCTGGTGGGTCTGGTTGGGTTCGAACCAACGACCCCCGCCTTATCAAGACGGTGCTCTAACCAGCTGAGCTACAGACCCTCTTATCTACTTCGAGGCTCTTCGCTTGAACAACCGATAAGTTGTGGATACTTGGCCGCCGTGACCTGTTCTCTTGAAAGGAGGTGATCCAGCCGCACCTTCCGATACGGCTACCTTGTTACGACTTCACCCCAGTCATGAATCTCACCGTGGTAAGCGCCCTCCCGAAGGTTAAGCTACCTACTTCTGGTGAAACCCACTCCCATGGTGTGACGGGCGGTGTGTACAAGACCCGGGAACGTATTCACCGCAGCATGCTGATCTGCGATTACTAGCGATTCCGACTTCACGTAGTCGAGTTGCAGACTACGATCCGGACTACGATCGGCTTTTTGGGATTGGCTCCACCTCGCGGCTTGGCAACCCTCTGTACCGACCATTGTATGACGTGTGAAGCCCTACCCATAAGGGCCATGAGGACTTGACGTCATCCCCACCTTCCTCCGGTTTGTCACCGGCAGTCTCACTAGAGTGCCCAACCAAATGATGGCAACTAGTGACAAGGGTTGCGCTCGTTGCGGGACTTAACCCAACATCTCACGACACGAGCTGACGACAGCCATGCAGCACCTGTGTTCTGGCTCCCGAAGGCACCCTCGCCTCTCAGCAAGGTTCCAGACATGTCAAGGGTAGGTAAGGTTTTTCGCGTTGCATCGAATTAATCCACATCATCCACCGCTTGTGCGGGTCCCCGTCAATTCCTTTGAGTTTTAACCTTGCGGCCGTACTCCCCAGGCGGTCGACTTCACGCGTTAGCTGCGTCACTCAGTGCATTGCTGCTCCGAACGACTAGTCGACATCGTTTAGGGCGTGGACTACCAGGGTATCTAATCCTGTTTGCTCCCCACGCTTTCGTGCATGAGCGTCAGTACAGGCCCAGGGGGCTGCCTTCGCCATCGGTGTTCCTCCTGATATCTACGCATTTCACTGCTACACCAGGAATTCCACCCCCCTCTGCCGTACTCTAGCCTTGCAGTCACAAACGCAGTTCCCAGGTTGAGCCCGGGGATTTCACATCTGTCTTACAAAACCGCCTGCGCACGCTTTACGCCCAGTAATTCCGATTAACGCTCGCACCCTACGTATTACCGCGGCTGCTGGCACGTAGTTAGCCGGTGCTTCTTAGTCCGGTACCGTCATCCACACACTATGTTAGAGTGCGCGATTTCTTCCCGGCCGAAAGAGCTTTACAACCCGAAGGCCTTCTTCACTCACGCGGCATGGCTGGATCAGGGTTGCCCCCATTGTCCAAAATTCCCCACTGCTGCCTCCCGTAGGAGTCTGGGCCGTGTCTCAGTCCCAGTGTGGCGGATCATCCTCTCAGACCCGCTACGGATCGTCGCCTAGGTGAGCCTTTACCTCACCTACTAGCTAATCCGACATCGGCCGCTCCAATCGCGCGAGGTTCCGAAGAATCCCCCGCTTTCTCCCTCAGGACGTATGCGGTATTAGCGTACCTTTCGATACGTTATCCCCCACGACATGGGCACGTTCCGATGCATTACTCACCCGTTCGCCACTCGCCGGCAGGCCGAAGCCCCCGCTGCCGTTCGACTTGCATGTGTAAAGCATGCCGCCAGCGTTCAATCTGAGCCAGGATCAAACTCTTAAGTTCAATCCTACAAAGTACTCAAAATACTGACTTAATCAGCATGAGCACCCAATCATTGTGAAACCAAAGCAACTCGCGTCGCTTCCGGCCACAACCACCAAGCACCCACACTTATCGGTTGTCCAACTTTTTAAAGAACCGCTGCCCGTGCAGCGAAGGAGGCGAATTATGTATTTTTGAAAACCCGCCGTCAACCGCTTTTCAAACTTATTTTCTCGAGTACATCTGCATTGAATCGCAGCATCGACGACACATCGAAACAGCGGGCCGAAAACAAACCCGGAACAAGTCCGGGCTTTTGAATTCCTGGTGGGTGCTGACGGGATCGAACCGCCGACATCCAGCTTGTAAGGCTAGCGCTCTACCAACTGAGCTAAGCACCCGCGCCTAGGCCACCTTCGACGATGAAGCCGGCAGCAGCAAAGTCCGTCAGTTTACCGACTCCTTCAGACTTTTGCCAGCGCGGAATTTAGGAACCTTGGCAGCCTTGATTTTGATGTTCTTCCCGGTGCGCGGATTGCGCCCGGTACGGGCGGCGCGCTCGCCAAGATAGAAGGAACCGAAGCCCACCAAGGTGACAGTATCGTTTTGCCGGAGCGCTTCGGTCACGGTTGCGACCGCGGCGTCGAGTGCGCGCCCGGCGTCCGCTTTGGTGAGTGAGGCCTTCTCCGCAATGCTAGAGACAAGTTCTTGTTTATTCATGTAACCCCTCCGGATGTGAACTGCGTTCGAACGAACTTCACCAGATCCGCGCCAGGCGCGGGACTCAGAGCCACTCAAGAAACCAGACTGCTTCACGCGCCTTCTTATAGCGCGCTGAATTCAGGCCTGTCAACGACAGTTCAGTTACGACTACGGCCGCTCCCCGATGAAGTCCGGGACGGCCGTAGTCGGGGCGGCATCGAAGGGAACTGCTCAGTGAGCGCGCACCCCCGTCTGCGTACCGGAGGCCTCTTCCGTGGTGCCTGCCACCGTCGCAGCCACACTCGCCGATTCTTCCGGAAGCGGCTCGGGCTTACGCTCGAGCGCCAACTCGAGGACGCGGTCGATCCACTTCACAGGTACGATCTCGATCGCGTTCTTGATGTTGTCCGGAATCTCGGCCAGATCCTTGACGTTTTCCTCCGGAATCAGTGCGGTCCGGATGCCACCGCGAACGGCCGCCAGAAGCTTTTCCTTGAGGCCGCCGATCGCCAGAACCTCTCCGCGCAAGGTGATCTCCCCGGTCATCGCGACATCGCAGCGCACCGGAATACCGGTCAGTACCGACACCAGCGCCGTAGAGATCGCGATCCCCGCCGAAGGACCATCTTTCGGTATAGCCCCCTCGGGCAGGTGAATGTGGACGTCGCTTTTCTGATGAAACTCCGGATCGATACCGAGCGAACGTGCGCGCTTGCGCACCACCGAAAGGGCTGCCTGGATCGACTCCTGCATTACCTCGCCAAGCTTGCCAGTGGTCAGCACCTTGCCCTTCCCGGGCAGTTGCACCGCCTCGACGGTAAGCAGTTCGCCACCGACTTCGGTCCACGCTAGGCCGGTAACCTGGCCGATCTGGTTTTCCTTTTCGGCCATGCCGAAGCTGTACTTGCGTACGCCGAGGAACTTGTCGAGGCTCTTCGCGTTGACCACCACCTTGCTGCTGCGGCTCTTCAGCAAGAGCTGCTTGACCACCTTCCGGCAGACTTTTGAAATCTCCCGCTCGAGACTGCGCACCCCCGCTTCACGCGTGTAATAGCGCACGATGTCGCGCAGCGCATCCTCGGTCAGCGACATCTCCTCCGACTTCAGGCCATTGTTCTTCATCTGCTTGGGTAGCAGGTAACGCTGGGCGATGTTGACCTTCTCGTCTTCGGTATACCCCGACAGACGGATCACCTCCATGCGGTCGAGGAGTGCGGCCGGAATGTTCAAGGTGTTGGCCGTAGCGACGAACATCACATCGGAAAGATCGAAGTCGACCTCGACGTAATGGTCCTGAAAGGTGTGATTTTGCTCCGGGTCGAGCACTTCGAGCAAAGCCGAGGACGGATCGCCACGGAAGTCCATGCCGAGCTTGTCGACCTCATCGAGCAGGAACAACGGATTCTTGACCCCGACCTTGCCCATGTTCTGCAGGATTTTCCCCGGCATCGAGCCGATATAGGTGCGTCGATGGCCACGAATCTCGGCCTCGTCACGCACCCCTCCCAGGGCCATGCGGATGAACTTGCGGTTGGTCGCCTTGGCGATCGACTGGCCGAGCGAGGTTTTTCCCACACCCGGGGGGCCGACCAGGCACAGGATCGGCGCCTTGACCTTGTCCACACGCTGCTGCACGGCAAGGTACTCGAGGATCCGTTCCTTGACGCGCTCCAGTCCGTAGTGATCCTTGTCCAGTACCTTCTCAGCCTCGAGCAGGTCTTTGCTGACGCGCGACTTTTTCTTCCACGGCAGGCCGATCAGGGTGTCGATGTAGTTGCGGACGACGGTCGCCTCGGCCGACATCGGCGACATCAGACGCAGCTTCTTGAACTCGGCCTCAGCCTTGGCCAAGGCCTCCTTGGGCATCCCGGCGGCCTTGATCTTCTTGTCCATCTCTTCCAGGTCAGCGCCGTCCTCGCCTTCGCCGAGCTCCTTCTGGATCGCCTTGACCTGCTCATTCAGGTAGTACTCGCGCTGGCTCTTCTCCATCTGGCGCTTGACCCGGCCACGGATGCGCTTTTCCACCTGCAGGATGTCGAGTTCGCCCTCGAGCTGGGTCAGCAGCTTGTCAAGACGGGCGCCGGTATCGAACATTTCCAGCACCTCCTGCTTCTGCTCCAGGCGCAGCGGCAGGTGGGCGGCGATCGTGTCGGCAAGACGACCTGCTTCCTCGATCCCGGCAAGCGAGCCGAGGATTTCGGGCGGGATCTTCTTGTTGAGCTTAACGTACTGATCGAACTGGGCGATGATCGCGCGCCGCATTGCTTCCAGTTCATTGTCGCCACTCTCGGCGGCCGGAACCGGTCTCACCGTTGCGACGAACAGGCTGTGCTGATCTTCGACGGTATCGATATGAGCCCGTTGCACGCCTTCGACCAGCACCTTGATGGTGCCGTCGGGCAACTTGAGCATCTGCAGGATGTTGGCGATGCAGCCGATCGAATACAGGTCCTCGACCGACGGCTCATCCTTGGCGGCAGACTTCTGCGCCACCAACAAGATGCTCTTGCCCGCCTCCATTGCGCTTTCCAGCGCCTTGATGCTCTTGGGGCGGCCGACGAACAGCGGGATGACCATGTGCGGGAAAACGACCACGTCGCGCAGCGGCAACAGCGGCATTTCCATCGCTTCGTTGGGGAGGTCAGCAGGACCCGACATTTTTCTTTCCTTAAGGCAAAAGGTCACACCCATGTATGGGCGTGACCTGGAAACTCAAGCAGCGGGTTCAATTCGACCCCGCACACAGTCGGTGCGGGGTGCAGCCTTTCAGTTGGCGCCCGACACCTTCTGCTGCTCGGCGTAGATCAGCAAGGGCTTGCCTCCTTCTTCGATGGTCGACTCGTCGACCACGACTTTCTCCACCCCTTCCAGGGCGGGCAGGTCATACATGATGTCGAGCAGTGCGGCTTCGAGGATGGAGCGCAGGCCGCGCGCCCCCGTCTTGCGCTTGATTGCCTTGCGGGCCACTGCATGCAGGGCACTCGGACGGATCTCGAGCTCGACCCCTTCCATCGAGAACAGCTTCTGGTACTGCTTGACCAGCGCATTCTTGGGTTCGACGAGAATTTGGATGAGGGCCTCCTCGTCGAGTTCCTGCAGCGTCGCAACCACCGGCAAGCGGCCGATCAGTTCAGGGATCAAGCCGAACTTGATCAGGTCTTCCGGCTCGACCTGGCGGAAGGTGTCGGTCAGGCTTTTCGTCTCGCGGCTCTTGACCTCGGCGCCGAAGCCGATGCCGACCTTCTCGGTGCGATTGCGGATGACCTTTTCCAGCCCATCGAAAGCGCCACCGCAGATGAACAGCACGTTGGTGGTATCGACCTGGATGAAATCCTGATTCGGATGCTTGCGCCCACCCTGCGGCGGAATCGACGCCACCGTACCTTCCACCAGCTTGAGCAGCGCCTGCTGCACCCCCTCGCCGGAGACATCCCGGGTGATCGAAGGGTTGTCCGCCTTGCGTGAAATCTTGTCGATTTCGTCGATGTAAATGATGCCCTGCTGCGCCTTGTCGACGTCGTAGTCGCATTTTTGCAGCAGCTTCTGGATGATGTTCTCGACGTCCTCGCCGACATAGCCCGCTTCGGTCAGCGTCGTGGCATCGGCCATGACGAAGGGCACGTTGAGCAAGCGGGCGAGCGTCTGCGCGAGCAAGGTCTTGCCCGAACCGGTGGGTCCGATCAGCAAGATGTTGCTCTTCGCCAACTCGACATCGTCCTGTTTGGCTTCGAGGTGGCGCAAGCGCTTGTAGTGGTTGTACACCGCGACCGCCAGACTACGCTTGGCCTGCGGCTGCCCGATCACATACTGATCGAGAATCCCGCAGATCTCGTGCGGCGTCGGCAAGGCGCCCTTGAAATTATCCGGATCCGCAGCGCCGACGATTTCATCGCGGATGATGTCGTTGCACAGCTCGATGCATTCGTCGCAAATGAAGACGGAGGGGCCGGCGATCAGCTTGCGCACCTCATGCTGGCTCTTGCCGCAGAACGAGCAGTACAGCAGCTTGTCGCCGCCTGCCTTCTTGTCCGTCATGTGAGATCTCTCCTGAATCAGGTGTCGTCGCGACTGGTCAGCACCTTATCGACCAGACCGTACTCGACCGCCGCTGCGGCAGACATGAAGTTGTCGCGATCGGTATCCTTCTCGATGCGTTCGAGCGATTGCCCGGTGTGCTTGGCCAGCATGTCGTTCAGGCGCGCGCGCAGGTAAAGGATTTCGCGGGCATGGATCTCGATATCCGAAGCCTGACCCTGGAAGCCGCCGAGCGGCTGGTGGATCATCACCCGCGAATTGGGCAGGATGAAGCGCTTGCCCTTCTCG
Source organism: Thauera chlorobenzoica (assembly GCF_001922305.1). Lineage (NCBI taxonomy): Bacteria > Pseudomonadati > Pseudomonadota > Betaproteobacteria > Rhodocyclales > Zoogloeaceae > Thauera > Thauera chlorobenzoica. The sequence continues at coordinate 3,129,713 of NZ_CP018839.1, forward strand.
CCCGCCGCCAGCAGGAAGGCCCCCATGCTCGCCGCCTGGCCGATGCACAGCGTGCTGACGTTCGGCTTGACGAACTGCATGGTGTCGTAGATCGCCATCCCGGCCGTCACCGAACCACCCGGCGAGTTGATGTAGAAATAGATGTCCTTGTCCGGATTTTCGGACTCGAGGAACAACAGCTGGGCGACGATGAGGTTGGCGGTGACATCATTGACCGGGCCGACCAGGAACACCACCCGCTCCTTCAGAAGGCGCGAATAGATGTCGTAGGCGCGTTCGCCGCGACCGCTCTGCTCGACCACCATCGGAACCAGGCCGAGGCCGACCGGGTTCCAGTCGCTGCTGTGCTGGGGTGTTCCTTGCATCATGGATCAGACCCTCTGCGGCATCAGGCCGCGTTGTTGCCCATCAGTTCGTCGAACGCCACGTCCTTGTCGGTCGTGTCGGCCTTGGCGCTGACCCAGGCGACGACATTGTCTTCGATGACCACGGCTTCGGCCTGGGCCAGGCGCTCGGGTTCGGAGTAGTACCAGCGCATCAGTTCGGACGGATCCTCGTAGCTCTGCGCCATCTCCTCGACCAGCGCACGCACCTGCTCGGGCTTGGCATGGAGTTCGTTGGCCTTCACCAGTTCGGCCATGATCAGACCGAGCTTGACCCGACGCACCGCCTGATCGGCGAACCAGGCCGGCTCCACCGGAATGTCCTTGGTCTTGAGGCCGCGCATTTCCAGGTCGCGGCGGGCGCTATTGGCGAGTTGCTCCGACTCGGCCTGCACCAGCGCCTTGGGCACTTCGATCGGGGTCGCGGCGAGCAGCGCCTCCATGACCTGTTCCTTCACGCGGGACTGGACACGGCGCTTGACCTCGCGCTCGAGGTTGGCCTTCACCTCCTCGCGCAGCTTGGAGACATCGCCGTCGGTCACACCGAGCGCCTTGGCGAAGTCGCCATCGACGGTCGGCAGCACCGCTTCTTCGACCGCCTTGACCATCACTTCGAACTGCACCGCCTGGCCCGCCAGATGCTGTGCATGGTAGTCCTCGGGGAAGGTCATATCGAAAACCTTGCTGTCGCCCGCCTTGAGACCGGCAACCGCCGCTTCGAACTCCTTCAGCATCGAACCGGCGCCGATCACGAAGGGGAAATCCTGAGCCTGGCCGCCATCGAACACCTCGCCATCCTTGCGCCCGGTGAAGTCGATCACAACGCGGTCGCCTTCGGCCGCGGCACGATCGACAGCGGTGAAGGTGGTGCGCTGCTTGCGCAGCACATCGATGGTCTTGTCGACCTCGGCTTCACCGACGGTCAGTACGGGACGCTCGATCTTCTGGCCGGCAAGATCACCGACCACGACCTCAGGGTACACTTCGAACACTGCGGTGAATTCCAGCGTGCCTTCGGTGGCCGCCTCCTTGGGCTGGATCTGCGGATAACCCGCGACACGCAGGCTGTCCGCACGCACCTTGTCGCCGAAGGCCTTTTCCACCGCGGCCCCGACCGCCTCGCCGCGCGCCTGGCCACCGTGCGTCTGGGCGACGATCTTCATCGGCACCTTGCCCGGGCGGAAACCCGCCATCTTCACCGTACGGGCGATACGCTTGAGACGGTCATCCACCTCTTTCTCGATGTCCGCCAGCGAAACGGCGATGTCGATACGGCGCTCGAGCGCGCTCGGGGTTTCCTGGTTCTGCTCCATTGAGTCGATCCTGAGAAGTCAATAATCCGTTCCCGCTCTTTCGAGGATAGGCGCCGAGACACAGCACACACATCCCTCGCCAGCGTGAACACGTTGTACGAAGAGCGGGGATTCTAGCACAGCACGCGGATCCGCCCTGCAGGAGTGGCAGAAGCGGCGGTTTTCCCCCTTGCCATCCGCGCCACGGCTGCCACCGCCTTGCGCCGGTCGTAGTGCCCGCACGCGGCCGGCGAAAGGAATTGCGCTAAAAAAAGACCCCCCGACGGCGGAACTCGTCCTCGACTCGTCATATCCTATGATCAACAGATCCGGTGCCAGCAGGCTCGGCAAAACGGACTCCGTCGCACAGGCGGCTGACGCAGCAAGCGTTTCTTGGCGGTTGCGATCGATCGGCACCGCACTTCGCTCGGACAGGAGACTTCCATGACCATCTTCAACGCCTACCAGGCCCGCTTCGAGGCTGCCCGCGAGGAGGAGATGTCCCTCCAGGAATATCTCGAACTGTGCCGCGCCGACCGGATGGCCTATGCCACGGCGGCTGAACGGATGCTGGACGCGATCGGCGAGCCCGAACTGGTCGACACCCGCCTCGATCCGCGCCTGTCACGCATCTTCTCCAACAAGATCCTCAAGCTCTATCCTGCCTTCCGCGACTTCTACGGCATGGAAGAGGTCATCGAGAACATCGTCTCCTACTTCCGCCACGGCGCCCAGGGCCTGGAAGAGAAAAAGCAGATCCTCTACCTGCTTGGCCCAGTCGGCGGGGGCAAGTCCTCGCTCGCCGAAATGCTCAAGAGCCTGATCGAGAAGATCCCCTTCTACGCGATCAAGGGCTCTCCAGTGCATGAGTCCCCGCTCGCGCTGTTCGATGCGACCGAGGACGCCCACATCCTCGAAGGCGACTTCGGCATCCCGCGCCGCTACCTCGACACCATCATGAGCCCGTGGGCGGTCAAGCGCCTGCACGAATACGGCGGCGACATCACCAAATTCCGCGTCGTCAAGCTCAACCCCTCGGTGCTGCGCCAGATCGCAGTAGCCAAGACCGAACCCGGCGACGAGAACAACCAGGACATCTCCTCACTGGTCGGCAAGATCGACATCCGCAAGCTCGAGCAGTACTCGCAGGACGACCCCGATGCCTACAGCTACTCCGGCGGACTGTGCCTGGCCAACCGCGGCCTGCTCGAATTCGTCGAGATGTTCAAGGCTCCGATCAAGGTTCTCCACCCGCTGCTCACCGCCACCCAGGAGGGCAACTACAAGGGCACCGAAGGCTTCGGCGCGATCCCCTTCGATGGCATCGTGATGGCGCACTCGAACGAGTCCGAATGGGTCGCCTTCAAGAACAACAAGAACAACGAAGCCTTTCTCGACCGCATCTACACGGTCAAGGTGCCGTACTGCCTGCGCGTCTCCGACGAGATCCGCATCTATGAAAAACTGCTCGTCCACAGCTCGCTGTCCGAAGCGCCCTGCGCCCCCGACACGCTGAAGATGATGGCGCAGTTCGCCGTGCTGTCGCGCCTGAAGGAACCGGAAAACTCCAGCATCTTCTCCAAGATGCGCGTGTACGACGGTGAAAACCTCAAGGACACCGACCCCAAGGCCAAGAGCTACCAGGAATACCGCGACTACGCCGGCGTCGACGAAGGCATGACCGGGCTGTCTACGCGCTTCGCTTTCAAGGCCCTGTCCAAGGTGTTCAACTTCGACCACCGCGAAGTCGCCGCCAACCCGGTGCACCTGATGTACGTCCTCGAGCAGCAGATCGAAGCCGAGCAGTACCCGGCCGAGACCGAAGCGCGCTACCTGGGCTACATCAAGGAATACCTCGCCCCGCGCTACGCCGAATTCATCGGCAAGGAGATCCAGACCGCCTACCTCGAGAGCTACTCCGAGTACGGCCAGAACATCTTCGACCGCTACGTCACGTATGCCGACTTCTGGATCCAGGACCAGGAATTCCGCGACCCCAACACCGGCGAGATCCTCGACCGTGCAGCCCTCAACGAAGAGCTGGAAAAGATCGAAAAGCCGGCCGGCATCAGCAACCCGAAGGACTTCCGCAACGAAGTCGTCAACTTCGTACTGCGTGCCCGCGCCAAGCACGACGGCCGCAACCCGAGTTGGACCTCCTACGAGAAGCTGCGCGCGGTGATCGAGAAGAAGATGTTCTCCAACACCGAAGATCTGCTCCCGGTGATCAGCTTCAATGCCAAGGCGAGCGCCGACGAGCAGAAAAAACACCAGGACTTCCTCAACCGCATGATCGACAAGGGCTATACCGAGAAGCAGGTCCGCCTGCTGTGCGAGTGGTACCTGCGCGTGCGCAAGTCGTCTTGACACTGCCGGGAGCGTGCCGCGGGGCTTCACCGCCCCGCCCGCGCCCGGCCGGTCCAAGGGAGGCAGCATGGTCCGCATCATCGATCGACGCTTCGACAGCAAGAACAAGAGCGCGGTTAACCGCCAGCGCTTCATGCGTCGTTTCAAGCAGCAGATCCGCAAGGCGGTGTCCGAGGCCATCCAGGGCCGCTCCATCCGCGACCTCGACAACGGCGAGCAGGTCTCGATTCCCGCCCGCGACCTCTCCGAACCGTCCCTGCACCACGGCCGTGGCGGCATCTGGGAGCAGGTCTTCCCCGGCAACGACCAGTTCAACGCCGGCGACCGCATCAACCGCCCGCTCGGCGGTCAAGGCGGCGGCGCCGGCAAGGGTAAGGCCAGCAACGAGGGCGAGCACGAGGACGACTTCGTCTTCCAGCTCTCGCGCGAGGAGTTCCTCGATCTCTTCTTCGAAGACCTCGAACTGCCGCGGCTGATCCGCACCCAGCTCGCCAAGGTTACCGACTACAAGACCCAGCGCGCCGGTTTCAAGTCCGACGGCACCCCGGCCAACATCAACATCATCCGCTCGATGCGCGGCGCCCTCGGCCGCCGCCTCGCGCTCGGCTCACCCTCCGCCGCGCGCATCCGCGAACTGCAGCAAGAACTCGACGAAGCCCTCGCCCGCCTCGGCGAAGACAGCGACGAAGTGCGCGCGCTGCGCGAAGAACTCGCCCTGCTCCAGGCCAAGATCGAACGCATCCCCTTCATCGACAGCTTCGACCTGCGCTACAACAACCGCATCAAGGTGCCACGGCCGAGCACGCGGGCGGTGATGTTCTGCCTGATGGACGTCTCCGGCTCGATGGACGAAGAGCGCAAGTCCATCGCCAAGCGCTTCTTCATGCTGCTCTACCTGTTCCTCACCCGCACCTACGAGCACATCGAAGTCGTCTTCATCCGCCACCACACCGTCGCCAAGGAAGTCACCGAAGACGAATTTTTCCACTCGCGCGAATCGGGCGGCACCGTGGTCTCGAGCGCGCTGGTGATGATGCGCGACATCCTGCGCGAGCGTTACACCAGCGGCCAATGGAACATCTACGGCGCCCAGGCCTCCGACGGCGACAACTGGGACAACGACTCCCCCATCTGCGGGCGGCTCCTCGGCAATGAAATCCTGCCCTGGTGCCAGTACTTCGCCTACGTCGAAATCACCGCCGGCGACCCCCAGAACCTGTGGCGCGAATACACCAAGATCGCCGCCGGGCACGACAACTTCGCCATGCAACGCATCGAAACCCCGGCCGACATCTACCCGGTATTCCGCGAACTGTTCAAGAAGACCATCGCATGAAAGCCACGACCCCCAAGGAAGGCCGTAGCCGCCGCAAGGCGCCCCTGCCGATCGGATCGGAATGGACCATCGAGGCGATCGAGCGCTATCACACCGAAATCGCCCGCGTCGCCGCCGATTTCCGCCTCGACACCTACCCGGTGCAGATCGAGATCATCACCGCCGAACAGATGATGGACGCCTACGCCTCGGTGGGGATGCCGGTGAACTACCACCACTGGTCCTTCGGCAAGCATTTCCTCTCCACCGAAAAAGGCTACAAGCGCGGCCAGATGGGCCTGGCCTACGAGATCGTGATCAACTCCAACCCCTGCATCGCCTACCTGATGGAAGAAAACACCCTCACCATGCAGGGCCTGGTGATCGCCCACGCCGCCTACGGCCACAACAGCTTCTTCAAGGGCAACTACCTGTTCCGCACCTGGACCAACGCCGACGCCATCATCGACTACCTCATCTTCGCGCGGAACTACATCACCGCCTGCGAAGAACGCTACGGCGAAGAAGAAGTCGAGCAGATCCTCGACTCCTGCCATGCCCTGATGAACTTCGGCGTAGACCGCTACAAACGCCCCCCGCCGCTGTCGCTGGCCAAGGAAAAACTGCGCCAGCAAGAGCGCGAGGAATACCTCCAGAGCCAGGTCAACGACCTCTGGCGCACCCTCCCCGCCCACGACACCCACCCCGGCCCCCAGGCCGAACGGCGTTTCCCGCCCGAGCCGGAAGAAAACCTGCTCTACTTCATCGAAAAGAACGCCCCCCTGCTCGAGCCCTGGCAGCGCGAAGTCGTGCGCATCGTGCGCAAGATCGCGCAATACTTCTTCCCCCAGCGCCAGACCCAGGTCATGAACGAAGGCTGGGCCACCTTCTGGCACTACACCCTGCTCAACCGGCTGTACGACGAAGGCCTGCTGTCCGACAGCTTCATGCTCGAATTCCTCCAGTCGCACACCAACGTCGTCTACCAACCGCCCTACAACAGCCGCTGGTTCAACGGCATCAACCCCTACGCGCTGGGCTTCGCGATGTGGCAGGACATCCGCCGCATCTGCGAACACCCCGACGACGAAGACCGCCACTGGTTCCCCGACATCGCTGGCAGCGACTGGCTCGAAACCTTCGATTTCGCGATGCGCAACTTCAAGGACGAAAGCTTCGTCGCGCAGTACCTGTCGCCCAGGATCATGCGCGACTTCCGCATGTTCGCTGTGCTCGACGACGACCGCGAAGACAAGCTCCAGGTTTCCGCCATCCACGACGAGAACGGCTTCCAGCGCGTGCGCGACATCCTCTCCGACCACTACAACCTCGGCGCCCGCGAACCTTACGTCCAGGTCTGGAACGTCGACCTGCGCGGCGACCGCTCACTCACCCTGCGCCACCAGCCTTACCGCCGCCGCCCGCTGGGTAACAGCACCGACGAAGTCCTGCGCCACCTCGCGCGCCTGTGGGGGTTCACCGTGCGTCTCGAAACCGTCGACGAGCACGGCCACGCCGAACTCTCGCACGAAGTCCGCATCGACCGCCGCCACGCCCCGCTACCCTGACCTCGCCCCCGGGCAAACGACCCTGTAGTAGGGCACGACCCGGACATCGAACGGCCGCTAGCGGATCGGTCGCTGCGGAGGCGTAATGCGCGGATCGCGCTGGGCCTCGATCAGCCACCCGTTGAAAACACCCCGGGCGGCATCGATGGTTTCACTGGCGGTCAGCCCCACCGGGCCGATGCCTTCGCGGGCAAGCCGGTCGGCGGCGGCACCATGCAGGTGGACGGCCGCCAGCAAGGCCGACTCGGCGGGCCAGCTCTGGGCCAACAAGCCGACGACCAAGCCGGTGAGGACATCGCCCATGCCGGCGGTCGCCATGCCGGGATGGCCTGTGCCATTGATGAACCAGCGCTCATCGGGCGTCGCGACGATGCTGCCGCAGCCCTTGAGTACAACCAGGGCACGATGGCGGCGGGCGATTTCGAGCGCGGCATGCAGGCGGTCAGCCTGCACGCAGGCGGTGTCGCAGCCGAGCATGCGGGCCGCTTCAGCCGGGTGCGGCGTGAGCACGCTGGGGGCTTCGCGCGCGGCAAGCGCGGACTGCAGCGCGCTGTCGGTGCCGATCAGGTTGAGCGCATCGGCATCGAGCACGAGCGGCACGGGACGTCCGAGCGCGGCGGCAAGCAGACCTTCGGCAGCGGGCTGGGTGCCGAGGCCGGGGCCGACGGCGAGCGCGCTGAGGCGCTCGGGCAGAGCGTGGGCGCGGCGCAGCATCAGTTCGGGCTGGGAGCAATCGACCGAGGGGCCGTATTCATCGAGCAGGCCGACATAGACGCGCCCGGTACCGAGCCACAGCGCGGCGCGCCCGGCCAGCAGCGCGGCGCCGACCATGCCGGTGTTGCCGCCGAGGATCCCGGCATCGCCGTGGATCCCCTTATGGGTGTTGCGCGGGCGCGGGCGCAGGTGGGCGCGGAACAGCGCGGGGCGAATGGCCTGGCCCCGCACCGGAACCCAGGCCGGCGCCTCGATATCGAGGCGCTGGACGCTGATCTCACCACAGTAATCGGGGCCGTCGTTGGTGAGCAGGCCGGGCTTGAGGGCGATGAACGTGGTGGTATGGGTCGCCCGGAAAGTGGTCCCCAGCGGCTGGCCGGTGTCGGCATCGAGCCCGCTGGGAACATCGAGCGCCATGCGCGGAGCGGGCTGGGCGTTGAGGGCGTTGATCCAGCCCGCGTAGCGACCCTCGACCGGGCGGGCGAGGCCGATGCCAAACAGGGCATCAACGACCAACGCCCAGCCATTGGCCGGAGCGGCAGGCAGATCGGAGACGATCGTACCGCCGGCGGCGAGGTAGTCCGCATGGGCCTTGGCCGCCTCGGCGGGCAGGCGCTCCGGCGCGGCAGCGAAGGCGACCACGACTTCACGGCCAGCCTGGGCGAGCTGGCGTGCCATGACGAAACCATCGCCACCATTGTTGCCCGGACCGCAGGCGATGAGGATCGCCGCCGGACGGTCGAGAATGAGGCGGACAGCGTCCTCGGCGGCCGCCCGCCCGGCACGCTCCATCAGTGACGGCTTCGCACTGGGAATGAGCTGGTCTTCGATCTCGCGGATCGCACGAACGGGATAAATGGACTGGGCAGTGGAGAACATAAAGATCCTGGCCGGTGAGCTCTGTGCAGGATTGTAAAACCTCGACCGTCCGGTCGAGTAAACATTGCTGCGATACCAGGCGCATTGTCCCTGTCGCCGCGGCCCCAGCCACGCTCGGGCAGCTGCGTAGCGAAAACCGCCGCTGCCGCCTTGCCGGCAATGCGCAGGCAGCGTGTCAGCGCTTGACGCCCCCCTGCCCCGCAGCCATAATCCGCGCCCTCCCGCTGTTCCCGGCGCATCCACCTGCGTCACCGGACGTCAGCGGCGAGAAGCCTTGGTGGTGAAATTGGTAGACACGCTATCTTGAGGGGGTAGTGTCGAAAGACGTGCGAGTTCGAGTCTCGCCCAAGGCACCAACAAACCCGGCTCCCGCCGGGTTTTTGCCGTCCCTCCCCCTACAGCCTGCCACAAGCCCCATTTCCGGCGCGCGCCGGCAATGCCGGGCGAACGCTCTTCGGGCTTACGCTTCGACGTGACGAAGCGACAGATCGAGGGCGCGGACGTCTTTGGTCAGGGTACCGATGGAAATGCGGTCTACGCCGGTTTCGGCAATCGCGCGCACGCGCTCGAGATTGACGCCGCCCGAGGCCTCGAGCTCGGCGCGCCCGGCGGCGATCGAGACGGCTTCGCGCATGTCTTCGAGGCTCATGTTGTCGAGCAGGACCATCTTCACGCCGGCAGCGAGGGCCTCGCGCAGCTGCCCCAGGTTTTCGACCTCGACTTCGATGAACACGTTGGACGGCGCGATGGCGCGGGCTTCGGCGACCACTTCGCGGATGCCCCCGGCAGCGATGATGTGGTTTTCCTTGATCAGGATGCCGTCGTAGAGGCCGACGCGGTGGTTGGTGCCCCCGCCGATAGCGACGGCGTATTTTTGCGCCAGGCGCAGGCCCGGCAGGGTTTTTCGGGTATCGACGATCCTCGCCCGGGTGCCGGCGACGGCATCGACGAAGCGGCGGGTGACGGTGGCGGTGCCCGAAAGCAGCTGCAGGAAGTTGAGCGCGGTGCGTTCGGCGGTGAGCAGCACGCGGGCGCGGGCGACAATGTCGCACAGCACCTGCCCGGCCTGCACCGTATCGCCGTCCTTGACATGCCAGTGCACGACCGCCGCGGGGCTCAGGGCGGCGAAGGCGGCGTCGAACCAGGCGGTACCGCAGATGACAGCGTCTTCGCGGGTGATGACGCGACCACGGGCCTCGGTGTCGGCCGCGACCAGGCGCGCGGTGAGATCCCCGGTGCCGATGTCCTCGGCGAGCGAGGCGGCGATGTTGCGCTGGATTTCGACGCGAAGCTGTTCGGAAAGCATGATGTCGGCCATGGAGTGGGGGGGCGGGAATTCTAGCATCGACACCGGTTTCCATCCGTCCGATCGCGGCTACCGCCATAGGCATCGGGGGGCGTAGTTCGTCCAGGCGCACGGCAAGCGCCCTGCACAGCCCGACTGGCGATACCTGGCCGCGCCCGCCTACCAGGAATCGCACCGAAACCCGGACGCCACCTTCCCCTTCAGAGCGGCGCTTCGAGCCGTTCGATGCCGCCCATGTAGGGCACGAGCACCTTCGGGATGACGACCGAGCCGTCCGCCTGCTGATGGTTCTCCAGCACGGCGACCAGCGTCCGCCCCACCGCCAGCCCGGAACCATTGAGTGTGTGCACCAGCTCGTTCTTGCCCTGTGCGTTCTTGAACCGGGCTTGCATGCGCCGCGCCTGGAAGGATTCGCAGTTGGAGCAGCTGGAGATTTCACGATACGTATTCTGCGCCGGCAGCCACACTTCCAGGTCGTAGGTCCTGGCCGCGGAAAAGCCCATGTCGCCGGTGCACAGCGCGACCACCCGGTAGGGCAGCTCGAGCTTTTGCAGGATCGCTTCGGCGTGGCCGACCATCTGCTCGAGGGCCTCGTCGCTGGTGGACGGGTCGACGATCTGCACCATCTCGACCTTGTCGAACTGGTGCTGGCGGATCATGCCGCGCACGTCGCGCCCGCCGCTGCCCGCTTCCGAGCGAAAGCACGGGCTGTGCGCGGTGAGCCGGATCGGCAGCGCATCGAGGGCGAGCACCGCTTCGCGCACGCTGTTGGTGAGGGTGATCTCGGCGGTGGGGATGAGGTACTGCTCCAGCCCCTCCTCGTCGCCGCCGCGCAGCACCCAGAACAGGTCTTCCTTGAACTTGGGCAGCTGGCCGGTGCCGACCAGGGCGTCGCGGTTGACGATGTAGGGGGTGTAGCACTCGGTGTAGCCATGCTCGCGGGTATGGGTGTCGAGCATGAACTGGGCGAGCGCGCGGTGCAGGCGGGCGACCGGACCGCGCAGGAAGGCGAAGCGCGCCCCCGACAGCTTGGCACCGGTCTCGAAATCCAGCCCCAGCGGCGCACCGAGGTCGACATGGTCGCGAACCTCGAAGTCGTAGCTGCGCGGCGTGCCCCAGCGCCGTACCTCGACGTTGCCCGATTCATCCTCACCCACCGGCACATTTTCCTGCGGCAGGTTGGGCAGCATCGCGAGAAAGGCGTCGATGCGTTCGAGCAGCGCCGGCAGGGCCTGCTCACAGGCCTTCAGTTCGTCACCGAGCTGCCCAACTTCGGCCAGCACGCCCGAGGCATCCTCGCCCTTGCTCTTGAGCATGCCGATCTGCCTGGACAGCGCGTTGCGCCGCGCCTGCAGCTCCTGGGTGCGGGTCTGCAACTGCTTGCGCTCATCTTCCAGGGCCTGGAAGGCCGCGGTGTCGAGCGTTGCGCCGCGGCGGGCAAGGCGCGCGGCGACGGTGTCGAGGTGGTTGCGAAGAAGCTGGATATCAAGCATCGGGAAATTCCTGGTACATGTTGAATCAAGAGCTTGCCTGAAAATGCTGGAGCTCTTTCGATGAAAACACGCGCAAGCGGCTCGCTTTCCAGACTTTCTTCAGCAATGCCGCAGCGCAAAAATTAACTTTTTCAATCAATGACTTGAGAGATCAAACTGGAGCTTGAAAAAACCCGTTCAGCGATTATTCTGAAAGTCTCGGTGGCAGAAGCTGAGGGAGCCGCGCTGCTGCCGCCATGCACGCACGGTCGATGAACGAAGCCTCCTGGGCCTGGTTCCGCAAGCGCGCAGCAAAGACGACATACCATCTACGCGAAGAGGAGTTCAGCATGCTATCGATTCGTGACTGCCTCGACTACTGCGACCTGACCGACGACGAGATCGCCCTCATCGCCGAGCATGAAGAAATTCCCGATGCGGCCGCCGCCCAGGTGGCCTGCGGATTGGTGCAGACGCCGGAAGGGGTGATGGTCCTGACCGGGTACATGCTCGATCTGATCGAACGCGCCAACGCCCACGGCGATGTCGACAAGGCCGCGCGCGCGGCCTCAGTCTGCGCCCGGTTCATGGCGGATCATCCCCTGCTCCACTGAGCCGCCCTCCCCTAGCGCCGGAGGTGTTCGTGTCGCTGCGCGCGGCGGCATCGAGTGCGCGCAGGTGGGCGAGCTTTTCGGCGATCTTCGCTTCCATGCCGCGCGCCACCGGACGGTACCAGGCAGGACGGGGCATGCCGTCGGGAAGGTAGTCCTCGCCCGCCGCGTAGCCCTCGGGTTCGTCGTGGGCGTAGCGGTAGGCCTTGCCGTAATCGAGCGACTTCATCAGCTTGGTCGGGGCGTTGCGCAGGCGCAGCGGCACCGGCCGCGAGTCGTCCTGGGCGACGAAGGCGCGCGCCGCCTTGTAGGCCTTGTACACCGCGTTCGACTTCGCCGCGCAGGCCATGAATACGGTTGCCTCGGCGAGCGCGAGTTCGCCCTCGGGCGAGCCCAGGCGTTCGTAGGTGGCGCAGGCATTGAGGGCGATCTCGAGGGCGCGCGGGTCGGCAAGGCCGATGTCCTCGGTAGCCATGCGGATCAGCCGGCGCCCCAGATAGAGCGGATCGGCGCCACCGTCGAGCATGCGGCACAGCCAGTACAGCGCAGCATCGGGGTCGGAGCCGCGCACCGATTTGTGCAGGGCCGAAATCTGGTCGTAGAAGGCTTCGCCGCCCTTGTCGAAGCGGCGCAGCTTGCGCGACAGCGCCTGGTCGATGAAGGCGGCGGTGACCGGGGCGACGGCGGCGGTCTCGGCGGCGATCTGGACCTGCTCGATCAGGTTCATCAGCCGGCGTGCGTCGCCGTCGGCAAAGCCGATCAGGCGCGCGCGGGCATCGTCCTCGAACACCAGCGCCGGGCAGGCGACGGCGTGGGCGCGCTCGAACAGCCGCGCCAGCGCCTCGCCATCGAGCGCTTCGAGCACGTACACCGCGGCCCGCGACAGCAGCGCGGAATTGACTTCGAACGACGGGTTCTCGGTGGTGGCGCCGATGAAGGTCACCAGCCCCTGCTCGACATAGGGCAGGAAGGCGTCCTGCTGGGCCTTGTTGAAGCGGTGCACCTCATCAACGAAGAGGATCGTGTGGCGCCCGCGCGCCTTCGCCGCCTGGGCCTGGCCGATCGCCTCGCGGATTTCCTTGACCCCCGAGAACACCGCCGACAGGGCGATGAAATCGGCATCGAAGCCCTGCGCCATCAGCCGCGCGAGAGTGGTCTTGCCGACCCCGGGCGGCCCCCACAGGATCATCGAGTGCGGCCGGCGCGACTCGAACGCCAGGCGCAGGGGCTTGCCCGGCCCGAGCAGGTGAGCCTGGCCGGCGACTTCGTCCAGCGTCTTCGGCCGCATGCGCTCGGCAAGCGGGACCTGGGGCGGCTCGAGCGAATCGAAAAGGTCGGTCATGGGAAGCAACGGACATCGGGACGAGGAGCCCAATTCCGGGCCTCCACCGCGGCGGCCGCGGGGCCGCTCACTGTGCCAGGCCCGGCACCGTACCGATGATGTCGGCGCCGGCCGGCGGAGTGAAGCGGAAACGGTCGCCGGCGAGCACCGGATCGAGTTCCAGGCGGGTGAAATGGATCCGCGTGGTCTGGCCGAACGGATCGCGCATTTCCATCTGGCGCAACTCACCCCCTTCGAGGCCGAGGCGCAGCGACTCGAAACCGCTGTCGGGGCGCAGCGGGCGGGCGTCCACCCAGGCCAAGCCGTCGCGCTCGCCGCCATCGGAGAGTTCAAAGCTGTCTTCGAGCGCGCCGCTGCCGAACAGGATGGCGGCGGGCGTTGCGCCCAGCGCATCGCCGATTTCACGCACCGTGACCTGGTTCAGGTCGGGGTCCCAGATCCACAGGTTCTGGCCGTCGCCGACCAGCAGCTGGCGATAGGGGAGGTCGTATTCCCAGTGGAAGCGGCCCGGCCGCGCATAGACGAAACGGCCCGCGGCCTGCTGCGGCTTGCGCCCGGACTTGGCCACGACCGTCTGCTCGAACGTGCCTTCGGCGCTGCGCGCGCGCGCGACGAAGGCCTTCAGCTGGGCCACGCCGTCCGCGGCCACGGCCAGGCTCGCCGCCACCGCCAGCGCCATCCCCGCGACAGCGCGCAGCAGGAATGCCGCGCGTACACTGAACAGCTTCATTCGTTCTCCTTGGCCGGCACGATCACATCGCGATTGCCGTTGCTTCCCATCGGCGAGACCAGCCCCGCCCGTTCCATCTGTTCGATCAGCCGTGCGGCGCGGTTGTAGCCGATGCGCAGGTGGCGCTGCACCAGCGAGATCGACGGCCGGCGTGTCTTGATCACCACTTCGACCGCCTGGTCGTAGAGCGGATCGGCTTCGCCCTCGCCGCCCTCGCCGCCACCGAGCGCCCCGTCCAGTTCGTCCTCGGCGGCCGCCAGGATGCCCTCGACATAGTCGGGCGGACCGATCTTCTTCAGGTGCTCGACCACCTTGTGCACCTCGTCGTCGGCGACGAAGGCGCCGTGCACGCGCACCGGCAAGCCGGTCCCCGGCGCCAGGTAGAGCATGTCGCCCATCCCCAGCAGGGTCTCCGCGCCCATCTGGTCGAGGATGGTGCGCGAGTCGATCTTGCTCGAGACCTGGAACGCGATGCGGGTGGGCACGTTGGCCTTGATCAGGCCGGTGATGACATCCACCGACGGGCGCTGGGTGGCGAGGATCAGATGGATGCCGGCGGCGCGGGCCTTCTGCGCGAGGCGGGCGATCAGCTCTTCGACCTTCTTGCCGACCACCATCATCATGTCGGCCAGTTCATCGACGACGACGACGACGTAGGGCAGTGGCTCGAGCGGTTCGGGGTTTTCCGGGCTGATCGAGAACGGGTTGGTGAGCGGGGCCTCGGCCTTGCGCGCCTCGCTCACCGCCTTGTTGAAACCGGCGAGGTTGCGCACCCCGACCGCGGCCATCAGCTTGTAGCGCTTGTCCATCTCCGCCACGCACCAGTTGAGCGCGTTGGCGGCGTGCTTCATGTCGGTGACGACCGGCGCCAGCAGGTGCGGGATGCCTTCGTAGATCGACAGCTCGAGCATCTTGGGGTCGATCATGATCAGGCGCACGCGCTCGGGCTCGCTCTTGTACAGCAGCGACAGGATCATCGCGTTGATCCCCACCGACTTGCCCGAGCCGGTGGTGCCGGCCACCAGCAGGTGGGGCATCTTGGCCAGATCGGCGACCACCGGCTGGCCACCGATGTCCTTGCCCAGCACCACGGTGAGCGGCGAATGCATGTCGTTGTAGGCCTTCGAGCCGACGATCTCGGACAGGCGCACCATCTGCCGCTTCGGATTGGGCAGTTCGAGCGCCATGCACGACTTGCCGGGCACGGTCTCGACCACCCGGATCGACACCAGCGACAGCGCACGGGCGAGATCCTTGGCCAGGTTCACCACCTGGCTGCCCTTGACTCCGGTGGCCGGCTCGACCTCGTAGCGGGTGATCACCGGGCCGGGATAGGCGGCGAGCACCTTGACCTCGACACCGAAGTCGGCGAGCTTGTTTTCGATCACGCGCGAAGTGAATTCGAGCGCTTCGGGCGACGGCGGCTCGGCCGTCGTGCTGGCTGGATCGAGCAGCCCGACCGGCGGCAGCGCGCCTTCGATGGCGTCGGCGAACAGGGTCTGCTGGCGCTCTTTTTCGAGGCGTTCGGATTTGGTCACGGTGGCCACCGCCGGCTCGATGCGCAACGGCGTCGCCGGCGTTTTTTCGCTCTTGCGGCGGCGGCTCTCAAGCACGACTTCGCGCTTTTGTGCGGTCTGGCGGCCGATGCGGCGGTCCTGCCAGCGCTGCCAGGCTTGCTGTACGCCGATCACCGACTGTTCGAGCCCCAGCCCGACGCGCTCGACCACGGCGATCCACGACAGCCCGGTAAACAGGGACAGCCCGCAGGCGAGCAGTGCCAGCAGCAGCAAAGTGCCGCCGGTGAAGCCGAAATAGCGCTGGCTGAGCTGGCCAAACTCCATGCCGATCAGTCCGCCCGGCGCCAGCGGGACGGTTGCGCCGTGGGAATGGAAACGCAGGAATTCGAGTGCGCTGCTGGTCAGCAGGACGACCAGAAAGCCGACCAGGACAAAGATGAAGGAACGCCGGTCGAGCTCGAGGCGGTTCTTGATCCGCCGGAATCCCCACACCAGGCTGTAGCCGAGAAACACCACCCACCACCACGAAGACAGGCCGAACAGGTACAGCAGCAGGTCCGCGAGCCAGGCGCCGAAACGCCCGCCGGGGTTCGCCACCCGTGCCACGTCGGAGGCGTGCGACCAGCCGGGGTCGCTCTTGGAATAGCCCAGCAGGATGAGGCCGACATAGAGCGACATCACGCCCAGGATCAACCAGCGCGCCTCCTGCAGCAGCAGCGAGATCTTTTCCGGCAAGGGCTGGGAACGGGACGACGGACGGGGCAGCATGAAAGGGGGGAGCAGGCGGCCGGAGTGGAACAACGTCCGGATTATACGGGATCGCCCAGCGCTGCCGGCCGCGATGTTGCGCCTGCTCACAAACCCCGGCCGGCGGCCCGCAGCCGGGTTCAGGCCCCGGCGGGGCCCCGCCCGGAGCTCATTCAGACCTCACTGAGGCGCTCGCGCAGCACGATCCCGTCGGCCCGCTCCTCGATCAGGCCGCGCTGGCCGAGATCCTTCATCACGCGGCTGACCATCTCGCGCGAGGCGCCGATCATCTTGGCGATGTCCTGCTTGGACAGCCGACGCGCGAGCACGGTCTCGCCGCCCACGTCCTCGGCCATCTCGATCAGCAGCCGCGCCACCCGGCCATAGACGTCCATCAGGGCCAGGCTTTCGATTTTGCGGTCGGCATAGCGCAGGCGCTCGGCGAGGTTGCACATGATGCGCCACGACACATCGAAGCTGCCTTCCATGATGCGGCGGAAATCCTGCTTGGAAATGAGCACCAGGTCCGAAGGCATGACCGCGACCACCGAGGCCGAGCGCGGCTGTTCGTCGAACATCGCCATCTCGCCGAAAAGCTCGCCCTGGCCCAGGATGGAAAGGATCACCTCACGCCCGTCCTCGTCGCTGACCACGACCTTGAGGCTGCCGGTCAGCACCAGATAGACATAGTCGGGCCGGTCGCCGGCGGTCAGCGCCGATTGACCGCGCGCCACCCTGCGCATCATCGACACCCGCGCCACCGCATCGAGCGCCTCGTCGGACAGCCCGTGGAAAAGCGGGAAGGTTTTCAGCGCGACGACGGAGACGGCAGTGATCCGGGACATGGCAACTCCAGCTTTCGGTAACGGGCGGCAACCCGACGGCGCGCCGCGATGCGAAAGTGTAGACGATTACACGGCAAACCAGCGGCGATCGCGGCCGCCGCCGCGCCTGCGGCATGGATAACGATGGATGGGTTCGCGTGCGCGGAAGCCGCAATCGCCCCCCGGAAAGAGGCTCACGCCCTCGGCTATAATCGGCCCTTCGTTCGCAACCCGCAGGAATGCTCCTCATGACCACCAAACACGCCCGCCTGCTGATCCTCGGTTCCGGCCCTGCCGGCTACACCGCCGCGGTCTATGCCGCGCGCGCCAACCTTGCTCCCGTGCTCGTCACCGGTCTTGCCCAGGGCGGCCAGCTGATGACCACGACCGATGTGGACAACTGGCCGGCCGATGCCGACGGCGTGCAGGGGCCCGAGCTGATGGCGCGCTTCCAGAAGCACGCCGAGCGCTTCAACACCGAGATGATCTTCGATCACATCCACACCGTGGAACTGGCCCAAAGGCCCTTCCGCCTGGTCGGCGATTCGGGCGAATACACCTGCGACGCGCTGATCATCGCCACCGGCGCCACAGCCAAGTACCTCGGTCTGCCTTCGGAAGAGAAGTTCGCCGGTCGCGGCGTCTCCGCCTGCGCCACCTGCGACGGCTTCTTCTACCGCAACCAGGAGGTCGCCGTGATCGGCGGCGGCGACACCGCGGTCGAGGAGGCGTTGTACCTGGCCAACATCGCGAAGAAGGTCACCCTGGTGCACCGCCGCGAACAGTTCCGCGCCGAGAAGATCATGATCGACAAGCTGATGGAGAAGGTCGCCGCGGGCAAGATCGAACTCGCGCTCAACGCCACCCTCGACGAGATCCTCGGTGACAACTCCGGCGTCACCGGGATGCGGATCAAGGACGTGGCTTCGGGCGCGACCCGTGAGGTGGCCTTGCAGGGCGTGTTCATCGCGATCGGACACAAGCCCAACTCCGACATCTTCGAAGGCCAGCTCGAGATGGAGAACGGCTATATCGTCACCCAGGGCGGACGCCACGGCAACGCCACCCAGACCAGCGTGGCGGGCGTGTTCGCCGCCGGCGACGTGCAGGATCACACCTACCGCCAGGCGGTGACGTCGGCCGGGACCGGCTGCATGGCTGCGCTCGACGCCGAGCGCTATCTCGACGCCCTGGGCTGAAGCGCATCATGGCCCGCCGTCCGCACAAGCCGCCTTCATCGGCAGCAGCCGGCGAACCCGGGCGCGACGACGGCAAGTCCGGCAACGCGCCTTTCGCCGCCCTGCGCCGGCAGCTCCGGGAGCAGCAGGAGACGGCGACGCACCCTGCTTTGCAGCCTGCCTCGCCGCCCCCGGGCACCGGGCGTACACCGGAAAAGGCGCCTCCCGCGGCAGCCGGCAGCGCGCGCGCGGATGCTGCCCCGGCGCCGGACAGCCCCGGCGCGGCGCTTCCGGACGAAGCCGAGCGAGCCCTGTTCCGCCAGGCGCTCGGCGCGGTCCGCCCGCTGCGCCGCGACGGCCGGGCCGAAATCGAGCCGCCCCGCCCCGCCCCCGTCCCGCGCCGCCGGGACAGCGCCGCCGCCGACGACCTCGCCCCACCCCCGCGCCGCGCGGAATCCGACCCTTTGCGGGCCGCCTACGCGGGCGTGGTGCCGCTGCGCGACAGCGGCCGGGTGGAACTGGAGACGGCGCACCGCGCCCGCAGCCCTTCCGCCACAGGCGGCGTCCGCATCCAGCGTCCGGACGCGATCGTGCTGCCGGCCGATGCCGATGCAAGCGACCCGGCGGCGCTGTTCCGCCTCGTGGTCGGCGACACCCGGCCGCTCGACCGCGGCAACCGGGTTGAACTGGAACGCCCGCCGCCCGCACCGGCTCCGGCCAAGCACGAGGCAGACGAGCGGGCGGCGCTGGACGAATCGCTGATTGCCCCGCTGACGTTCGAAGACCGTCTCGACATGGGCGACGAAGCCGCGTTTCTGCGCACCGGCCTGCCCCGCCGCGTGCTCACCGACCTGCGCCGCGGGCGCTGGGTGCTGCAGGGCCAGATCGACCTCCACGGGCTGACCCGCGACGAAGCGCGCGCCGCGCTCGGCCACTTCCTCCACGACAGTCTCGGTCAGGGCAAGCGCTGCATCCGCGTGATCCACGGCAAGGGCCACGGTTCGCCGGGGAAGGAATCGATCCTCAAGCAGCTCTCGCGCGGCTGGCTGGCCCAGCGCGAGGAGATCCTCGCCTTCTGCCAGGCCGGTCCGCACGAAGGCGGCAGCGGCGCCTTGCTGGTGCTGCTGCGCGCCCGCAATGCCGCACCGCGGCGCGCCAGGCCGGACTGAGCCCAAGCCCGCCTGCGGGCGGGCCGTGCCCCCGCAGGCGGGCTCGGGGCGGCCGGCTCAGATCGCGGCTTCGTTGGTTTCGCCGGTGCGGATGCGGATCACCTGCTCGACCGCCATCACGAAGATCTTGCCGTCGCCGATCTTGCCGGTATGCGCGGCCTTGATGATCGCTTCGACCGCAGGATCGACCATGTCGTCGGCGAGGACGAGCTCGACCTTGATCTTGGGCAGGAAGTCGACGACGTACTCCGCGCCGCGGTACAGCTCGGTATGCCCTTTCTGGCGGCCGAAGCCCTTCACTTCGGTCACCGTCAGGCCGGTGATCCCCACTTCGGAGAGGGCTTCACGCACCTCGTCCAGCTTGAACGGCTTGATGATCGCTTCGATCTTTTTCATCCCTTTCCTCCTTGTCGGATGTTTCAGAACTCGTCCTGGTAGCGCGACGTGATCGGGTAGCGCCAGTCCCGACCGAAGCCGCGCGGGGTGACGCGAATGCCGACCGGGGACTGGCGGCGCTTGTATTCGTTGCGCTTGAGCATCGCCACCGTGCGCCGGACCTCGGCCTCGGGGTAGCCAGCGGCGATGATCTCGCGCGGGGATTCGTCGCGCTCCATGTAGGCTTCGATGATCGCATCGAGCACTTCGTAGGGGGGCAGGCTGTCCTGGTCCTTCTGGTCGGGCTTGAGCTCGGCCGAAGGCGGACGGTCGATGATGTTCTGCGGGATCACCGGATCGACCGTGTTGCGCCAGTTCGACAGGCGGAACACGAAAGTCTTGTACAGATCCTTCAGCACCGCGAAGCCGCCGGCCATGTCGCCGTAGAGGGTGGCGTAGCCGGTGGCCATCTCGCTCTTGTTGCCGGTGGTGAGGACGATCGCGCCGGTCTTGTTCGATAGCGCCATCAGGATCATGCCGCGGATGCGGCTCTGCAGGTTTTCTTCGGTGGTGTCGGCGGGCAGACCGGCGAATTGCGGCGCGAGCAGCTCAGCGAACACCTTCATCGCCGGTTCGATCGGGATTTCGTCGTAGCGCACACCGAGCCGGCGCACCATTTCGCGCGAGTCGTCCAGGCTCATCTGCGCGGTGTAGGGCGAAGGCATCATCACCGCGCGCACCCGCTCCGCGCCCAGGGCGTCGACGGCGACGGCCAGGGTCAGCGCCGAGTCGATGCCTCCGGACAGGCCGATGATCGCCGATGGGAAGCGGTTCTTGCCCAGGTAGTCGCGCACGCCGGTCGTCAGCGCCGCATACACCTCGGCTTCGAGCGGGCGCGGCGGAATCCGCACCGTGCTCTGCCAGCGCCCGTCTTCCCAGCGCAGTACGTCGAGGCGTTCAGCGAACGTGCCCGCCTGGTAGGCCAGGGAGCCATCGCCATCTAGGGCGAAGGAGGCGCCGTCAAAAACCAGCTCGTCCTGGCCGCCCACCATGTTGCAGTACAGCACCGGGAGCCGGGTTTCGGTCACGCGCGCGCCCAGCACCTGCAGGCGCAGCGCCTGCTTGTTCATGTGATAGGGCGAGGCGTTGAGCGCGAGCAGCACCTGCGCGCCCGCCGCCTGTGCCGCGCGTGCCGGCCCCGGCTCCCAGACGTCGGCGCAGATGTTGATGCCGAAGCGCACGCCCTTGCATTCGAACACGCAGGGTGCGGCACCGGCCTCGAAGTAGCGTTCCTCGTCGAAGACTTCGTAGTTGGGCAGCAGGTTCTTGTGGTAGCTCGCGAGCACGCCGCGCCCGCGCAGCACCGAAGCGGTGTTGTAGCGCAAGCCGCCGGCCTCGGCCGGATGGCCGAGGACCACGGTGAGATCGGGGGCGGCGTCGGCGATGCGCTGTACTTCACGGGCGCAGGCGCGGTAGAAGTCGGGCCGCAGCAGCAGGTCTTCGGGCGGATAGCCGGACAGCGCGAGCTCGGGAGTGAGCACGATGTCGGCACCCGCGGCGCGCGCCTCGGCGACCGCGGCGATGATCCGGTCGGCGTTGCCGACGAGATCGCCGACGGTGAGATTGAGCTGGGCGACGGCGATGGTGACGGGGGAATGGGCGCTTGCATTCATCCTGGGATCTCGATTATTGCGCGGCAGCGACGCGACGCCCCGCTTGCGCGGGCACGGCGGCGATCGCGACAGGCGTAGTCATTGCGTCCCGCGGATCAGCGGCAGGGCGCGAAAGAAAGCGGTGATCGTCTTGGCGTCGGTGATCTCGCCGCCATGGATCCGGGCTTCGACCTCGGCGACCGGGAGGTGGAGTAGTTCGAGGAATTCGCCCTCGTCCCAGGCGTGGCCGACCTGCTCCAGGTGAGTGGCGTAGAAGATCTCGATGCGCTCATCGGAATAGCCGATGCAGGGGTGCATTACCCCGACATGATGCCAGCGGGCCGCCCGGTAGCCGGTTTCTTCACGCAGCTCGCGCACCGCGCAGGCAAGGGGAGCCTCGTTCGCATCGATCTTGCCGGCGGGCAGTTCGAGAAAGGCCCGGCGCAGCGGATAGCGGTACTGGCGTTCGAACACCAGCGTGCCGTCGTCGCGCAAGGCGACGACGACGACGGCGCCGGGGTGGCGGATGTACTCGCGCACGCCATTGCCCCCATCGGGCAGGCGGACGCGGTCGCGGCGGACATGAAGCAGCGCACCATCGAACACGCACTCGGTGGCCAGCTCGCATTCGTGCAGGGGATCGTCAAGGTCGGGGGCGCTCATGTTCCGATCCTAGCCGACCCGCGCCTCCCGCGCCACCGGCGACGGCGGGCGAGGAGCGCCACAGCGGGTGGGCAGCGCGGCGCGCCGGTCCAGCTTCTTACAGCGAGCCCAGCAGGGCGTAAGCACACAGCGACATCAGCATCTGCGGCGCGAGCCCGAGGGCGGCGATCGCCAGGCCATTGGCCGACAGCATCACGCGCACTTCGGCCGGAGCGCGGATCGGCGAGGCATCGACCGGTTCGTCAAAGTACATCACCTTGACCACGCGCAGGTAGTAGAAGGCGCCGATCACCGACATCACCACCGCGACCACGGCCAGCCACAGGTAACCGGCCGCGACCACCGCCTGCAACACCGACAGTTTGGCGAAGAAGCCGATGAAGAACGGCACCCCGGCCATCGAGAACATCACGAACAACATCATCAGCGCGTACCACGAGCTGCGCTTGTTGAGGCCCTTGAAGTCGTCGATGTTCTCGGCTTCGAAGCCGGCGCGCGAGAGCAGGATCAGCATGCCGAACGAGGCCAGGCTCATGATCACGTAGGACACGGCGTAGAACATCGCCGAGCTGTAGGCATTGAGGGCGAAGTGACGGTCGCCCTCGACGACGCCGGCGAGCAGACCCAGCAGCATGAAGCCCATGTGCGAGATGCCCGAGTAGGCGAGCATGCGCTTGATGTTCTGCTGCGCGATCGCGGCCAGATTGCCGAGCACGATCGAAGCCACGGCAACCAGCATCAGCATCACCTGCCACTCTTCGGCAAGGTCGAACAGGGCCCAGATCAGCAGGCGCACCGCCATCGCGAACGCCGCCAGCTTGGGCGCGGTGGCGATCACCAGGGTGACCGCGGTCGGGGCGCCCTGATAGACGTCGGGCACCCACATGTGGAAGGGCACGACGCCGAGCTTGAAGCAGATCCCGGCGACGAGGAAGACGAGACCGAACATCAGCACGGTCTGGTTCGCCGACTGGTTGTAGATCGCCTGGGCGATGGCGGAGAACTCCAGCGTGCCGGTCGCGCCATAGACCATCGACATGCCGTAGAGGAGCAGGCCGGAGGCCAGCGCGCCGAGCACGAAATACTTCATCGCGGCTTCGGTCGAGCGCGGGGAGTCGCGGTCGAAGGCGACCATCGTGTACAGCGCGAGCGACATCATCTCGAGGCCGATGTACATCGGCAGCATGTGGTTGGCGGTGACCATCACCATCATGCCCAGCGTCATCAGCAGCGCGAGCAGGTAGTACTCGGGCTTGTCGAGCTTGCGGTCGGCCAGATAGCCGCGGCCGTAGAGCAGCGCAATCGCGGTGGAGAAGTAGATCATCAGCTTCAGGAAGTCGCCCAGCAGGTCGCTGATGAAGAGGTTGCTGAAGGTGTAGACCACCTCGCCTTCCATCGTGAAGATGGTGATGAAGGCGGCCGCGATCAGGGTGAATTGAGTGAGGTGGTAGGCGAGCCCGCGCGCAATGCCGCGCGCGAAGGTGCTCGCCAGCATGATCACCAGGGCCATCACGGCGACGAAGATTTCGGCCGCTGCGGGGTAGAAGTCGGGGACGACGAAATTCATCTTCTGACCAGTCCGTTAAGTGTCTCTCGAACGCTCGGGGCGCTCAGAGCTTGCTCACGGCAACATGCCGCAGGAGTTCGTTGACCGAGGCGTGCATCACTTCGGTGAAAGGGAAGGGATACAGGCCCATCGCCAGCACACAGAATGCCAGGATCGCGAGGAAGGCGAATTCACGCCCGTTGATGTCGGTCAGCTCGGCCACATGCTGGTTGGCGATCTTGCCGAAGACGACGCGCTTGTACATCCACAGCGAATAGGCCGCACCGAGAATCAGGGTGATCGCGGCAGTGAAGCCGATCCAGAAGTTGAACTGGACCGCGCCGAGCACCACCATGAATTCACCGACGAAGCCGGAGGTGGCCGGCAGACCGGAGTTGGCCATCGCGAACAGCATGAAGAAGGCGGCGAACTTCGGCATCGTGTGCACCACCCCGCCGTAGTCGGCGATCTGGCGCGAGTGCATGCGGTCGTAGAGCACGCCGATGCACAGGAACATCGCGCCCGAGACGAAACCGTGGGAAATCATCTGCACCAGCGCGCCTTCGAGGCCGAGCGGATTGAAGATGAAGAAGCCCAGGGTGACGAAACCCATGTGCGAGATCGACGAATAGGCGACGAGCTTCTTCATGTCGGCCTGGACCAGGGCGACAAAGCCGATGTAGACCACCGCGATCAGCGACAGGGTGATCACCAGCGGCGCCATCTGCTGCGCGGCATCGGGCACGATCGGCAGCGAGAAGCGCAGGAAGCCGTAGGCGCCGAGCTTGAGCGCGATCGCCGCCAGCACCACCGAACCGCCGGTGGGCGCCTCGACGTGGGCATCGGGCAGCCAGGTATGCACCGGCCACATCGGCACCTTGACTCCGAAGGCGATCAGGAAGGCGAGGAAGATCAGCACCTGCGGCTCGATCGCCAGCGGCACCTGATGCCAGTCGAGAATGCTGAAGCTGCCGCCGGACTCCATGAACAGGTAGAGCAGCGCGATCAGCATCAGCAGCGAGCCGAGCAGGGTGTAGAGGAAGAACTTGATCGCCGCATAGACGCGGTTGGCGCCGCCCCAGATGCCGATGATCAGGTACAGCGGAATCAGCGAAGCTTCGAAGAAGACGTAGAACAGCACGCCGTCGAGCGCCGAGAAGATGCCGTTCATCAGCCCCGACATGATCAGGAAGCCCGCCATGTACTGCGCGACCTTGTCCTGGATCACCTGCCAGCCCGCCATCACCACGAGGATGGTGATGAAGGCGTTGAGGATCACGAACAGCACCGACAGACCATCGACGCCGAGGTGGTAGTTGATGTTGAAGCGCGGCACCCACGGCATCAGTTCGCTGAACTGCATCGCGCTGGTGCTGGCATCGAAGCCGGTGTAGAGCGGAATGGTCACGACAAAGCCAGCCACCGCGACCGCGAAGGCGAGCATCCGCGCCAGCGGGGCATTGCGATCCGAGCCGGTGGCCAGCACCAGCAGGCCGCCGAAAATCGGCACCCAGATCGCCAGACTGAGGAGAGGAATGTCCGTCATCGTTGCTTTCCGTTCAGTGCGCCAGAGAGGGCGCGTTCGATCTTGTTATGTGTTTCCGTTCCTGCGTGCACACTGCGCACCCATCTCAGCCACGGTTGAACCAGTAGGTGAGGAGCACGAACACGCCGATGATCATCATGAAGGCGTACTGGTACAGGTGGCCGGTCTGGAACAGGCGCGACATCTGCGCGACCCAGCCCACCAGCCTTGCCGAGCCATTGACCGCGATGCCATCGATCAGGCCCTGATCGCCGGCTTTCCACAGTCCCTTGCCGAGCACGCGGGCGCCGCCGGCGAAGACGATCTCGTTGAAACGGTCGAAGAAGTACTTGTTCTCGAGCAGGCTGTGGATCGGCTTGAAGATGCGCTGGATCGCGGCCGGAATGTCCGGACGGACCAGGTAGAAGAACCAGGCCAGCACCACCCCGCCCATCGCCAGCCAGAACGGCGCGGTCTGCAGGCCGTGCACCGCCATCGCCACCGGACCATGGAAGGCCGCTTCGAGCTCCTTCAGGCCGACGTGGTTGTCGCCGACGAAGATCACGCCCTTGAACCATTCGCCGAACAGCATCGGCTCGATGGTGAAGAAGCCGATCAGCACCGAGGGGATGGCGAGCAGGGCCAGCGGCAGCGTCACCACCCAGGGCGACTCGTGCGGCTTCTGCCCCGGCGCGAGGCCATGGTGATGGTCGGCCGAAGGTTCCTCGTCGTCGTGATCGCCGTGGTGGTCGTGATGCCCGTGCGCGTTGCCGAAGCGCTCCTTGCCGTGGAAGACCAGGAAGTACATGCGGAACGAGTAGAAGGCGGTGACGAACACCCCCAGCAGGACGCAGAACAGGGCATAGCCGGCGCCGGGGATGGTCGACGCATGGACCGCCTCGATGATCGAGTCCTTGGAGTAGAAGCCGGCAAAGAAGGGGAAGCCGATCAGGGCCAGCGAACCGAGCAGCGAGGTGAGCCAGGTGACCGGCATGTACTTCCACAGCCCGCCCATGTTGCGCATGTCCTGGTCGTGGTGCATGCCGATGATCACCGAGCCGGCGCCGAGGAACAGCAGGGCCTTGAAGAAGGCGTGGGTCATCAGGTGGAACACCGCCGCCGAGTAGGCCGACACGCCCAGGGCCACGGTCATGTAGCCGAGCTGGGACAGCGTCGAGTAGGCGACGACGCGCTTGATGTCGTTCTGGACGATGCCGAGAAAGCCCATGAACAGCGCGGTGGTGGCGCCGATCACCAGGACGAAGGACAGCGCCGCGTCGGACAGTTCGAACAGCGGCGACATCCGCGCCACCATGAAGATGCCGGCGGTGACCATGGTCGCGGCGTGGATCAGCGCCGAGATCGGGGTCGGGCCTTCCATCGAGTCCGGCAGCCAGACGTGCAGCGGCACCTGGGCGGACTTGCCCATCGCGCCGATGAACAGGCAGATGCAGATCGCGGTGATCAGCGGCCAGCCGGTGACGGCCATCTCGGTGACCGACAGTTCCTGCGCCTGGGCGAACACTTCGGCGTAGTTGAGGCTGCCGGTGTAGGCGACGATCAGGCCGATGCCGAGGAGGAAGCCGAAGTCGCCGACGCGGTTGACCAGGAAGGCCTTCAGGTTGGCATAGATCGCCGTCGGGCGGTCGTACCAGAAGCCGATCAGGAGGTAGGAGACGAGGCCCACCGCTTCCCAGCCGAAGAACAGCTGGAGGAAGTTGTTGGACATCACCAGCATCAGCATCGAGAAGGTAAACAGCGAGATGTAGCTGAAGAAGCGCTGGTAGCCGGGGTCTTCGGCCATGTAGCCGATGGTGTAGATGTGCACCATCAGCGACACGAAGGTCACCACCAGCATCATCATCACGGTCAGCGAGTCGATCAGGAAGCCGACCTCGAAGGTGATGCCGCCGGCGACCATCCAGGTGTAGAGCGTGCCGTTGAAGGTGTTGCCCGCGGCCACGTCCTGGTAGATCACCACCGACAGGGCGAAGGCGATCGCCACCCCCAGGATGGTGGCGGTGTGCGCGCCGGCACGGCCGATGGTCTTGCCGAACAGACCGGCCAGAATCGCCCCGGCGAGCGGCGCCAGCGGCACGAGAAGATAAAGTGTCTGCATGTCCGTCATCGTGACGCTTCCTTAACCCTTGAGGCTGTCCAGATCATCCACATGGATCGTGCGCATGTTGCGGAACATGACGATCAGGATCGCCAGGCCGATCGCGGACTCGGCCGCTGCGACGGTGAGGATGAAGAAAACGAAAACCTGGCCGGCGATGTCGCCCAGATAGTGCGAGAAGGCGACGAAGTTCATGTTGACCGACAGCAGCATCAGCTCGATGGCCATCAGCAGCACGATCAGGTTCTTCCGGTTGAGGAAGATCCCGACCACGCTGATCGCGAACAGGATCGCGCCCAGGATGAGGAAATGGGAAAGCGAAAGCATCTGTGACTCCCTGATCGCGCCGGCGCATGACCGGCGCGGTTCTTGTTCGCGTGCAGTGTCAGTCTTGTTTCTCGGGCTGCATCTTCACCAGCTCGACGCGGCCTTCGCGCTTCACCGCGACCTGCTTCGACGGATCGATGGCCTTGAGCCCCTTGCGCTTGCGCAGCGTCAGCGCCACCGCAGCGACCATCGCCACCAGCAGCACCAGCGAGGCGAGCTCGAACGGATACACGTAGTCGGTGTAGAGCACGCGTCCGAGTTCGCGGGTGTTGCTGTAGGTCTCGCCCGCGGCGGGCGGAGCCGGCATCGCTTCGAGGCCGAAGTACGGGCCGCCGAGCACCAGGATCATCTCGATCAGCATCAGGATGCCGACCAGCGCGCCGACCGGCAGATAGCTCCAGAAGCCTTCGCGCAGACGGTCGAGATTGATGTCGAGCATCATCACCACGAACAGGAACAGCACCATCACTGCGCCGACGTACACCATCACCAGGGTGACGGCGAGAAACTCGGCCTGCAGCAGCAGCCACAGGCCGCCGGCGTTGAAAAAGGTCAGCACCAGGAACAGCGCGGCGTGCACCGGGTTCCGGACGGTGATCACCCTCAGCGCCGCGAGCACCATGATCGCGGCGAGAAAGTAGAAGACGAAGGTCTTGAATTCCATGTTCCTGAATGGCGCCCGGGCGCCCTCCCCTTAGCGGTACTTTGCGTCCTGCTCGCGGTCGGCCGCGATCTGGGCCTCGTTGCGTTCCCCTACGGCCAGCAGCATCTGCTTGGTGTAGTAGAGGTCGCCACGCCGTTCGCCGTGATATTCCAGCACTCTCGTCTCGACGATGGCATCGACCGGACAGGCCTCCTCGCAGAAACCGCAGAAGATGCACTTGGTGAGGTCGATGTCGTAGCGCGTGGTGCGGCGCGAGCCGTCCTCGCGCTGCTCCGACTCGATGGTGATCGCCATCGCCGGGCAGATCGCCTCGCACAGCTTGCACGCGATACAGCGCTCTTCACCGTTCGGGTAACGGCGCAGTGCGTGCAGGCCGCGGAAGCGGTTGCTCTGCGGGGTCTTTTCTTCCGGATACAGGACGGTGATCTTGCGCTGGAAGAAATGCCGGCCGGTCAGGGCCATGCCCTTGACGAGTTCCTTCAGGAACAGACTGCCGATGTAATCCTTGGCACCCATGGTCTTCTCAACTCCAGATCGACAGCGGCGACATCATCCACACCGCCACTACAAACACCCACACCAGGGTCACCGGGATGAACACCTTCCACCCCAGGCGCATGATGTGGTCGTAGCGGAAGCGCGGGAAGGTGGCACGCGCCCACAGGAACAGCAGCAGGATGAACGCGGTCTTCAATGCCAGCCAGTGGAAGCCGTCGGGCAGGAAGCCGACCGGCGACAGCCAGCCGCCGAGGAACAGGATCGAGGTCAGGATCGACACCAGGATCATGTTCGCGTACTCGGCGAGGAAGAACAGCGCGAAGGTCATGCCCGAGTACTCGACCATGTGACCGGCGACGACTTCGGCTTCGCCTTCGACGACGTCGAACGGGGCGCGGTTGGTCTCGGCGATGCCCGAGATCACGTACACCACGAACATCGGCAGCAGCGGCAGCCAGTTCCACGACAGGAAGGACAGGCCCATGTCGTGGAAGCGGCCCTGGCCCTGCGAAGTGACGATGTCGGTGAGGTTGAGGCTGGCCGAGATCAGCAGCACGCAGATCAGGGCGAAGCCCATCGACACTTCGTAGGACACCATCTGCGCCGCAGCGCGCATCGCACCGAGGAAGGGGTATTTCGAGTTCGACGCCCAGCCGGCGACGATCACCCCATAGACTTCCATCGAGGTGATCGCGAGCAGGAACAGCAGGCCGGCATTGACGTTGGCCAGCACCAGACCGTCATCGAAGGGGACCACCGCCCAGGCCGCCAGCGAAGGCGCGATGGCGAGGATCGGACCAAGGATGAACAACCCCTTGCTCGCCCCGCTGGGAACGATGATTTCCTTGAACAGCAGCTTCATGCCGTCGGCGATCGGCTGCAGCAGGCCCTTGGGACCGACGCGGTTGGGGCCGATACGGACCTGCATGTAGCCGATCACCTTGCGCTCGGCAAGCGTCAGATAGGCCACGCAGATCATCAGCGGAGCGATGATCGCGACGATCTTCGCCAGCGTCCACACCGCAGTCCAGGCAGGGCCGAAAAATTCGGCGACAGGTTGCAGCATCGCTTCCATCAGACACGCTCCACGCTGAGTTCACCGCTCATCGCGCCGAGCGCAGCGGTCGAGGAGTGCGCTGCGGCCACGCGCACGCAGCCGGCGGCGAGGCCCGCATCCGCCTGAACGGTCAGTTCCGCGCCCCCTCCTCCCTGGACAACACGAATCTTCTGCCCGGCCGCGAGCCCGAGCGCGGCAAGCGTCGCCGGGGCGATGCGCGCCACCGGCGCCGCGGCATCGCGCGTCTTCTGCAGCGAAGGAGCACGACGCACGAGGGCATCGGCAAAATAGATCGGCACGTCGGCAACGCGCTCGAGGGCGTTCGCCGCCGCGCTGGCGGAGGACACCACCACCCCTTCGATGCCGTTGTCGAGCGCCGCGGCGAGATCGGCCGGCAGCGCCTGGGCGCGAACCGCTTCGGAATCGTCGTAGCCGAAGCCTTCGAGCGACAGCAGGTTGCCGAGCACGCGCAGCACCTTCCAGCCCGGACGGACGTCGCCCAGCGGGCGCGCCACCGCGGTGAAGCTCTGGGCGCGGCCTTCGCAGTTGACGAAGGTGCCGGAAGTTTCGCTGAAGGGCGCGATCGGCAGCAGCACGTCGGCGACCGCGCGCAGCGCGGGGGAATCGAAGGCCGACAGGCCCACCACCAGCTGCGCCGAGCTCATCGCCGCCATCGTCGCCGCGGGGTTGGCGAAATCCAGATCGGGTTCGGCGCCGAGCACCACATAGGCCTTGCGCGGCTGCTCGATCATCGCCGCGGCATCGAGGCCGTCCGCTCCCGGCACCGCACCGGCCAGATAGCCGCCGACGCTGTTGGCGGCCTCGCCGATGAAGCCGAAGCTGCCAGCGGTGAGGCGGGCGATCTCCTGCGCGAGCATCTGCAGTTCGCTGGCACGGCCATGGTGGGCGGCGAGGCTGCCCAGCCACACCGCGACCTTGCGTCCGCTGGCGAGGCTTTGCGCGATCGCAAGGGCTTCGTCGGCGACCGTGTCGGGCAATTTGCCCAGCAGCGCGGGACTGACTTCGGCCCCCTTTTCGCGTGCCAGCGCGACCACCACCTGGGCGAGCGTGGCGACCATTGCCGAGGGCGCGACCAGCGCCCGGTTCCGGACCGGAATCAGCCACTCTTCGGCATTCGGGCCGACGGCGCTGACGTGCAGCCCCTTCTTCGCCGCCTGGCGCACGCGCTGGGCGAGCAGCGGCGCATCCTTGCGCAGGAAGCTGCCGATCACCAGCAGGCGGTTGAGATCAGCGACGCCGGCGACCGGCATCCCCAGCCAGGGGGCCCCGGCCCTTTTGCCGTCGGCGCGGAAGTCGGCCTGGCGCAGGCGGAAATCGACGTTCTCGCTGCCCAGCCCGCGCATCAGCTTCTGCAGCAGGTAGAGCTCTTCGACCGTCGAATGCGGCGAGGCGAGCGCGCCGAGGGCGGCCGCGCCGTGATCCTTGGCGATCCCGCGCAGCCCGGTGGCGGCGAATTCGAGCGCAACCTGCCAGTCGACCGCCTTCCACTGCCCGCCCTGCTTGATCATCGGCGTGGTCAGGCGCTGCTCGCTGGCGAGCGCTTCATAGGAAAAGCGGTCCTTGTCCGACAGCCAGCATTCGTTGAGTTCTTCGTTTTCCAGCGGCAGCACGCGCTTGACGGTGTCGTGCTTGGTCTGGACGATCAGGTTCGCGCCGAGCGCATCGTGCGGGCTCACCGACTTGCGTCGCGACAGCTCCCAGGTGCGGGCGGCGAAGCGGAACGGCTTCGAGGTCAGGGCGCCGACCGGGCAGAGGTCGATGATGTTGCCCGACAGTTCGGTGTCGATCGTACGCTCGATGAAGGGCATGATCTCTGCGTGCTCGCCGCGGAAGGCCTGGCCCATTTCCATCTCGCCGGCGATTTCGGTGGTGAAGCGGACGCAGCGCGTGCAGTTGATGCAGCGCGTCATGTCGGTGGAGACGAGGGCGCCGAGGTTCTTGTTGAACACGACGCGCTTTTCTTCCTGGTAGCGCGAAGCGGAAGAACCGTAACCGACGGCCAGATCCTGGAGCTGGCATTCGCCGCCCTGGTCGCAGATCGGGCAGTCGAGCGGGTGGTTGATGAGGAGGAACTCCATCACTCCCTTCTGCGCCTTCACCGCCTGCTCGGAGTGGGTCCACACCTTCATGCCGTTGGTCACCGGCGTGGCACAGGCGGGCAGCGGCTTGGGCGCCTTCTCGACCTGGACCAGGCACATCCGGCAGCTGGCGGCGATGGACAGCTTCTTGTGGTAGCAGAAGTGCGGGATGTAGGCCCCGGCCACCACGGCCGCATCCATCACGGTGCTGCCGTCATTGACCTGGACCTGCTTGCCGTCGATTTCGATCTCTAGCATGAGGGGCTCACGTAGATTTGGCTGCCGGCGTGCTGCACTTCGGGCGGCACGAGGCATTTCTTGTTTTCGATGTGGTATTCGAATTCGGCACCGAAGTGCTTGATGAAGCTCTGTACCGGCATCGAGGCGGCGTCGCCCAGCGCGCAGATGGTGCGACCCATGATGTTGCCGGTGACCGAATTGAGCAGATCGAGGTCGTCCGGGCGGCCGAGACCGTGCTCGATGCGATGCACCACGCGGTACAGCCAGCCGGTGCCCTCGCGGCACGGCGTGCATTGGCCGCAGGACTCCTCGAAGTAGAAATACGACAGCCGCTCGAGCGCCTTCACCATGCAGGTGCTCTCGTCCATGACGATCACCGCGCCCGAGCCGAGCATCGACCCCGCCTTGGAGATCGAGTCGTAGTCCATCGTGCAGTCCATCATCACGCTGCCCGGCAGCACCGGCGACGACGAGCCGCCGGGAATGACCGCCTTCAGCTTGCGCCCGCCGCGCACCCCACCGGCCATCTCGAGCAGTTCGGCGAACGGCGTGCCGAGCGGGATCTCGTAGTTGCCGGGGCGATTGACGTGGCCCGAGATCGAGAACAGCTTCATCCCGCCGTTGTTGGGCTTACCGAGCTCGAGGAAGGTCTCGCCGCCCATGTTGAGGATGAACGGAACGGAAGCGAAGGTCTCGGTGTTGTTGATCGTGGTCGGCTTGCCGTACAGGCCGTAGCTCGCCGGGAACGGCGGCTTGAAGCGCGGCTGTCCCTTCTTGCCCTCGATCGATTCGAGCAGCGCGGTTTCCTCGCCGCAGATGTAGGCGCCGTAACCGTGATGGGCGAAGAGTTCGAAGGAGAACTCCGAGCCAAGGATGTTCTGCCCGATCAGCCCGGCAGCGCGCGCTTCGGCAAGCGCCTCTTCGAAACGCTGATAAACCTCGAAGATCTCGCCGTGGATGTAGTTGTAGCCGCGCGCCGCGCCCATCGCATAGGCCGCGATCACCATGCCCTCGATGACGCTGTGCGGGTTGTAGCGCAGGATGTCGCGGTCCTTGAAGGTCCCCGGCTCGCCCTCGTCCGAGTTGCAGGCGAGGTACTTGTCGCCGGGAAAGGAGCGCGGCATGAAGCTCCACTTCAGTCCGGTCGGGAAGCCCGCCCCGCCGCGACCGCGCAGCACCGAGGTCTTCAGCTCGGTGATGATCGCGTCCTGGGAAATATTTTCGGCGATGATCTTCTTCAGCGCCGAATAGCCGCCGCGGGCGAGGTAGTCCTGGAGCCGCCAGGTGCGGTCGCCGTCACAGCCGGCGAGGATCATTCCTTGCGTGCTCATTTCTTGTCCAGCTCGGCCAGAATCTGGTCGATCCTCTCGGTGGTCATCCAGCTGCACATGTGATGGTTATTCACCAGCAGCACCGGGGCGTCGCCACAGGCGCCCATGCACTCGCCTTCCTTCAGCGTGAACTTGCCGTCGGGCGTGGTCTCGTTGAAGTCGATGCCGAGCTTGTGCTTGAGGTAGTCGGCGGCATGGACGCCGCCGGACAGCGCACAGGGCAGGTTGGTGCACACGGTGATCTTGTGCCGCCCGACCGGCTCGAGGTCGTACATGTTGTAGAAGCTCGCCACCTCGTAGGCGGCGATCGCCGGCATGTCGAGGTAATCGGCCACGAACTCGATCAGTTCCTTCGGCAGCCAGCCCTTTTCGACCTGGGCGATCCGCAGCGCGGACATCACCGCGGACTGCTTCTGATCGGGCGGATATTTTGCGATCTCTCGATCGATCTGTTGCAGCGATTCCTGGCTCAGCATGTCGTCTTGATCTTCCGGATAGCCTGCCGATTCTTGTTTGATACCGTGGCGCCCGCGGGCGCCGATTCCCTTCGCGCGGACGCGTGCCGCGCGCCCGCTTACCGGTCGATTTCGCCGAACACCACGTCCATCGTGCCGATGATCGCGACCACGTCGGCGATCATGTGGCCGCGGGCCAGTTCGTCCATCGCCGCGAGGTGGGCAAAGCCCGGTGCGCGCAGCTTCAGGCGATACGGCTTGTTGGCCCCATCGGAGACGGCATAGACGCCGAACTCGCCCTTCGGGTGCTCGATCGCGGCATAGACTTCGCCTTTCGGCACGTGCATGCCTTCGGAAAAGAGCTTGAAGTGGTGGATCAGCTCTTCCATGTTCGACTTCATGTCCGCACGCGCGGGCGGGGCGACCTTGTGGTTGTCGGTGATCACCGGCCCGGGATTCTTGCGCAGCCAGTCGATGCACTGGCGGATGATGCGGTTCGACTGGCGCATCTCTTCCATGCGGCACAGGTAACGGTCGTAGCAGTCGCCGTTCTTGCCGATCGGGATGTCGAAGTCCATGCGGTCGTAGACTTCATAGGGCTGCTTCTTGCGCAGATCCCAGGCGATGCCCGAACCGCGCAGCATCGGCCCGGTGAAGCCCCACGCCAGTGCCTGCTCCGGCGAAACGACGCCGATGCCGACGGTGCGCTGCTTCCAGATCCGGTTGTCGGTGAGCAGGGTCTCGTATTCGTCGCAGTAGGTCGGGAAGCGGTCGGTGAAGTCTTCCAGGAAATCGAGCAGCGAGCCTTCGCGGCTGGCATTGAGCTCGCGGACCGTCTTCTCGTTCTTGAACTTGTTGACCTCGTACTTCGGCATCCGGTCCGGCAGGTCGCGATAAACGCCGCCCGGCCGGTAGTAGGCTGCATGCATGCGCGCGCCGGACACCGCCTCGTAGACGTCCATCAGGTCTTCGCGCTCGCGGAAGGTGTACAGCACCATCGTCATCGCACCGATGTCGAGCGCGTGGGTGCCGATGTTAAGCAGGTGGTTCAGGATCCGCGTGACCTCGTCGAACATGACGCGGATGTACTGGGCGCGCTCCGGCACCTGAACGCCGAGCAGCTTCTCGATCGCCATGCAGTAGGCATGCTCGTTGCACATCATCGAGACGTAGTCGAGGCGGTCCATGTAGGGCACCGACTGGACCCAGGTGCGGGTCTCGGCCAGCTTTTCGGTGCCGCGGTGCAGCAGGCCGATGTGCGGATCGGCACGCTCGACGACTTCGCCATCCAGCTCCAGCACCAGGCGCAGGACGCCGTGGGCGGAAGGATGCTGCGGGCCGAAGTTGATCGTGTAATTGCGGATCTCAGCCATGGCCGACGTCCCCGTAGTTCTCTTCGCGCACGATGCGCGGCGTGTTCTCGCGCGGCTCGATGGTCACCGGCTGATAGACGACCCTGCCCTGTTCCGGGTCGTAACGCATTTCGACGTAGCCCGACACCGGGAAGTCCTTGCGGAACGGATGACCGACGAAACCGTAGTCGGTGAGGATGCGGCGCAGGTCGGGATGGCCGGCGTACATGATGCCGTACAGATCAAAGGACTCGCGCTCGAACCAGTTGGCGCTCGGCCACACATCGACGACCGAATCGACTACCGGGAAATCGTCGTCCTCGGCGAACACCCGTACACGCAATCGCCAGTTGTGCCTGACCGAAGTCAGGTGAGCCACGGAAGCGAAACGCCGGCCTTCCCAGGCGGCATTGCCATAAGTGGAATAATCGAGCCCCGAAATGTCGATCAGCTGATCGAAGCGCAAGTCGTCATGATCGCGCAGCTTGCGCGCGATGCGCAGATATTCGGTGGCGGCGACTTCGATCGTGAGCTCGCCGCGGTCGAGCACCAGCGACCGGATGCGGTCGCCGAATACATCGCGCAAGGCCTGGCTCAGGCGTTCAAGTTTGGCACTCATGTCTGGGACACCCTTCAGCGCGCAATCGTGTTGGTGCGCTTGATCTTGTTCTGGAGCTGCAGAATGCCGTAGATCAGCGCCTCGGCCGTCGGCGGACAGCCCGGCACATAGACGTCGACCGGCACGATCCGGTCGCAGCCACGCACCACCGAGTAGGAATAGTGATAGTAGCCGCCACCATTGGCGCACGACCCCATGGAAATGACCCAGCGCGGCTCCGACATCTGGTCATAGACCTTGCGCAGCGCCGGCGCCATCTTGTTGCACAGCGTACCGGCCACGATCATCAGATCGGACTGGCGCGGACTGGGCCGGAACACGACGCCGAAGCGGTCGAGGTCATAGCGCGAACAGCCCGCATGAATCATTTCCACCGCACAACAGGCCAGACCGAAGGTCATCGGCCACAACGAACCGGTGCGCGTCCAATTGATGACCGCATCGAGCGAGGTGGTAACAAACCCCTCGCGGAAGACGCCCTCAATGCTCATGCATTACTCCCAGTCGAGTGCGCCGTTTTTCCACTCGACGATGTACCCGATGACCAGAACCGTGAGAAAGACCATCACCGAGCCGAACACGAACCAGGCCAGCTCGCCGGCGGCAATGAATTCCTGAAAGACCGTCGCCCAGGGAAAGAGGAAGGCGATTTCGAGATCGAACAGGATGAAGAGAATGGCGATCAGGTAATAGCGAACGTCGAACTTCATGCGGGCGTCTTCAAACGCCTCGAAGCCGCATTCGTAGGGAGAGAGCTTTTCGCCGTCAGGGCGATAGGGCGCGAGAAGTCGCCCAAGAATGACAGGAGCAAGCCCGAAACCAAGTCCAACGAGAATGAACACCAATACGGGAAAATAATTTTCCAGCATGTTCAGAAACCCCCATTGCGTTCGACAGCGTCAACGATGCGCTGCAATTATTGTTTTGGCTGCTCTGCATGGAAACGCCCGCAAATGCGGGCGT
This sequence comes from Thauera chlorobenzoica, assembly GCF_001922305.1. Lineage (NCBI taxonomy): Bacteria > Pseudomonadati > Pseudomonadota > Betaproteobacteria > Rhodocyclales > Zoogloeaceae > Thauera > Thauera chlorobenzoica. The sequence goes on from NZ_CP018839.1 coordinate 3,166,612, forward strand.
TTCCGGAATATGGTGCCGACGATGAGACTCGAACTCATACGGCTTTCGCCACTACCCCCTCAAGATAGCGTGTCTACCAATTTCACCACGTCGGCGCTTCGTTCAGAAAGCCAAAGAATTATACGGGTTTTTACGCAGTGCGCAAAGACTCGCAAGGATAATTATTTGGGAATCGACTGCGCCGGAGAGGTGTCGGCCGGAGCCCCCGGAGCAACCGGGATCGGCTCGCTCGCGGGCGCGCCCTGCACCCCTTCCATGACGCTGGAAGGCGCGGCCGGCTTGTTGCTGGCAAGATAGCTCAGCCCCAGGCTGGTGATGAAAAACGCCGTCGCCAGCACCGCAGTGGTACGGCTCAGGAAGTTCGCCGACCCGGACGAACCGAACAGGCTGCCCGACGATCCGCTGCCGAATGCCGCCCCCATATCGGCACCTTTGCCGTGCTGCACAAGAACGAGCCCAATGACTGCCAGACCGACCAGCACATGGACAGTGAGCACCAGGGAAAAAAGATAGTCGCCCATCACTAACCTTGAAAAAACCAAACGATTAAACAACCCATCAAGCCGGATCTGCCGCTGCGCCGCAGATCGCCATGAAATCAACCGCCACCAGCGATGCCCCGCCAATCAGGCCGCCATCGACATCCGCCACCGCGAAGATCTCGCGCGCATTCCCGGGCTTGACGCTGCCGCCATAGAGGATCCGCACCGACTCCGCTTCGACCCCATGCGCCACCAGCCAGGCGCGGATACCGCCATGCACTTCGGCCACCTGCTCGGCACTGGCCGAGGATCCGCTGCCGATCGCCCATACCGGCTCGTACGCCAGCACCACCGAGGCCATCGCCGCCACCCCGAGCACTTCGAGCACCGCTGCGAGCTGACGACCGATCACCGCCATCACCCGCCCGGCGTCACGCTCGGCGAGGGTTTCGCCCACACAGACGATCGGCACCACGCCTGCCGCCAGCGCCGCACGCGCCTTGCGCCCGACGGTGACGTCCTGCTCACCGAACAGCGCCCGGCGCTCGGAATGACCGACGATGACATAGCGGCAACCGAATTCGGCCAGCATCGACGCGCTTACCTCTCCGGTATAGGCCCCGGCGGCATACTCGCTGACGTCCTGCGCACCGAGCGCCAGTCCGCCCGGTCGCTGCTGCAGCTGGGCGAGATACGGGTAGGGGACGCACACGGCGACTTCCACCCCCGGGCTTGCCTCGAGCTGATCGAGCAGGACACGATTGGCGACAAGACTGCCATTCATCTTCCAGTTGCCGGCGACGAGTCTGATCATGTGGCGCGCTTATCTACAAGCTAAACCGATGGATTATAGGACGGCAAGGCATGCCTCGCAAATCGGATCCGCCGCTCCGCACCAGCAAGACGGGTGCCACGAGCTTGCACTGGACTCGAAGTCGGATTAGCATCTGAACCGTTCAACAATATTTGTACTATCAAAAAGATCCAGATGGAGAAACGAAGCGCCCTGCAGGTCTTCGAAGCCCTGTCGTCCGGCATCCGCCTCGACGTCTACCGCTGCCTCGTGGTCGCCGGACGCCAGGGTATGGTTGCAGGTGAAATTGCCGCCACACTCGACATCCCGCCGACCAATCTCTCGTTCCACCTCAAGAACCTGACCCAGTCCGGGCTTCTGAACGTGGCGCAGGAAGGGCGCTTCCAGCGCTACCGCGCCAACATCGAGACGATGCTCGAGGTCATCGCCTACCTCACCGAAAATTGCTGCGCAGGACGTCCGCACGAGTGCGCCGACTTCCGCCGGAGCCAGCCCGGCCTCGCCGCCCTGCTCCCCCCGCTCGACTGCCCTGCCGAAGAATCCGATCACCCATGAACGTCCTTTTCTTGTGTACCGGCAATTCCTGCCGCTCCATCCTTGCCGAAGCCACGTTCAATGCTCTGGCGCCCGCCCCGCTGCGGGCGATGAGCGCCGGCAGCCAGCCTGCCGGCTACGTCCACCCGCATTCACTGGCGCTGCTCGCCCGCGAAGGAATCCCCACCGCGGGCTGCCGCAGCAAGTCATGGAACGAGCTCCCCGCCACGCCCGACGTGGTCATCACCGTCTGCGCCAGCGCCGCCGGCGAAAGCTGCCCGGTTTATCTGGCCCCGGTGCCGCGCGCCCACTGGGGCGTGGACGACCCGGCCAGGGCCACCGGCACGACGGCCGAAATCGACGCCGCGTTCGAATCCGCCTACCGCATCCTGCGCCACCGCATCGAAGCCTTCCTCGCCCTGCCGGCCGACCTTGCCGCACGGGATCCGCAACGGTTCCGGCACGAACTCGCGCACATCGGCACCCTCGTACCGGCAAAATAGCGCGGCAAGCTTTCAACCCCGCCATGCAGGCCCCCTGGATGGCACCCACGCAGCTTCCACAGGAGAACCGCAACATGAGCACCATCCAGATCTTCGACCCCGCGCTGTGCTGCCCCACCGGCGTCTGCGGCACCGACGTCGATCCGATGTTCGCCAAGGCCGCCGCCGACCTCGACTGGGCCAAGGAAGAAGGCATCGCCATCGAACGCTTCAACCTCGCCATGGACCCCCAGGCTTTCGCCGCCAACGCGGTGGTCAAGGCCTTCCTCGAGCGCTCCGGCGAGGACGCCCTGCCCCTGATCCTGGTCGACGGCGAAATGATGCTCGCCGGTCGTTACCCGAACCGCGCCGAGCTGTCGCGCTGGGCCGGGGTGTCCTCCCCCAAGCTCAATCCGGTGCCGGCCGGCAACTGCTGCAGCGGCGGCCACTGCGGCTGAGCACGGCGCGCGCCCGTCCCCGCCCTGCGGGGGCGGGTCCGGCAGCCGCGACGGGGCAGGTTCCGCCCTCGGGCGCCGCTTGCCGAGCTGTCGCCGACCGGTCCTCTGTGTGCATTGCCCACCGCCCGCCGGCATGCCGCCCCGATCCTTCCGATCCTCTGCTCCCGTGACTTCAGCCGCCATGCACTTTCTCGAACATCCGCCCCGCCACCTGTTCTTCACCGGCAAGGGCGGCGTCGGCAAAACCTCGATCGCCTGCGCCACCGCGGTCCGCCTGGCCGATGCCGGGCGCCGGGTGCTGCTGGTCAGCACCGATCCGGCCTCCAACGTCGGCCAGGTGTTCGGCGTCGAGATCGGCGACCGCATCACCCCGATTCCCGCCGTGCCGCGGCTGTCCGCGCTCGAGATCGACCCCGAGGCGGCCGCCCGCGCCTACCGCGAGCGCATCGTCGGCCCGGTCCGCGGCGTCCTCCCCGACAGCGTGGTGCGCGGCATCGAAGAGCAGCTCTCGGGTGCGTGCACCACCGAAATCGCCGCCTTCGACGAGTTCACCGGCCTGCTCACCGATGGCGAACTGGCGCAGGCATTCGAGCACATCGTGTTCGACACTGCCCCGACCGGCCACACCATCCGCCTGCTGCAGCTCCCCGGGGCATGGACCGGCTTCCTCGACGACAGCAGCAGCGGCGCTTCCTGCCTCGGCCCCCTCGCCGGCCTGGAAAAGCAGCGCCAGCAATACCGCGCGGCGGTCGATGCGCTCGCGGCCCCCGCCCTGACCCGCCTCGTGCTGGTCGCCCGCGCCCAGGCCTCGACCCTGCGCGAAGTCGCACGGACTCACGCAGAGCTCGCCGCGATCGGCCTCGGGCGCCAGTTCCTCGTCATCAACGGCGTGCTGCCGGCCGAAGCCGTCGAGGACGATGCGCTCGCCGCGGCGATCGCCCGCCGCGAGGCCGAGTCACTCGAGCGCTGTCCGGCCGTCCTGCGCGCCCTGCCCACCGACCGCATCGCGCTGATGCCGTTCAACCTCGTCGGCCTGGCGGCCCTGCGCGCGTTGCTGGCGCCGGCGGCCGCAACCACGGCCGGCACGAGCACGGCCGCCGGCCGGCATTCGGACCGCGCGCCGGAGCCGCTTCCCGCCCTGCCCGGACTTTCCGCCCTGGTCGATGAGATCGCCCCGGGCGGCCACGGCCTGGTGATGCTGATGGGCAAGGGCGGAGTGGGCAAGACCACGCTGGCCGCTGCGATCGCAGTCGAGCTCGCCCACCGCGGCCACGACGTGCACCTGAGCACCTCCGACCCTGCCGCCCATCTCGACGAGACCCTCGCCGGCGGGCTCGTCCACCTGACCGTCAGCCGCATCGATCCCCAGGCCGAAACCGAGCGTTACCGCAACGACGTCCTCGCCACCAAGGGCGAGGCCCTCGATGCACGCGGCCGCGCCCTCCTCGAAGAAGACCTGCGCTCGCCGTGCACCGAGGAAATCGCCGTCTTCCAGGCCTTCTCGCGCATCATCCGCGACGCCGGACGCAAGTTCGTCGTCATGGACACCGCCCCCACCGGCCACACCCTGCTGCTGCTCGATGCCACCGGCGCCTATCACCGCGAGGTCGCACGCAACATGGACAAGAGCGGCATCGCCCACTTCACCACGCCGATGCTGCAGCTGCAGGACCCGGCCCAGACCAAGGTGCTGATCGTCACCCTGGCCGAGACCACGCCGGTGCTCGAAGCGGCCCGCCTGCAGGCCGACCTGCGCCGCGCCGGCATCGAGCCGTGGGCGTGGATCATCAACAACAGTCTGGCTGCAGCCGCTCCGCACGCGCCCCTGCTCGCCCGCCGTGCCGCCGCAGAAGGACCGCAGATCGCCGCGGTGCGCGAGCATCATGCCCGCCGCGTCGCGCTGGTGCCACTGCAGGCCGAAGAGCCGGTCGGCGTCGACCGTCTGCTGGCGCTCGCCGGCGGCAAGTGCTAGTTTCCGCGCCCCCGCATCTCGCGTTCAGCCCTCGTTTCCGCCCCCACTGGAGCCTCCATGTCCGCCCAATGTGAAGTCGTCGGCAAGAAAGCGGCCGCAGCCCCGATCAGCTTCTTCGAACGCTACCTCAGCCTCTGGGTGTTCCTCTGCATCGTCGCCGGCACCGCCTTCGGCCAGGCCGCGCCCGACCTTGCACAGGCGGTCGGCGCGCTCGAGATCGCCCACGTCAACCTCCCGGTCGGGCTGCTGATCTGGGTCATGATCATCCCGATGCTGATGAAGATCGACTTCGGCGCGCTGCACGAAGTGCGCGAGCAGAAAGCCGGCATGGCCGTCACCCTGTTCGTGAACTGGGCGGTGAAGCCGTTCACGATGGCGCTGCTGGGCTGGATCTTCATCCGCCATGTGTTCGCCCCCTGGCTGCCAGCAGAACAGCTCGACAGCTACATCGCCGGCCTGATCCTGCTCGGCGCCGCACCGTGCACGGCGATGGTGTTCGTGTGGAGCAACCTGTGCCGCGGCAACGCCAACTTCACCCTGACCCAGGTCGCGCTCAACGATCTGGTCATGGTGTTCGCCTTCGCCCCGATCGTCGCCCTGCTGCTGGGCGTGTCCTCGATCCCGGTGCCGTGGGACACGCTGACGCTGTCGGTGCTGATGTACATCGTCATCCCGCTGGCGATCGCCCAGTTCATCCGCGCCCGCCTGCTGCGGCGCGGCCGCGCCGCCCTCGACGCCGCGCTGGCGCGCATCGGCCCCTTCTCCATCCTCGCGCTCCTCGCCACCCTGGTGCTGCTGTTCTCGTTCCAGGGCGGGACGATCATCGCCCAGCCGGCGATCATCGCCATGCTCGCGGTGCCGATCCTGCTCCAGACCCTGTTCATCGCCGCGCTCGGCTACGGGCTGAACCGCAAGCTCAAGGTGCGCCACGACGTCGCCGGCCCATCGACGATGATCGGCGCCTCCAACTTCTTCGAGCTCGCGGTGGCGGTGGCGATCGTGCTCTACGGCTTCGATTCCGGCGCCGCGCTGGCGACGGTGGTCGGCGTGCTGATCGAGGTGCCGGTGATGCTGTGGCTGGTGAAGATGGTGACGCGCACGCGGCGCTGGTACGAGCGCGCACTGCCGGCTTCGGCCTGAGGCGGGGCGGGCGCGTCCGCCGATGCATTTTTCACCCGAGCGCACGCATCCTCCAACACACTGATCGGGCCGACACGATGCATCCTCCCCTGAAGCTCGCCCCACTGCCCGCACCACAGCTGCCGGCCGTTCCCGCCCCCCACGCCAGCGCACCCGCCTTCCCCCCCGCGGGCGACGCAGCCCGACTTGCGCTTGCCCTCAACCGGCATTGCGCCTGCCGCAGTCTGGACCGCGAACGCCTACGCCGCCAGCTCGAAGCCGAGCCCGCCCTGCTCGGGCTCGCGGCGGACATCGCCCACAGCCGTCCGCACCTGTTCTCGGCCACCGCGGTGTTCATCCCCCCCGCCACCCTGCAGGCCATGGCCGAGCTCGTCGCCGCCATCGACACCGTCGTCGCCCTGCCCGGCTTCCGCGCCGAGGCGCTGCGCCGCGCGCCGGTGATCGCGCAGCACGATCACGGCCCGCGGGGCGTGTTCATGGGCTTCGACTTCCATCTCGGCGACGACGGTCCGCAACTGATCGAGATCAACACCAACGCCGGCGGCGCCCTGCTCAACCGCGCCCTGGCGCACGCGCAGCAGGCCTGCTGCACCCAGATCGAACCCTACCTGCGCCCCACCGCCGACCTCGACCGGCTCGACGCCGTCTGGCTGCAGATGTTCCTCGACGAATGGACCCTGCAGCGCGGCGGCGGCCGCCCCGCGCGCATCGCCATCGTGGACGAGGCCCCGGCGCAGCAATACCTCCATCCCGAGTTCCTGCTGTTCCAGCACCTGTTCCGCAGCGCCGGCATCGACGCGCTGATCACCGACCCGGCCGGGCTCGACTGGCACGAAGGCCGCCTGCTGCACGACGGCCGGGCGATCGACCTGGTCTACAACCGTCTCACCGACTTCTACCTCGAATCGCCGGCGCTGGCGCCGTTGCGCGCGGCCTTCGAGGCCGGCGCGGTGGTGCTGACGCCACACCCGCACGCCCATGCCCTGTATGCTGACAAGCGCAACCTGGCGCGGCTGAGCGACCCCGCACACCTCGCCGCGCTCGCCGTCCCCGCGGCGCTGATCGACCGCCTCGCGGCGGGCATCCCGCGCACGCTCGAAGTCACCGCCGCGCACGCCGACGAGTTATGGGCGCGGCGGCGCGGCCTGTTCTTCAAGCCCGCGACCGGCTTCGGCAGCCGCGCCGCCTATCGCGGCGACAAGCTCACGCGGCGCGTGTGGCAGGACATCATCGCCGGCGCCTACGTCGCCCAGACCATCGTCCTGCCCTCGGAGCGCCTGGTGAATGTCGACGGCCAGGACAGCGAACTCAAGCTCGACGTGCGCGCCTACACCTATGCCGGCCGCATCCAGTTGGTCGCCGCACGCCTCTACATCGGACAGACGACCAACTTCCGCACCCCGGGCGGCGGCTTCGCGCCGGTGTTCCTGACCGGCGACGAGAACACCGCCCGCCCCGCAGCGGACGTCGCCGCGTGAATGAGACCGCCAGCCGGCGCGACCACGGCTGACCGTCGCCGGGATCGTCGCTCGCAGGTGGCCGGAGGTGCCGCTCGACAGCGCCGGCACCGCGGTCGCGGGTAAAGGTGTGCGCTATAGTTCGAAGGGGTCACCACACTCGCTTCGTCACTCAGGAGGACGCCATGGAACAGCCGGTACATGCGCTGAAGGACTTGTTCGCCCAGCTCGGTCTGCCCGACGATGCCGACTCCATCGAGTCCTTCATCCGCACCCACTCACCGCTCGCCGAGAGCGTGAAGCTGGCCGACGCCCCGTTCTGGACCAGCGCACAGGCGGGCTTCCTGCGCGAGGAACTCGCCGAGGATGCGGACTGGGCCGAGCTTGTCGATCAGCTCAGCGCGGCGCTGCGGGCCGGGTAGCGATCCCCCATGCCGGCGACGGGCATCGACTGGAGCGAAAAAAAGCCGGCCACGACGGGCCGGCGCGATGCAAGAGGCGGGACTCAGCCGAAGCGGCCGGTGATGTAGTCCTCGGTTTCCTTCTTCTTCGGCTTCAGGAACAGCTCGTCGGTGACGCCGAACTCGACCAGTTCGCCCAGGTACATGTAGGCGGTGAAGTCCGAGATGCGCGCCGCCTGCTGCATGTTGTGGGTCACGATCAGGATCGTCACCTTGTCCTTCAGCTCGGTGACCAGCTCCTCGATGCTCGCAGTGGCGATCGGGTCGAGCGCCGAGGTCGGCTCGTCGAAGAGGATGATCTCGGGGTCGGTGGCGAGCGCGCGCGCGATGCACAGGCGCTGCTGCTGGCCGCCCGAGAGATTGGCGCCGAGCTCGTCGAGGCGGTGCTTGACCTCATCCCACAGCGCCGCATCCTTGAGCGCCTGCTCGACCTTGCCGTCGATCACCGTCCGGTTCTTCTCGCCGCGCACGCGCAGGCCGTAGGCGACGTTCTCGTAGATCGACTTCGGGAAGGGGTTGGGCTTCTGGAACACCATGCTGATGCGCATGCGCACCTCGATCGGGTCGACGTCGGCGGCGAGCAGGTTGGTATTGTCCGGGTAGAGGCGGATCTCACCCGCGTAGCGGTTGCCCGGGTAAAGGTCGTGCATGCGGTTGAACGAGCGCAGCAGCGTCGACTTGCCGCAGCCGGAGGGGCCGATCAGCGCGGTGACCTTCTTGTCGTAGACCGGGAAGGAAATACCCTTGAGGGCGTGGAACTGGCCGTAGTGGAAGTTGAAGTCGCGCACTTCGGACTTCAGCGCCAGCGGGGTCGCAGGTGTTTTCATGCTTTGCTCTCGAAAGAATCCGGATGTCCTGGGCGCGGTCGCGGCCGTGCTCACCACTTGATGTTGCGGCGCAGGCGGTAGCGCAGCCAGATCGCCAGCCCGTTCATGGCCAGGGTCATGAAGACGAGGATGAAGCCGGCGGCGGCGGCGTTGTAGTGGAAGTTCGGGTCGGGACGCGACACCCAGTTGAACATCTGGATCGGCATCACGGTGAACGGCGCGAACAGCCAGTCAAACAGCCCGGCCGGCGGCTCGCCCGCGAACGGCGCCGGCGGCAGGAAGGCGATGAAGGTGAGCGCGCCGATGGTGATGATCGGCGCGGTCTCGCCGATCGCGCGCGCCATCCCGATGATGACGCCGGTGAGGATGCCGGCACCCGAATACGGCACGATGTGGTCGCGCACCAGCTGCCAGGTGGTGCACCCGCAGGCGTAGGCCGCCTCGCGGACGGCCTGCGGAATGGCGCGGATGGCCTCGCGCGTGGACACGATGATCACCGGCAGGATCAGCAGTGCCAGCGTCAACCCCGCCGACAGGATGCTCTGGCCGAAGCCGAAGCCATACACGAAGATGCCTAGCGCGAGCAGGCCGTAGATGATCGAGGGCACGCCGGCGAGGTTGGTGACGTTGATCTCGATGATGTCGGTGACCCAGTTCTTGCGCGCGTACTCTTCCAGATACACGCCCGCGGCGACGCCGAAAGGCACGGCCGCGGTGACGGTGACCAGCATCACCAGCACGGTGCCGACCCAGGCCGACAGGATCCCGGCCTGGCCCGGACGGCGCGACGGGAAGCTGGTGAGGAAGTCCCACGACAGGCGCGGCACGCCATCGATCGCCATCTGCGCGAACAACGCCACCAGGGTCAACACGCACAGCATCATCGCGAGCAGGCCGGTGAGGCCGAAGATCATGTCCCAGCGCTTGGCACGCCGGATCACCGTGCGGATCCGGCTCAGGTTTGCGGAATGATTGTCCATGGTGTCAGTACGCCTCGCGGAACTTGCGCCGCAGCCAGTAGCCGAGGATGTTGAACAGCAGGGTCAGCAGCACCAGCACGAGGCCGGCGGCGAAGATGGTCTGGTAGCCGATCTCGCCGTGCGGTAGGTCGCCCAGTGCCACCTGCACGATGTAGGCGGTGATCGTGCCGGCGCCTTCGGTCGGGTCGAAGGTGAGCTTCGGCTGCATGCCGGCGGCCACCGCCACCACCATGGTCTCGCCCACCGCGCGCGAGACGCCGAGGATGTAGGCGGCGGCGATGCCCGAGATCGCCGACGGGGTGACGACCTTGATCGCGGTCTGGAAGCGGGTCGCGCCGGTGGCGTAGGAGGCCTCGCGCAGCGCCATCGGCACCGCGCGCATGGCGTCCTCGGCCACCGAGCTGATGTAGGGCACGATCATCACGCCGATCACCAGACCGGCCGACAGCATGTTGAAGCCGGGCAACTCGGGAAAGATCATCTGCAGCAGCGGCGTGACGAAAAGCAGGGCGAAGTAGCCATAGACGATGGTCGGAATGCCTTCGAGCAGCTCGAGGAAGGGCTTCACCGTCTCGCGCACCCTGGTCGAGGCGAATTCCGACAGGTAGATCGCGATGATGGTACCGAGCGGAATCGCCACCAGCAGGCCGACGCCGGCGACGGTCAGCGTCCCCGACAGCAGCGGCAGGATGCCGTAGTGGGCGTCGGCGAAGAGCGGCGTCCACTGGGTGTCGGTGAGGAAGTCGAAGAGCGGGACATGCTCGAAGAACACGAGCGATTCGGACACCAGGATGTAAAGGATCGCGACCGTCGTGAACACCGATACGCACGCGGCGAAGAATAGCAAGGCCTCGATGACCTGCTCCTTCATGTGGCGCGTGCGCTTCTTCTTCAGACGTTCGCTGGTGACCGGCAGCGAGGCCGGCGCAGCAGCAGCGAGGCTGGCGGACATGGGTGAATCCTTGGCTTGCATGCGAGCTCACGGGACGGGGAAGGCCCCCGGAGGCGAGGCCCCGGAGGCATTCCACACAAGGCTTTACTTGGCTTCGAGCGACATCAGCTCTTCGATGGTGATGCCGACCTTGTTCTCGCCGCCGAACTTGGTGCCCCTGGCGAGCTTGGCGACCTGCTCGATGTTGTAGTCGTAGGCCTTCTTCGGCAGCGGCACGTACTTGACTTCGGCCGCCAGCGCCGCGCCTTCCTTGTTGTAGAACTCAACGAACTCCTTGACTTCGGGCTTCTCGAGCGACTTGGCATTGACGTAGATGAAGATCGGGCGCGACAGCGGGGTGTAGCTGCCATCGAGCACCGATTCCATCGACGGGCCGACCGCCGGTTTGCCGTCTTCGGCGATGATCTTCGCCGCCTTGAGCTTGTCCTTGTTCTCTTCGTAATAGGCAAAGCCGAAGAAGCCGAGCGCATTGACGTCGCGCGACACGCCCTGCACCAGCACGTTGTCGTCTTCCGAGGCGGTGAAGTCGCCGCGGCTGGACTTGGACTTGCCGGTGACCGCTTCGGTGAAGTAGTCGAAGGTGCCCGAATCGGCGCCGGCGCCGTAGAGCGTCAGGTCACGATCGGGCCAGGCGGGGTTCACCTGGTTCCACTTCGTGATCTTGCCCTGCGCGGCCGGCTCCCACATGGCCTTCAGCTGGGCCACGGTGATGCCCTTGTCGGCCCAGTCGTTCTTCGGGTTCAACACCACGGTGAGCGCATCGAAGGCGATCGGCAGTTCGACGAACTCGATGCCGGCGGCCTTGCAGTCGTCGATTTCCTTCTTCGAGATCGGCCGCGAGGCGTTGGAGATGTCCGTTTCGCCGCGGCAGAACTTCTTGAAGCCGCCGCCGGTGCCAGAGACGCCGACCGTCACCCGCACGCCGCCCTTCTTCGCTTTCTGGAACTCCTCGGCCACGGCCTCGGTGACCGGGAACACCGTAGAGGAGCCGTCGACCTTCACCAAGGCCTGGGCGGCGGCACCGCCGGAAACGAAAGCACCGGCGACAGCAACCGCAGCAGCAGCGAACTTGAAAACTTTCATGAGACTCTCTCCGTCAGTTGGACATCGGTTCAGACGGACGAGAGTGTATGAATGCTTTGTTACATCGCTGTGACACATCGCATGACTGCAAGACGGGACATGCCGCGATCAGCGTGGGTCAGGCGGACGCACGCTCCACAACGGCAGCGATATCGCCCGCCAGACGTTCGACGACAACGCCGTCGCGCCCCTCGACCATCACCCGTAGCAGGGGTTCGGTGCCGGACGGGCGCAGCAGCACCCGCCCGCTGTCGCCCAGCTCCGCCTCGGCCCGCGCCTGCGCCGCGGCGATACCGGGGTCGGCCTGCCAGTCGAAACCGGCTGGCAGGCCGACGTTGATCAGTTTCTGGGGATAGAACACGAGCTCGGCACAGGCTTCGGCCAGCGTCTGCCCCTGCTGCTTGAGTGCCGCCAGCACCTGCAGCGCCGAGACGATGCCATCGCCGGTGGTGTGGCGGTCGAGACAGATGATGTGGCCGGAGTTTTCGCCACCGAGCTTCCAGCCGCGCTCGTGCAGCAGTTCGAGCACGTAACGGTCGCCGACCTTGGCGCGTGCGAACGGGACGCCGAGGCGCGCGATCGCGTGTTCGAAGCCGAGGTTGCTCATCAGCGTGCCGACCACGCCGTCGAGACGGCCCTCGGCATGGCGCGCGCGCGCCACGACGTAGAGCAGCTTGTCGCCATCGTAGATCTGGCCGCGCTGGTCGACCATGATCAGGCGGTCCGCGTCGCCGTCGAGGGCAACGCCCAGATCGGCCCTGTGGGCGAGCACCGCCTTCTTCAGGTGCTCCGGGCGGGTCGCACCGACGCCATCGTTGATGTTGAGGCCGTTGGGCTCGACCCCCACCGGCAGGACTTCGGCGCCGAGCTCGTGGAAAACCTTGGGGGCGATGTGATACGCGGCACCATGGGCGCAGTCGACTGCGATGCGCATGCCGCGCAGGTCGAGCTCATTGGGGAAGGTGCTCTTGCAGAATTCGATGTAGCGACCGGCGGCGTCGGCCACCCGCCGCGCCTTGCCCAGCCGGGCCGCTTCGGCGCAGCCCATCGGCTGATCGAGGCGGGACTCGATTTCGGCCTCGACCGCATCGGCCAGCTTGGCCCCGCCGGCGGAAAAGAACTTGATCCCGTTATCGTAGAACGGGTTGTGCGAAGCGGAGATCACCACGCCCGCCTGCAGGCGCAGTGCGCGGGTCAGGTAGGCCACCGCCGGAGTCGGAATCGGCCCGGCGAGGATGACGTCGACACCCGCGGCGGAAAACCCGGCCTCGAGCGCGGCTTCGAGCATGTAGCCTGAAATCCGCGTGTCCTTGCCGATCAGCACCGCCGGATGCTCGCCGGCCGGGAGCTTCTCGCGCGCGACCAGGGTGACCCCTGCGGCGTAGCCCAGGCGCATCACGAACTCGGGCGTGATCGGCACCTCTCCGACCCTGCCGCGCACCCCGTCAGTGCCAAAATACCTGCGCCCCATGCTCGCTCCCGGCTGTCGTTCGAAGCCGCGGATTATGACACCGATGACAGCGCCTGCCACACCTTGAGCGCATCGCGGGTCGGGCCGACATCATGCACGCGGACGATATGGGCGCCGCGCTGCACCGCGATCAGCGCCGCGGCAACGCTCGCCGGCATGCGCGCATCCACCGCCCGGCCGGTGACCGCCCCCAGCATCGATTTGCGTGACATCCCCGCAAGCACGGCCAGCCCGCCGCAGCCGAAGCGCGCGAGTTCGCGCAGCAGGGTGTAGTTGTGTTCGACCGACTTGCCGAACCCGAAGCCGGGATCGAGGACAATGCGCCCGCGCTCGACCCCGGCATGTTCGAGCGCATGCACGCGTTCAGCCAGGAAGTCCTCGACTTCGGCGACGACGTCGGCATAGTGGGGGGCGGCCTGCATCGTGCGCGGCTCGCCCTGCATGTGCATCACGCACAGGGCCGCCGCACTCCCGGCAACCGCCTCGATCGCACCCTCGGCGCGAAAGGCGTTGATGTCGTTGATCATGTCAGCCCCGGCGGCGAGCGCGGCGCGCATCACCGCCGGCTTCACCGTGTCGATCGACAGTGGCACCCGCCAGTCGCGGACATGTTCGACGAAGCGGGCCACGCGCTCGAGTTCCTGCTGCTCGGGAACCGGATCGGAGCCGGGACGGGTGGACTCGGCACCGATGTCGAGCATGTCCGCCCCTTGCTCGAGCGCGCGCTCGGCACGGTCGATCGCCGCCGCCAGATCGCCGCGCGAACCGTCTCCGGAAAAGGAGTCGTCGGTGAGGTTGATGATCGCCATCACCCGAGGCTGGCTCAGATCGAGCCGGAAGCGGCCGCAAAGCAGAAAGGGCATGAAAGACTCACAGGCAGGGAACGGTTACTGGCGCGCCAAGGAAACGGGCCGGACATGCCGGCCCATCTTGTCGGACGTGCCCCGGAAAGGGCGGGGAGGACTCAGGCTGCCGGAGCCGCCGCGGTCGGCGCGGCACCCGGGGTGTCGTCCTTGGTGCGCGAGGTGGGTGCCGTGGCCGGCTTGGGCGGGCGCGGCGGGCGGCCGGCCATGATGTCGTTGACCTGGTCGGCATCGATGGTTTCCCACTCGAGCAGCGCCTTGGTCATGGCCTCGACCTTGTCGCTGTTCTCTTCGAGCAGGCGGCGCGCGAGCGCGTACTGCTGGTCGATGATGCGGCGGATTTCGGCGTCCACCTTCTGCATCGTCGCTTCGGAAACGTTGCGATGGGTGGTGACCTGGCGGCCGAGGAAGATCTCGCCCTCCTCCTCGCCATACACCATCGGCCCGAGGTTGTCCGACATCCCCCACTGGGTGACCATGCGCCGGGCAAGGTCGGTGGCGCGGGCGAAGTCGTTCGACGCCCCGGTGGTCATCTGCTTCATGAAGACTTCTTCAGCGATGCGCCCGCCGAACAGCACGGTGATCGTCTGCAGCAGGCGGTCGCGGTCCTGGCTGTAACGATCCTCGGTCGGCAGTTGCATGGTCACCCCCAGCGCGCGCCCGCGCGGGATGATGGTGACCTTGTGCACCGGATCGGTCTTGTCGAGCAGGCGCGCGACCACGGCGTGGCCGGATTCGTGGTAGGCGGTGTTGCGCCGCTCCTCCTCGGGCATCACCACCGAGCGGCGCTCCGCGCCCATCATGATCTTGTCCTTGGCGCGCTCGAAGTCATCCATATCCACCAGGCGCTTGTTGGCACGTGCAGCGAAAAGCGCGGCCTCATTGACCAGGTTGGCGAGATCGGCACCGGCAAACCCGGGCGTGCCACGGGCGAGGACCTGGGGATCGACGTCGGGCGCGATCGGCACCTTGCGCATGTGCACCTTGAGGATCTGCTCGCGGCCGCGGATGTCGGGCAGCGACACCACGACCTGGCGGTCGAAGCGGCCCGGGCGCAGCAGCGCGGGATCGAGCACGTCGGGACGGTTGGTCGCGGCGATCACGATCACGCCGGTCTGACCTTCGAAGCCGTCCATCTCGACCAGCAACTGGTTCAGCGTCTGCTCGCGCTCGTCGTTGCCGCCGCCCAGGCCGGCGCCACGCTGGCGGCCGACGGCGTCGATCTCGTCGATGAAGATGATGCACGGCGCCTGCTTCTTGGCCTGCTCGAACATGTCGCGCACGCGCGCTGCGCCGACGCCGACGAACATTTCGACAAAGTCGGAACCGGAGATCGAGAAGAACGGCACCTTGGCCTCGCCGGCGATGGCCTTGGCGAGGAGCGTCTTGCCGGTACCGGGCGAGCCGACCATCAGCACGCCCTTCGGGATGCGGCCGCCGAGCTTCTGGAACTTGGACGGATCGCGCAGGAATTCGACCAGTTCGAACACTTCTTCCTTGGCCTCGTCACAACCGGCGACGTCGGCGAAGGTGATCGAGTTGGCCGACTCGTCGAGCATGCGTGCCTTGCTCTTGCCGAACGAGAACGCGCCGCCCTTGCCGCCGCCCTGCATCTGCCGCATGAAGAAGATCCACACCCCGATCAGCAGCAGCATCGGGAACCATGACACGAAGATGCTGGCGAGGAAGGACTGCTCTTCCTCGGGCTTGGAGGCGTTGATCTGAACGCCGTAGCGCATCAGGTCGGACACCATCCAGATGTCCTGGACGCCGGGCGTATACACGGTGATCGCGCGACCCTCCTGGGTCGTGGCCTTGAGCATGCGGCCGTCGATCGTCGCTTTCGCGATGCGCCCCGCCTTGGCTTCCTCGAGGAACTGGGAGTATTCCATCGTGTTGGGCGGCGTCTGGCGCGCATTGAACTGGTTGAATACGGTCATCAGCACGACGCCGATGACCATCCAGATCGCGAGATTCTTCAAAAGATTGTTCAACGTTCTGTTCCCCGAAGGCCGATGCGGCCTGTATCTGTACGCGACTGACCGATTCTAGTGGTGAACGTTCCCGCGGGCAAACCAATGGGAGCGATTGGAAAAGGCAATCGCTCGCCCCCCCGGTACTCAGAATGGGCGCGGCCCCCTGCCCAGCAGATAGACTTCGGCACTGCGATCGCGCGAAGCCTTCGGCTTGCGCACCTGAACGCTGGCGAAAGCCGCCTCCATCTGCTTGCGATAGGCCATGAAGCCCTCGCCCTGGAATATCTTGACGAGGAAATGACCGCCCGGCTTCAGGTGGCGACGGGCGAAATCGAGCGCAAGCTCGCACAGGTGGATCGAGCGCGCCTGGTCCACTGCGGCGACGCCGGACAGGTTCGGCGCCATGTCCGACAGCACGACATCGACCTGCGCCCCCTCGAGACGGGCCTCGAGCGCTTCGAGCACCGCGTCCTCGGTGAAGTCGCCGAGCAGGAAGTCGACCCCGGCGACCGCTTCCATCGGCAGCAGATCGAGCGCGAACACCCGCCCGTTCGGGGCGCAGCGCTTGACCGCGACCTGGCACCAGGAGCCGGGTGCCGCGCCCAGATCGACCGCCACCGCCCCCGGCTTCAAGAGCCGGTCGCGCTCATCGATCTCGATCAACTTGTACGCGGCACGCGCGCGGTAGCCTTCGGCCTGGGCGCGCTGCACATAGGGATCGTTGAGGTGATCATGCACCCAGGCACGACTGGTCTTGTTCTTTTTCATCCGTCTGTCCGCAGTTCCGGCGCGGGCACTGAGCACGCACTCGGAGTAGAATCCGGGTCCCAAGGAAGTCAAGCACCCAGAGAATTTCAATGACCGATCTCACCCCGGCACAGCGCCGCGACCTGCGCGCGCGCGCCCATCACCTGAACCCCGTGGTCACCATCGCGGGCAACGGCCTCGCCCCCAACGTCGTGGCCGAGATCGAACGCTCGCTGCAGGCGCACGAACTCATCAAGATCAAGGTCCAGGGCGCCGAGCGCGAGCAGCGCGACGCCTTGATGGAGGAACTGTGCGCCACCCTCAACGCCAGCCCGGTGCAGCACATCGGCAATATCCTGATCGTCTGGCGCGCACGCCGCGAGACTGAAAAAGCCGCCCCAGTCACCGAAAGCAAGCCCGTCCGCGGTGCCGCCACGGCCAAATCGGCCGCAGCCTTCGCCGCCGCGGCGCGGCGTGCAGCGCTGGCCAAGGCGAGCGCTGAATCGAGACGTACCCCGACGCCACGTAGCCGCAGCGGTAGCGGCTCGCGCGGGCGCTGAGCCCTCGCTGACGCCCCCGGCCGCGTCCGTCCGGGAAAGGCCCAACGCAAATCGGGAAAACATTCCACCGCCGGGGGCGGTTGGAATGCTCAGAGGTAGCGCACGTCGATGATCTCGTACTCGCGCACGCCTCCCGGGGCCTGTACTTCAGCGATATCGCCGGCGTACTTGCCGATCAGCGCGCGGGCGATCGGCGAGCTGATCGAAATCTTGCTGGCCTTGATGTCGGCTTCATCGTCACCGACGATCTGGTAGGTCACGATCTGGCCGGAATCGAGATCCTCGAGCTCGACGGTGGCACCAAACACGCAGCGTCCGTCGGCGTCGAGCAGCTTCGGGTCGATGATCTGGGCATTGGCGAGCTTGGCCTCGACCTCCATGATGCGGCCTTCGATGAAGCCCTGGCGATCCTTGGCGGCCTCGTATTCGGCGTTTTCCGAGAGGTCGCCATGCGAGCGCGCCTCGGCGATCGCGGCGATCACGTTCGGTCGCTCGACGGTCTTCAGGCGGTGGAGTTCGGCGCGCAGCTTCTCGGCGCCGGCCACGGTAAGCGGAGTCTTGTTCATGCGGTCTGATTGAGTTCGGCGTGCAGCTCCTGCACGGAATAGACTTCGATGCTGCCGGCCAGATGGCGCATGCCCATGCACGCGGCACGCGCCCCTTCGATGGTGGTGAAGATCGACAGCTTGGCGGCCAGTGCGCTGGTACGGATCGAGCGCGAGTCGGTCACCGCCTGGCGCTTTTCCTCGACGGTGTTGATCACCAGGACGATTTCCTCGTTCTTGATCATGTCGACGACGTGCGGGCGGCCTTCATTGACCTTGTTGACCACCGTCACCGGGAGTCCCGCCGCTTCGATCGCCGACGCCGTGCCGCGCGTGGCGACGAGGGCGAAGCCGAGGTCGTGGAGTTCCTTCGCCACTTCGACCGCCACCGGCTTGTCGCTTTGCTTGACGCTGATGAACACCGTGCCGGAGGTCGGCAGCCGCACCCCGGCGCCGATCTGGCTCTTGACGAAGGCTTCGGCGAAGCTGCGGCCGACGCCCATGACTTCGCCGGTGGACTTCATTTCCGGGCCGAGGATGGTATCCACGCCGGGGAACTTGACGAACGGGAACACCGCTTCCTTGACCGAGTAGTACGGCGGCACGATCTCGCCGGTGACACCCTGGCTCGCGAGGCTCTGCCCGGCCATGCAGCGCGCGGCGATCTTGGCCAGCGGCAGCGAGCAGGCCTTGGAGACGAAAGGCACGGTGCGCGAGGCGCGCGGGTTCACTTCGAGCACATACACCACGGCGTTGTCGCCCTCGCCCTGGATCGCGAACTGCACGTTCATCAGGCCGACGACATCGAGCGCGCGCGCCATCGCCACCGTCTGCCGGCGCAGCTCGTCCTGCAGCTTCGCCGACAAGGTGTAGGGCGGCAGCGAGCAGGCCGAATCGCCCGAGTGCACGCCGGCCTGCTCGATGTGCTCCATGATGCCGCCGATCATCACCTGCTTGCCGTCGGAGATCGCATCGACGTCGACTTCGGTGGCGTCGTTGAGGAAGCGGTCGAGCAGCACCGGCGATTCGTTGGAAACCTTGACCGCTTCGCGCATGTAGCGCTCGAGGTCCTTCTGCTCATGGACGATCTCCATCGCCCGCCCGCCGAGGACGTAGCTCGGGCGCACCACCAGCGGGTAGCCGATTTCGGCGGCGAGCCGGACCGCCGCCTCCGGCGTGCGCGCGGTGCGGTTGGGCGGCTGCCTGAGGCCGAGGTCGTTGAGCAGCTTCTGGAAGCGCTCGCGGTCTTCGGCCGCATCGATCATGTCCGGGCTGGTGCCGATGATCGGCACGCCGTTGTCGGCCAGCGCCTGGGCGCGCTTGAGCGGGGTCTGGCCGCCGAACTGGACGATGACGCCGACCGGCTGTTCGATGTGGACGATCTCGAGCAGGTCTTCGAGCGTGATCGGCTCGAAGTACAGGCGGTCGGAGGTGTCGTAGTCGGTGGACACGGTCTCCGGGTTGCAATTGACCATGATCGTTTCATAGCCGTCCTCGCGCAGCGCGAGCGCGGCATGCACGCAGCAGTAGTCGAACTCGATGCCCTGGCCGATGCGGTTCGGACCGCCGCCGAGCACCATGATCTTCTTCCTGTCGGTGGGCTGGGCTTCGCATTCGTCCTCGTAGGACGAGTACAGATAGGCGGTGGAGGTGGCGAACTCGGCGGCGCAGGTATCGACGCGCTTGAATACCGGACGCACGCCGAGTGCATGGCGGTGCAGGCGTACCGCGGTTTCATCGGTGCCGAGCAGCTTGGCCAGGCGGCGGTCGGAGAAGCCCTTCTTCTTCAGCTCGCGCAGCTCGCCCGCCTGCAGGGCTTTCAGCGAACGGCCGGCAAGCGCTTTTTCGGTGAGCACGATGTCCTCGATCTGGGCGAGGAACCAGGGGTCGATCTTGGACAGGGCGAACACCTGCTCCTGGCTCATGCCTTCGCGGAAGGCCTGGCCGACGTACCAGATGCGCTGCGCCCCCGGATTGGCGAGTTCGTGCTCCAGATCCTCGCGGTCGGCTTCGACCTCGTCGAGGCCGTAAACGCCGACTTCGAGGCCGCGCAGGGCTTTCTGGAACGACTCCTGGAAGCTGCGCCCCATCGCCATGACTTCGCCCACCGACTTCATCTGCGTGGTCAGGCGGTCGTTGGCCTGGGGGAACTTCTCGAACGCGAAGCGCGGAATCTTGGTGACGACGTAGTCGATCGACGGCTCGAACGAAGCCGGGGTCGCGCCGCCGGTGATGTCGTTCTTCAGTTCGTCCAGGGTGTAGCCGACCGCGAGCTTGGCCGCGACCTTGGCGATCGGGAAGCCGGTGGCTTTCGACGCCAGCGCCGAGGAGCGCGACACGCGCGGGTTCATCTCGATGACGATCATGCGACCGTCCTTGGGATTGATGGCGAACTGCACGTTGGAGCCGCCGGTATCGACGCCGATCTCGCGCAGCACCGCGATCGAGGCGTTGCGCAGGATCTGGTATTCCTTGTCGGTCAGGGTCTGGGCCGGGGCGACGGTGATCGAGTCGCCGGTGTGCACGCCCATCGGGTCGAGGTTCTCGATCGAGCACACGATGATGCAGTTGTCGGCGCGGTCGCGCACGACTTCCATTTCGTATTCCTTCCAGCCGAGCAGCGACTCCTCGATCAGCAGCTCGTTGGTCGGACTGGCCTCGAGACCGCGCTTGCAGATCTCGTGGAACTCTTCCATGTTGTAGGCGATGCCGCCGCCGGTGCCGCCGAGGGTGAAACTGGGGCGGATGATCACCGGGAAGCCGATCCCGCCCTGCACCTGGAGCGCCTCTTCCATGCTGTGGGCGATGCCCGAGCGCGCCGAGCCCAGGCCGATCCTGGTCATCGCGTCCTTGAACTTGAGGCGGTCCTCGGCCTTGTCGATGGCCTCTTCGGAGGCGCCGATCAGCTCCACGCCGTACTTCGCCAGCACCCCGTTGCGGCCGAGGTCGAGCGCGCAGTTGAGCGCGGTCTGCCCGCCCATGGTCGGCAGGATCGCGTCCGGGCGCTCCTTGGCGATGATGCGCTCGACCACCTGCCAGGTGATCGGTTCGATGTAGGTGACGTCGGCCGTTTCCGGGTCGGTCATGATCGTCGCCGGGTTCGAGTTCACCAGGATGACCCGGTAGCCTTCCTCGCGCAGGGCCTTGCAGGCCTGGGCGCCGGAATAGTCGAACTCGCAGGCCTGGCCGATGATGATCGGGCCGGCGCCGATGATCAGGATGCTCTTTATGTCGGTACGTTTCGGCATTGTCTTGCCTCGATGATTCCTTGATGCGACGCCGGAGGCGCGCGCATCGAAAACGGGGGGCGGCGGGACGGACCCGCCGGTTGCCGTGTTACGCGGCGGCTTGCATCAGACCGATGAAACGGTCGAAGAGGTAGGCGACGTCGTGCGGGCCCGGGCTCGCCTCCGGATGGCCCTGGAAGGAGAACGCCGGCACGTCGGTGCGCACCAGCCCCTGGTTGGTGCCGTCGAACAGCGACACATGGGTGACGCGCAGGTTCGCCGGCATCGTCGCCGGGTCGACCGCGAAGCCGTGGTTCTGGCTGGTGATCAGCACCTGGCCGCTGTCCAGATCCTTGACCGGGTGGTTGGCGCCATGGTGGCCGGTGGCCATCTTCATGGTCCTCGCACCGGAAGCCAGGGCCAGCAGCTGGTGACCCAGGCAGATGCCGAAGGTCGGGGTGCGCGTGGTGACGATCTCGCGGATCGCGGCGATCGCGTAGTCGCAGGGCTCGGGGTCGCCCGGGCCGTTGGACAGGAAGACCCCATCCGGATTGAGCGCCAGCACTTCGGCCGCCGGCGTCTGCGCCGGCACCACGGTGAGGCGGCAGCCGCGCTCGACGAGCATGCGCAGGATGTTGTACTTGACCCCGTAGTCGTAGGCGACGACATGGAAGCGGCCCTCGGCGCGGTCGGTGTAACCGCCCTCCAGCGCCCACTCGCCCTGCGTCCAGTCGTAGCGTTCGCGGACGCTGACGACCTTGGCCAGGTCCATCCCGGCCAGGCCGGGGAAGGTGCGCGCCTGGGCGACGGCGGCCTCGGCGCTGAGCGTCTCGCCGGGCGCGGCGGTGACGATGCAACCGGCCTGCGCGCCCTTTTCGCGCAGCACGCGGGTGAGCTTGCGGGTATCGAGCCCGGCGATCGCAACCACCCCCTCGGCCTGCAGATAGGCGTCGAGGCGCTGGGTCATGCGGAAATTGGACGGCAGGATCGGCAAGTCGCGAATGATGAGACCGGCCGCGTGCACCTTGAAGGATTCGACGTCCTCGGCATTGACGCCGGTGTTGCCGATATGCGGATAGGTCAGCGTAACGATCTGGCGGCAATAGCTCGGGTCGGTCAGGATTTCCTGATACCCCGACATCGAGGTGTTGAACACGACCTCGCCGACCGTGCTGCCAACCGCGCCGATGCCCTTGCCATGGAAAACCGTTCCGTCGGCAAGCGCAAGGAGGGCGGACGGGAATGCACTCACGAGAAACTCCTGGATTCAGCTTGAAAATCTGGGGGCAGCAAGATCGACCCCTGCCCGGCATGTGCAAAAAAGCGGGACGGGCCTCTGGGCCGATCCCGCTGTATAAACCCTGGAATTCTATCTTTTCGGGCGTTTGAAGGCAAATTGGCTCACGCCGGCCTGGCGGCGTGCACATTCCCGCTCCCGTCACCGCCCACCCGCCCCGCTGCCGTTCCCGGCAATCCCGCACGCCGCCTGTGCAAGCGCGGCTGCTTCGCCCTCCACCGCCCGGGCCAGCAGCTTGATTTCATCGACCAGGACCCGGGCCTGATGCGTCGCGGCGGCGGGATCGCCGGCCCGGGCCAGTTCCTCGAGACGCCGCGCCGCATCGACCGAGCGGTCCGCCGCGAGCAGCCCGAGCGAGCCTTTGAGCGCATGCGCGAGCTCCCCCAGGCGGACAAAATCCAGCTCGGCCGCAGCCTGCTGCAGTTCGCTGACCGTCCGCCCGGCATCGCGCAGGAAGACGGCGAGCAGTTGCTGCACCACGGCCTCGTCGCCGTCGAACATCGCGCGCGTCTGATCCAGGCAGACAATGCGGCGACACTGCGCATCACCGTATCCGGACAGCTCGGGGCCGTCGCACTCGTCGCCCGCCCGGAGCGCGTCAGCGCAGTGCCGGCACACGCGTTCGATCGCAGAAAACAGCGCCTGGGGGTGGACCGGCTTGGAAACGTAATCGTCCATCCCCGCATCGAGACAGCGCTCGCGGTCGCCTTCCATCGCGTGCGCGGTCATGGCGATGATCGGCACCGGCGTCCATTCGCCCTGCGCCACCCAGCTGCGCCGCGCTTCGCGGGCACGGATCGCCTGGGTGGCCTCGATACCGCCCATCACCGGCATCTGCACATCCATCAGCACGAGGTCGAAGTGCCGACGATCGATCGCCTCCAGCGCCTCTTCGCCGTTGGCGGCAAGCGTGACCCGGTGCCCGGCGCGCTCGAGCATCCGTGCCGCGACCATCTGATTGACCGGGTTGTCTTCGGCGACGAGGATGTCGAGCGCGCGACCGCACCCCTCGGCCGCGACCGGAATCGATCCGGGGAGGGGAATCTCGAAAGCCGGCGCCAGTGGCTCGCCGCCTGACGCGCCACTGGCGCCGCTGCGCGCCATGCTCAGCGCATCGAACAGGTCGTCGCTGGAAAACGGTTTGACAAGACGAAACTGCAGCCCCAGCTCATCGCAGCGCATCGCGTCAATGCGCTGCGAATGGCTGGGCAGCATCATCACCAGGCGGTCGAGCCGCGGATCGGCCTCGGCAAAGCGCTGCGCCAGGGCAAAGCCGGCCGGCTCGGGCAGCTCCGCGTCCATGACGAGGAAGTCGAAGGGGTCGCGCCCATCGCGCACGGCGCAGAGGGCCGCCAGCGCAGCGTCCGCCCCATCGGCCACCTGGGGACGGATTCCCCGGCTGCGCATGATCCGGCCGAGGCATTCGCCGAAGGCGGAATTGCGTGCCGCGATCAGCACATGGGCTCCGCGCAGCGCATTCCGTCCTCCGGGGGGCGCCTCGGCCACCCTCTCGAACGGCAGCGTGAAGCTGAAAATACTCCCTTTCCCGGGCGTGCTTTCGACCTCAAGCGCGCCCTGCATCAGCTCGATGAGATGACGTGAAATGGCCAGCCCGAGCCCGGTGCCGCCGTATTTCCGCGTGGTCGAGGTGTCGGCCTGGGAAAACGCGCCGAAGATGCTTTCGAGCTTTTCCGCCGGGATTCCGCAGCCGGTGTCGCGCACCGAAAAACGCAGCAGCAACGGATGGACGGCCGGACCGA
The DNA here is from genome assembly GCF_001922305.1 of Thauera chlorobenzoica. Taxonomy (NCBI): domain Bacteria; kingdom Pseudomonadati; phylum Pseudomonadota; class Betaproteobacteria; order Rhodocyclales; family Zoogloeaceae; genus Thauera; species Thauera chlorobenzoica. The sequence goes on from NZ_CP018839.1 coordinate 3,190,700, forward strand.
GGCGCTCGACCGTCACTTCGATTTCTCCGCGATCGGTGAATTTGACCGCATTGGCGACCAGGTTGAGCAGGACCTGGCGCAGCCGGGTCGGATCGCCGCACAGCACCGCCGGCACATCGGCACCGATCTCGAAGAAGAGTTCGACCCCCTTCTGGGCGGCGCGCAGGGCGAGGGTCCGGCACGTTTCCGAGAGCACCGCGCCGACGGCGAAATCGATGCGCTCGAGTTCCAGCCGGCCCGCCTCGACGCGGGAAAAATCGAGGATGTCGTTGAGGATGGTAAGCAAGGCCTCGGCCGAGGATTTCACCGTGCGCAGGTATTCGCGCTGTTCGCCGGTGAGCGCCGAATCGAGCAGCAGCTCGGTCATTCCGATGATGCCGTTCATCGGCGTGCGGATCTCGTGGCTCATGTTGGCGAGAAAATCGCCTTTCGCCCGACTCGCCGCCTCGGCCGCTTCCTTCGCCTCGAGCAGCTCCAGCTCGCGCATCTTGCGCTCGGTGATGTCGCGGACCGTGCCCAGCACGCTGCACCAGCGGCCGTCGGCCGCCCGATCGACGGCCGCGCCCCGCGCCTCGACCCAGCGCCAGTCCCCGGCGCCGCCCCGCACCCGGAACTCGACGTGAAACTGCGCGGATTCGCCACGCAGGTGGGCACGCAGGCAGGCCTGCATGGCCTCGCGGTCGTCTTCCCGGACGAGTGCCGGCCAGTTCGCGAGCACGTCGCGGAGCGGCTCACCGCGGTAACCGAGGCGCGCGCACCAGCTCTCGTCGAGCCGCAGCGTGCGGGCGCGCAGATCGAAGTCCCACACCCCGGTGGCGGTATTGGCCGAAATCAGTGCCAGGTGCCGGCGCGCACGCTGCAGCTCGTCGCCGGGCTCGCCGCCCGCCATTGCCGCGATCGAAGGAGGAAGGCTGCCCGCCGCCCCTGCCCTCGTGCCGGCGTGCTCGTCCATGTCGCTGCTCAGCGCAGGCCGAGAACGTCCTGCATGTCGAACAGACCTTCACCCCGCCCGGCGAGATACTTCGCCGCGCGCATCGAGCCCAGCGCGTACGGCATGCGGCTTCCCGATTTGTGAGTAATTTCGATGCGCTCGCCGATACCGGCGAAGAGCACCGTGTGGTCACCCACCACGTCACCGCCGCGGATGGTCGAAAAACCGATGGTGTCGGCCTTGCGTTCGCCGGTATGGCCCTCACGCCCGTAAATCGCGCACGCATCGAGGCTGCGCCCGAGTTCGCGGGCGACGACTTCCCCCATCCGCAAGGCGGTGCCGGAGGGCGCATCGACCTTGAAACGGTGGTGCGCCTCGATGACTTCGACGTCGTAGCCTTCGGACAGGATGCGCGCCGCGACCTCGAGCAGCCGGAACACGGCATTGACCCCGACCGCCATGTTGGGCGCGAACACCACCGGAATTTCACGCCCAGCCTGGGCAATCGCCGCCTTGCCCGCGGCATCGAAGCCGGTGGTGCCGATCACCATCGCACGCCCGAGCTCACGCGCCAGTGCCAGATGCACAAGCGTGCCTTCGGGGCGGGTGAAATCGATCACGCAGTCGGCAGCTGCGATCGCCACACGGGCATCGTCGCCGATCATCACCCCGGTCGCCACTCCCGCCATCTCCCCGGCGTCGCGGCCGACGAAGGGGGTTCCCGGGCGATCGAAGGCCGCCGCGAGGACGACCCCCTCTTCCTTCAGCGCGGCCTCGATCAGCATCCTGCCCATGCGGCCGGAAGCGCCGGCGATCGCTACACGAATGTCAGACATGAAACTCTAATCCTCAAAAAGCGAAGCCCGGCGACCAGACCCGGGCAAGACCGCGAGCGGTACGGAAATCAGCGATCGGCGGCGGGCGCGACCTCGATCACGCGGCTGCGCCCGGGGGCGTCGACCCGGGTGCCGGCCGAAGCCGCCGGCTGCACGTCGCCCTCGACCCGGTCGAGCAGGTTGTCTACAAAGAACACCGAGATCACGCGTTGCTGGAGGTCACCGCGACCGGGCCGGAAGCGATAGACGTAATCCCAGCGGTCCTCGCGGAACATGTCCACGACCAACGGCGATCCCATGACGAAGCGCACCTGGTCGCGCGTCATGCCGCGGCGAAGCTGGGAAAGCATGTCCTGGTCGACGTAATTGCCCTGGCGGACATCGATGCGGTACGGATCGACCACTCCGACAACCGAATCGAAGGAGCAGCCGGCGAGCACACTGGTGGCGACGAGCGCCGCGACGAGATAGGAGGGCATGAAAGGTATCGGGGCTGACGCGACGTGGTCGCAGTTCTCAGAAAGGGGCAAAAAATATAACATATGGTGGCATCACAGGGCGTTCCACGTCTCGCGAGGCCCGCTCGTTCATGCCGACCCTGCCACCTGCCGCACCTTTCCCCAACAGGCTCTCATGTCCGACAACTCCAAGAATCTGAAAAACATTGGTCTGAAGGCGACTTATCCGCGCCTGAAGATCCTCGACCTCTTCCAGAGTTCGGACCAGCGCCACCTCACCGCCGAGGACGTTTATCGCACCCTGATGAACGAGGGCATGGACATCGGCCTCGCCACGGTTTACCGGGTGCTGACCCAGTTCGAACAGGCGGGGTTGCTCGAACGCCACTACTTCGAGTCGGGCAAGGCGGTTTTCGAGCTCAACAAGGGCGGACACCACGACCACATCGTCTGCATGCAATGCGGCAAGGTGGAGGAGTTCTTCGACCCCGAAATCGAGCGCCGGCAGAACCAGATCGCCACCGAGCGCGGCTTCGCGATCCGCGAGCATGCGCTCTACATTTATGCCGACTGCACGCGCGAGAACTGCCCGCACCGCGACACCGAAAGCTGACCCGGAGCGGGAGCAGGAGCGGTCACCACCGCCCCGGCCCCGGATTCCGGGCCGTTCCGCTGTGTCATGGCGAGGCGGCGGCAAGCGCGCTCAATCACCTCCGGGCGAATGGCGGCCGAGCATTTCCGCGGCGTGCTCGCGGGTCGTCGCGGTGATCTTCACGCCGCCCAGCATGCGGGCGATTTCGTCGACCCTGCCCGGCCCATCGAGCGGCGTGACCGCGCTCAGCGTTTCACCGCCACGTTCGAGCTTGGCGATACGCCACTGCCAGTCGGCGCAGGCCGCCACCTGAGGCAAATGCGTCACGCACAACACCTGGCGGTCGCGCCCCAGGCGCGCGAGCAAGGTGCCGACGATCTCCGCCACCCGGCCGCCGATGCCGACATCGACTTCGTCGAAAATGAGCGTCGGCACGGCCGAATCACGGCTGGCCATCACCTGAATCGCCAAGCCGAGGCGTGACAGCTCGCCCCCCGAGGCGACTTTGGCCATGTTGTTGAGGGTCTGGCCAGCGTTGGCCGCCACCTGAAACTCGACCGTCTCCAGGCCGTGCGCAGCGGGTTCGCAAGGTCGCAGCACAACCTCGAAACGCCCTCCGGCCATCGCCAGGGTCTGCATCGCCGCGGTAATGTCTGCCGACAAGCGCTGTGCCGCCGGCCGCCGTGCCGCCGTCAGCCGGCTTGCCGCAGCCTCGAAGGCCTGTCGCGCGGCGGCCTCGGCGGCGGCCAGGCGCGCCGGATCGGCCGTCGCCTCCAGGGTGTCGATCCGCAGCTGCCACTGACGCTGCAGTTCGGGCAGTTCCTGCGGCGGAACCCGATATTTGCGCGCCGTATCGAGCACGGCGGCAATGCGCGCCTCGACCGCAAGCAGGCGCTGGGGGTCGAGTTCGAGCCGGTCGCGGTAGCGGCGCAGCGCATGCAGGGCCTCGTCGGTCTGAATCGCCGCCGCAGCCAGGAGTTCACGCACATCGCCAAGCCCGGGGTCGTAGTCGGCCAGTGCCGCAATCCGCCCACCGAGATGGCGCAGGCTGGAGCATACCGCCAGCTCTCCCTCGCCGAGGGCGGCAAGGGTTTCGTCGGCCCCCTCGATCAGGCCGGCGGCATGCCCCAGGCGGCTGTGCTCGGCGTTGAGTTCGTCCCATTCACCGCCATCGAAGGCGAGTTCATCGAGCTCGCGCAGCTGCCAGGCGAGCAGTTCGCGCTCGCGCGCCGAGCCGGCCGAATCGGCCTCAGCCTCGCGGTGAAGGCGTGCCAGCCGCTGCCACTCACGATGCAGGCCGGCCACTTCGACGGCAAGCGGTGCGGCACCTGCATGGGCATCGAGCAGGGAGCGCTGCGCTTCGGCACGCAGCAGCGCATGGTGGGCGTGCTGGCCGTGGATGTCGGCGAGCCACTCGCCGGCCGCACGCAACTGCGCCAGCGTCACCGTGCTGCCATTGATCCACGCCCGGCTGCGCCCGCCGGCATCGATCGTGCGGCGCAGGATCAGCCCCCCCTCGTCGGCGTTCAGCGCCTGCTCCTGCAGCCAGCGCGCAAAAGCGTCGGCATCGGGCAGGTCGAACTCCGCGGCCACCTCGGCGCGCTCACGCCCGGTGCGCACCATGGTCGCGTCGCCGCGGCCACCGAGCGCCAGCCCCAGCGCATCGAGCAGAATCGACTTTCCGGCGCCGGTCTCGCCGGTCAGCGCACCGAAGCCGGTGCCGAATTCGAGCTCGAGTCGGTCGACGATGACGAAGTCACGGATGGTCAGGCTGCGCAACATGGCGAGGGCGGGACGGAGCGGGAGGTCATTGAATTACGGGCGGCGTGAACAGGCGGGAAAAAGGTGCCCGGTGCTCCGCAGCAGGAGGGCACTCATCAGTTATGTCTGGGCTCGGCGCTCCAGTGCAGCTTTTCGCGCAGCATCGCGAAGTAGCTGTAGCCCTCGGGGTGCAGCAGACGCAGCGAATGCGGCGAACGGCTCACCCGCACGCAGTCTCCGGCGCGCAAATCGAAGCGGGCCTGGCCGTCGAAATGCACCCTGGCATCCTGCGGCGGGAGCAGCACGATATCGATGCGGCACGAATCGGGCAGGGTGATCGGGCGGGCGGTGAGTGCGTGCGGGCACAGGGGCACGAGCGCGATGCCGCCCACGCTCGGGTGCAGGATCGGTCCGTTCGATGACAGCGCGTAGGCGGTCGAACCGGTCGGAGAGCTCACGATCATGCCGTCCGAACGCTGGGTGTACACGAATTCACCATTTACGGAGAGCTCGAATTCGATCATGCGCCCGAGCTCGCCCTTGTTCACGACGACATCGTTGAGCGCGAGGGTGTGAAATACGCGCACGCCGCCGCGCAGCACTTCGGCGTCGAGCATGAACCGGACTTCTTCGGTGTAACGGCCGGCGACGATCTCATCCAGGCGCGCGAGCGCATCGCTGCGTGCGATATCGGTCAGGAAGCCCAATCGCCCGAGGTTGATGCCTACCAGCGGCACGGCGTGCTCGACCAGGCGGCGGGCGGTGTTCAGCATCGTGCCATCGCCGCCGACCACCACCGCGAGATCGGCCTCCGCGGCGATGCACTCATAGCTCGCCGCCGCGAAATCACCGGCGCCACCGATGGAACTCGCCGTACCCTGCTCGATCCACACCAGCAGGCCGCGCTCGCGCAGGAAGCGGGCGATCGTCAGCACCGACTCCGCGACGTCGGGGCTCTGATATTTGCCGATGAGGGCAAGCGTGCGGAAATTCGTGCTCATGGGGCCGGATTAAACCACATCCGGGTAGCAGACTGGCGCACCGACGATGCACCAGCGGCAGGCGGGTCTCACAGTTTTTCAACGCTTCGCGACAGGCTGTTAGAATCGAGACACTATTCGATCTCCACCATGAATTCGCTCGACCCCCGCGCCCAAATCCTGCTGAAAACCCTGATCGAACGCTATATCGCGGATGGACAGCCCGTCGGCTCGCGTGCGCTATCGCGCTATTCCGGGCTCGAACTGTCGCCGGCGACGGTGCGCAACGTGATGAGCGATCTGGAAGACATGGGTTTCATCGCCAGCCCGCACACTTCGGCCGGTCGCATTCCCACCGCGCGCGGCTACCGCTTCTTCGTCGATGCGCTGCTCACCGTACAGCCGCTGGGAAACGCCCGCGTCCGCGCACTCGAAGGCCAGCTCCTGCCCGACCAGCCTCAGCGCGTGCTCAGCTCCGCCTCCCATCTGCTGTCCGACCTCACCCGCTTCGCCGGCGTGGTCGTCGCGCCGCGCAAGGACGTCGCCCGCATCCGCCAGTTCGAGTTCATCAGCCTGGCCGAAAACCGCATCCTGCTGATCATCGTGACCACCGCGGGGGACGTACAGAACCGCATCCTGCTCACCCGCCGCGCCTACACCGCGGGAGAACTCGGCAACGCCGCCGCCTACCTCAACGAGCACTTCGCCGGCCGCTCCTTCGACGAGATCCGCCACGGCCTCACCGACGAGCTGCGCCAGTTGCGCAGCGACATGACCGAGCTGATGTCGGCGACCGTGGATGCCGGCACCCAGGCCGCGGAAGAAAGCGCCACCAGCTATGTCATTTCGGGCGAAACCAACCTCCTGGGGATCGAGGACCTGTCCTCCAACATGACCCGCCTGCGCGAGCTGTTCGAGCTTTTCGAGCAGCGCACCAGCCTGATGCAGCTGCTCGAACTCTCGAACAAGGCCGAAGGCGTGCAGATCTTCATCGGCGGCGAATCGGGGCTCGCCCCGCTCGACGGCTGCAGCGTGGTTACCGCACCCTACGAAGTCGACGGCCAGGTCGTGGGCTCGGTCGGCGTCATCGGCCCCACGCGCATGGCCTACGACCGGGTGATTCCGATCGTCGATATCACCGCGCGGCTGCTGTCGAACGCGCTGTCCTCCAATCATTGAACATCGCCGCGGCCGGCGCGGTGCCGGCCTCGCGAACCAGGATCCCCATGTCCCGCTACTGGCTGGAGCCTTCCTTCACCCACGGCACCGCGCCGCGCACCGGCGTGCTGCTGGTCAACCTGGGCACCCCCGCAGCGCCTACCCCGGCCGCCGTGCGCCCTTACCTGAAGCAGTTCCTGTCCGACCCGCGCGTCGTGGAAATCCCGCGCCTGCTGTGGTGGCCGATCCTCAACGGCATCATCCTCAACACCCGCCCGGCGGCCTCCGCAAAAAAATACGCCAGCATCTGGACCGATGAAGGCTCGCCGCTGCTGGTGCACACGCTGCGCCAGACCGGGCTGCTTGCCGAACACCTCGCCGGTGCAGGCCACGACGGGCTCGATATCCGCTACGCGATGCGTTACGGCGCGCCCTCGATCCCGGCCACCCTGAACGCGATGCGCGCCCGCGGCTGCACCCGCATCCTGGTGCTGCCGCTGTACCCGCAATTTTCGGCCAGCACCACCGCCACCGTGTTCGACGAGGTCGCGCACTGCCTGCAGCACTGGCGCAACCCGCCCGAGCTGCGCCTGGTGCGCGACTTCCACGACCATCCCGGCTACATCGCCGCGCTCGCCGGCAACGTGCGCCGGCACTGGGCCGCCCACGGCCACCCCGACCGCCTGGTGCTGAGCTTTCACGGCGTGCCGCGACGCACCCTCGAACTGGGTGACCCTTACCATTGCGAATGCCGGACCACCGCCCGCCTCGTCTCCGAAGCGCTCGGATTCGAACCCGACCGCGTCCTGGTCTGCTTCCAGTCCCGCTTCGGCAAGGCCCGGTGGCTCGAACCCTACACCCAGCCGACGCTCGAGACCTTGGCCGCACAGGGCATGGGCCGGGTCGATGTGATGTGCCCGGGCTTCGTCTCGGACTGCCTCGAGACCCTCGAAGAGATCGCCATCGAATGCAAGGAGGCCTTCCTCGGCAAGGGCGGCAAGGCGTTCCACTACATCGCCTGCCTGAACGAGGAAAGCGCCTGGATCGACGCCCTCGCCGATCTTGCCCGCCAGCACCTGGGCAGCTGGCTCGAGCATTCTCCGCCCGATGCGGCAGCCCTCGCCGACACCCGCGAACGGGCGCTGGCGAGCGGAGCGGAACACTGAAATGTCCCCTACGGTCACCGCCCCCGAGGGAGCCTCAGCCTGCTCAAGGCGGCTCGGTGCAGACTGGAATGCTGCAGGAAGGCTCAGGAACCAAGCAGCTGCAGTTCGTGGGGGCCCGCGCTGCGCTCGGCCTTCACCGCCTCCACCGCGCCTGCGGCAAGCTGCTTCGAGAGCAGCGCCAGGCGGCGCACGAGGACGGTGCCCAGCTGACGGTGGAAGCGTTCCAGCACTTCCTCGCTGGCCAGTGACAGCGCCGCCGGATTGATCTCCAGATAATGGAGCGGCTCGAGCGAAGTCACCGTATGCATGTGGCGGCGCTCGAGCTGGTCCAGCCAGGCCTGGACGCCGAACACCTCCCCCGGCCCGAGCTCCATCACCCTCCGCCCCTCGATCGAGAGCTCGACCCGGCCCTCGAGCACGATGCCGAAGCGCGGATCGGACTCCCCCTCCCGCATCAGGGCGACATGGCGCTCGACCTTGCGCCACGAGCTGACCCGCACCACCTCCCACAGGTCGACATCCTCGAACTCGGTGAAGAAGGCTAGCCCGCGCAACGCGGCAAAGCGGCTGGCGTCGGGGGGGACGTAGCTGTCGTCGAGAATGCGGTAGCGTACCGCGGCGAGATCCTTGGCGAATTCGGCGCCGTTGCGGTAGCGGGAGTACAGATCCTTCTCCAGCGCCTTGCGGATCACCGCATCCATCTGCTCGGGTACGTCGGGGTTGAGCTGCGACACCGAGGGCGGGTCGGCATTGATGATCTTGTAGACCAGCTGCGCCGGACTGCCTCCCCTGAACGGCAGCCGGCCGGTGAGCAGGTGGAACAGCAGCACGCCGAGCGAATAAAGGTCGGTCTTCTGGTTCAGCGGATAGCCCTTGATCTGTTCCGGGCTCATGTAGGCCGGCGAGCCGACGCCCATGATGAAGGTCGAGTCGGTATCGATCTTCTTGCTGATGTTGAGCGCGAGGCCGAAGTCGGTGATCTTCACGTTGTCCTGATCGTCGACCAGGATGTTGGCGGGCTTGATGTCGCGGTGCACGATACCCTGGCGAAAGGCGTGATCGAGCGCCATGCAGCATTTGAAGACGATGCCGATCGTGCGATGGATCGGCAGCAGGCTCTCGAAGCTGCAGTAGCGCTCGAGCGAGCCTCCGGGGAAATATTCCATCACCACGTAAGCCTGGTCAGGCTCGATCGCAACGTCGAAGATGCGGATGATGTTCGGGTGATCGAGGCGCTCGCACACCGCGCGCTCGGCCTTCAGCAGCTTGGTCAGGCGCCGGTTCCACTTGGCCTCGTCCTTCACCTTGTCGTCGAAGCGGACGTGCTTGAGCGCCACCGGCGAAGGGTGATCGTCGCTCTGCGCGAGATACACGGTCGCGGTCGCACCGCGACCGATCTCCTTGACGATCCGGTATTTGCCGATGCGGGAAGGAAGCCGGTTCATGCAATTGAAACAGCAGGTTTCACGCTGCCGCCAGATGGGGCCAGCGGCGATTGTCGCACGAAGCCGGTCGGGGGCACGAGCGCAGCGCGGATGCGCACGGCCGGATGGCACGACAGCGGTTGTTCGCCCCTCGGCCAGGTGTTTAAACTCCCGCAGCCCCTACCCTGACGCCCGCCCCTGACGGGTGGAGGTCGACCATCCTGCCGTGGAGTTTTTTGTGACCGAAGCCATCGACCTGTTGATCCACGCCCGCTGGACCGTCCCCGTCGAGCCTGCCGCGACCGTTCTCGACAACCACTCGATCGCCGTGCGCGATGGCCGCATCGTCGCGGCCCTGCCCCGTGCCGATGCACTCACTCGCTTCCGCGCGGCAAGGCAGGTCGAACTGCCCGAACATGTGCTGATCCCCGGCCTGGTCAATCTGCACACTCACGCGGCGATGAGCCTGATGCGCGGCCTCGCCGACGATCTTCCCCTGATGCGCTGGCTGGAGGACGCGATCTGGCCCGCCGAAGGCCGGCACATCTCGCCGGCCTTCGTGCGCGACGGCACCTTGCTCGCCGCCGCCGAGATGCTGCGCGGTGGGATCACCACCTGCAGCGACATGTACTTTTATCCCGAGGCCGCCGCCGACGCCTTCGCCGAGGCGGGCATGCGTGCAGTCCTCGGCCTGGTGATGCTGGAATTTCCCACTCCCTACGCGAGCGATGCCGACGACTGCCTGCGCAAGGGCCTGGCCGCCCGCGAGCGCTGGCTCGGCCACCCGCTGATCTCGTTTTCGATTGCACCGCACGCGCCCTACACGGTTTCCGACGCCAGTTTCGTTCGCGCCCGTGCGCTTGCCGACGAGCTCAAGCTTGCGCTCCACGTCCACATCCACGAAACCGCCGGTGAAATCCGCAATGCCCTCGCCGCCAACGGCATGCGCCCCCTCACCCGCCTGGCCAGGCTCGGCCTGCTCGGCGAAAACTTCATCGGCGTCCACGCCGTGCATGTAGACGAAAGCGACATCGAGCTCCTCTCCCGCCACAACTGCAGCATCGCCCACTGCCCGACGTCGAACATGAAGCTCGCCAGCGGCATCGCACCGGTGCCGCGCCTGCTCGAGGCCGGCCTTCGAATCGGTCTCGGCACCGACGGTGCGGCCAGCAACAATCGCCTCGACCTGTTCCAGGAAATGCGCCACGCCGCCCTCCTCGCCAAGGTCGGCGCCCTCGATGCAACGGCCGTTCCCGCCCATACGGCGCTGCACATGGCGACGCTGGCCGGAGCCCAGGCACTCGGGCTGGACGCTGCCATCGGCTCCATCACCCCTGGAAAGCAGGCCGACCTGTGCGCCATCCGCCTCGATGGCCTGGAGAGCCGCCCCTGTTTCGACCCGGTGTCGCATCTTGTTTACGTTGCCGGTCGCGAGCACGTCACCCATGTGTGGGTAAACGGCGAATCCCGCGTCGACAAAGGCGTTCCGCTGTTGCATATTAACGACAGTGAATTGCTCCGTGCAGTTTCAATGTGGCAAACTAAAATTGTTAATTGAACTGGATAGCTGTGGTTCATCCGGCATGGAGATGGCTTTGCGGCTGCCTTCATCTTCACGTTTCAGTGGCAATTCCGGCGACTCGCCCTACAAAGAGGAAACCATGATCAAACAAACCAAGAAGCAGATGCTCATGCTGGCCGCCATCGCCTCGATCGGTCTGTCCGCCCCCAGCGCATTCGCGCAAGTCAAGGATGTAGTCGTCGACGGCACGGGCGAAATCCCCTACGTCATCGATTCCCGCAAGGTCGTCGCCCGCAGCGGTACCGGCCTGTGCTGGCGCACCGGCTACTGGAGCCCGGCGGCCGCGTCGACCGCGATGGCAGGCGAATTCCCGGCCGGCTGCGCGTGCGACTCCGACATCGTCGCCAAGGACAAGTGCGTCGCCCCGGTTGCCGCCGCCGCCCCGGCCCCGGCACCCGCACCGAAGCCCACCGCCGACAAGATCAAGCTCTCGGCCGACGCCCTGTTCGACTTTGACAAGGCCGTCCTCAAGCCCGAAGGCCAGGCCAAGCTCAACGAACTGGCCGCAAAGGCCAAGTCGCTGAAGCTCGAAGTGATCCTCGCCGTCGGCCACACCGACCGCATCGGCTCCGACGCTTACAACCAGCGCCTCTCCGAGCGCCGCGCCGCCGCAGTGAAGACCTATCTCGTCTCCCAGGGCGTCGACGCCAACCGCATCTACACCGAAGGCAAGGGCGAAACCCAGCCTGTCACCGGCAAGCAGTGCGACAACGTCCGTGGCCGCGCCGCGCAGATTTCCTGCCTGCAGCCGGATCGCCGCGTCGAAGTGGAAGTCATCGGCTCCAAGTGATCCTGCGACCGCCATGCGAAAAGCCCTGCCTCGGCGGGGCTTTTTCGTTTCTGTGCCGAATCTGTTGAACAGACAGGGAACACGGCAGTCCGACTCAACACCCCACCTTCGCCTCCTTCAATGATGAGCTCACTCAACGCCGATCCTGCAGAACTGCAGAAATTCAGCGACCTTGCCCACCGCTGGTGGGATCCCGCATCCGAATTCAAGCCTCTGCACGAGATCAACCCCTTGCGCCTGGGCTGGATCAACAGCAAGGCCGAGCTCAGTGGCAGGACCGTGCTCGACGTCGGTTGCGGAGGAGGCATCCTGGCCGAGAGCATGGCCGCCCTGGGTGCCCGGGTGACCGGCATCGACCTGTCGGAAAAGGCGCTCAGCGTCGCCCGCCTGCACCTGTTCGAAAGCGGATGGAAGGTGGATTACCGCCTGATCGGCGCCGAAGCCTTCGCCGACGAGCAGGCTGGCACGTTCGATGTCGTCACCTGCATGGAAATGCTCGAGCACGTCCCCAATCCGGCGAGCACGATCGCCGCCTGCGCCCGGCTGGCCAAACCGGGAGGGCACGTCTTCTTTTCCACCCTGAACCGCAACCTGAAGTCCTATCTATTCGCCGTGATCGGCGCCGAATACGTTCTCAAGCTACTGCCGGCCGGCACTCACGAATATGCCAAATTCATCAAGCCGTCGGAGCTCACGCGTCACTGCCGCAATGCCGGGCTGGACACCCGGGAGCTCATCGGCCTGAGCTACAACCCTCTGACCAAAGTTTATTCGCTCGACACCGACACCGGCGTCAATTACCTGCTCCACACCCAGCGCCCGGAATGAAAGCAATCCCGGCCAGCCCCGCTGCGCCGGCGATTCAGCACATCGGCGGGCTGGCCGCCGATTCTTCCGCGGCACGCATGCCTGCCAGCACCAGGTGGCCCTTGGCGGTCAGGAAAGGCTCCACCAGAAGCCGGGTCCCTTCCGCGATATATTCTTCCAGCGTATAGCGGTTGCGGTAGGACCAGTGCTTGAGCGCCCATGAGTGGGCGAACATCACGTACTGATAGGCCAGCAGGTGCTCGTTGACCGGGCGCATGAAGCCGGCGCTGGTACAGGCACGGACGCAACCTTCGATCAGACGGTTGGTGCGCGTCTCCCCATCCTTGATCAGGACCCGACGTTCGGCACGCAGCGACATGGTCGAGCGGTAGGCCAGCACCGTCGCATCGCGCAGCCGATCGACGATGCTGCAGTACGCCGACAAGGCCTTGCACAGCCGCTCCACCGGATGGGACACCCCTTCCAGGTGGGGCGGAATCTCGTTCTCGTAGGAGTCGATGACGAGCTTGAGGGTCAGGAAGAGCACATCTTCCTTGTCCCCGAAATACTGGTAAATCAAGCCCGTGCTGGTGCCGGCCTTGCGCGCGATCTGCTGGATCGTGGTGGTGTGGTAGCCCTCCTCGGAAAACAGCTCGACCGCCGCAAGGATGATCTGCCGCCTGCGCTCCTCGACCAACCTGGGGTCGGACACCACACTCTTCACCTCTCCCGCTGCACTCATCGTCGTTCTTCCTGTTGACACTTTTGTCCGTACTGCAAGGGCGGCGCAGCCGGCAGACCACGGACCATACTGAAGGCCGGCGGCCTGCACTTCACCCGAAGCGGTGTGCATTGTCCTGGATCCACTCATCCCCCGGCAAGGCGGGACGGGCGGCACGAATCATTTTTGCCGGGCGAGGAACTGTTGCACCCTCGCCTGGGTATCCGGCGCGGCCAACAAGGCGGCGCTGCCTTCGAGCTCGACTTCGTAACCATCCACGCTGCCGTCGAGCGCCGCGAAAATGCAGCGCTTGCAGGCCGCCAGCGCCTGCGCCGGCAATTCCGCAAGGCGGGCGACCTGCTCGCGGGCGAGGCGCTCGAGTTCGGCCGCCGGCGCGCTGCGATGGGCACAGCCGAGCGCCACCGCCTGTGCACCGCTGATCAGCTCCGCCCCCAGGATCAGGCGGCGGGACACCGCTTCACCGCAGATCCGGGTCATGCGCTGAGTGCCGCCGGCGGCAGGCAGCAGCCCGAGCCGTGCTTCGGGAAGGCCGACGCTGGCCTCCTCGGCGACCAGACGCAGGTCGCAGGCCAGCGCGAGCTCGAAACCACCACCCATCGCGGCGCCGCCGATTTCGGCGACCGACACTTTCGGCAGGCGTTCGAGCCGTGCAAAAGCCTCCTGCATGCGCCGCGTGCTGGCAATCATCTGCGCGCGCCCCGCTTCAGTCGAAAAAAGCGTCCGGATCAGCTCGAGATCGGCCCCGGCGCAGAAGACACGCTGATTGCTGCGAATCCACAGCACCCCGACCTCGTCATTGGCCTCGACGCGGTCCAGGATCTCATTGAAACGATCGAGCCATTCATCGTTGATGGCATTGACCGGGGGGCGGCATAGCGTAGCGGTGGCGACCGCTCCATCGATATTCAGGGAAATCATGGCTTCCTTTCGCTTCGTCGGGTTAAGGGGGCATCCACTGCGCACTTGCATGGGAGCAGGCCGCTGTTACCACCGGATCACAGTGACTGATTACTCATTCAGCCGAAGAGTCGCATGCGGGAACTTGAAAATCAAGCGCATCGACGATCAAAGCCTTTTATTGAAAAGAGAAGCGCCGACATTACCGCAGCAGGAAAAATTTCTTGACTTCCAAATCTGACTGAACAATCATTCATCTCATGCGGTGCCGATCAGCTGTCCAGCGGCACCCGTGAGCACACCGACCGAGCGCAAGGCATCACCGCGCTCGCCGGGCGAAATCAATGATCCCAATCCGGAGGTTTGAACAAAATGCGACTTGAGGGCAAAACGGCAGTTGTCACCGGCGGCGCGTCCGGTATTGGTCGGGCGACGGCCGAAACGCTGGCTGCGGCCGGCGCACACGTAGTGATCGGCGACCTCGACCAGGAAAAAGGCGCAGCCGTCGCTGCAGCCATCCGCGAAAGCGGGCGCAAGGCCGACTATTTCCCGCTCGATGCCACCAGCCTCGATTCGATTGGGGTGTTCGCCAAGACCGTGGAAGAGCACGGGCTGGAAGTCGACATCGTGGTCAACGTCGCCGGCTGGGGGAAGATCCAGCCCTTCATGGAAAACAGTCCCGATTTCTGGCGCAAGGTCATCGACCTCAACCTGCTCGGGCCGGTCGCCGTCACCCACGCCTTCCTGGGTGGCATGATCGCCCGCGGCCGGGGCGGCAAGGTCATCACCGTGGCGAGCGACGCCGGCCGTGTCGGCAGCACCGGCGAAACGGTGTATTCGGGCGCCAAGGGCGGTGCGATCGCCTTCGGCAAGGCGCTGGCCCGCGAGATGGCGCGCTACAAGATCAACGTCAACAGCATCTGCCCCGGCCCCACCGACACCCCGCTGCTCGCCGCCGTGCCTGAAAAGCACCAGGAAGCCTTCGTCAAGGCGACGCCGATGCGCCGCCTCGGCAAGCCGTCCGAAATCGCCGATGCGGTGCTGTTCTTCGCCAGCAGCGACTCCGATTTCATCACCGGCCAGGTGCTGAGCGTCAGCGGCGGCATGACCATGGTTGGCTGAGGCCGCGGCCCGAACACAATCAACCCGACTCACATCCCGGAGACTGCAATGTACAAGCTGAAAGCCGCCGACTGGCACCCCGAACACTTCAAGCTCGAAGTCGCCAACCGCGTCGCCACCATCACCCTGAACCGCCCCGACCGCAAGAATCCGCTCACGTTCGAAAGCTACGCCGAACTGCGCGACACCTTCCACAAGTTCCAGTACGTCGATGACGTGCGCTCGATCGTGATCACCGGTGCCGGCGGCAACTTCTGCTCCGGCGGCGACGTGCACGACATCATCGGCCCGCTCACCAAGATGGACATGAACGGGCTGCTCACCTTCACCCGCATGACCGGAAACCTGGTGAAGGAAATGCGCACCTGCCCGCAGCCGATCATCTCCGCCATCGACGGCATCTGCGCCGGCGCCGGAGCGATCGTGTCGATGGCCTCCGACATGCGCTACGCCACGCCCGACGCCAAGACCGCGTTCCTGTTCGTGCGCGTCGGCCTCGCTGGCTGCGACATGGGTGCGTGCGCGATCCTGCCGCGCATCATCGGCCATGGCCGCGCCTCCGAACTGCTGTACACCGGCCGCGTCATGAGCGCCCAGGAAGGTCAGGCGTGGGGCTATTTCAACGACCTCGTCGCCCCCGACCAGGTCCTCGCCAAGGCCCAGGAAATGGCCCTGTCGCTGGCCAACGGCCCGGCCTTCGCCCATGCCATGACCAAGAAGTGCCTGCACCAGGAATGGGACATGAGCATCGAGCAGGCGCTCGAGACGGAAGCCGAAGCCCAGGCCATCTGCATGCAGACGCAGGACTTCACCCGCGCCTACAACGCCTTCGTGGCCAAGCAGAAGCCGGTTTTCGAAGGCGACTGAAGCCAGGCACGGCGGGCGCATCCTGCACTGCGTCCGCCTGCCGCCCTCCAACCCTGCCAAGGACTCCTGCCGATGACGCATAGTCGCGCACTTTCCGGAAAACACGCGGTGATCACCGGTGGCGGCCGTGGGATCGGTGCGGCCATCGCCCACAGCCTGGCGGAACAGGGCGCCGCCGTCACCCTGATGGGACGAACCCTGCCCCGGCTGGAACAGCAGGCAGAAGAACTACGTGCGTTCAGCCAGGTGCACTGCGAAGCCGTCGACGTCGCCCAGGCCGATTCGGTCGCAGCCGCCTTTGCCGCAGCGCAGGCACGCCTCGGCCCGGTCGACATCCTGGTCAACAACGCCGGCCAGGCGCTCAGTGCGCCGTTCGTGAAGACCGACCCCGCACTCTGGCAACAGATGCTCGACGTCAATCTGACCGGCGTCTTTCTCGGCACCCGGGCGGTCCTGCCCGGAATGCTCGCCGCCGGCTGGGGGCGCGTGATCAACATCACCAGCACCGCGGGACAGAAAGGCTACCCTTACGTCAGTGCCTACTGTGCCGCCAAACACGGCGTGATCGGCCTGACCCGGGCCCTGGCCCTGGAGACGGCGCGGAAGAACGTCACCGTCAATGCCGTCTGCCCCGGCTATACCGACACCGACATCGTCCGCGACTCGGTCTCGAACATTCAGGCCAAAACCGGGCGCAGCGAGGCCGAAGCGCTGGCCGAACTGACCCGCTTCAACCCCCAGGGCCGCCTGGTCCGGCCCCAGGAGGTCGCCAACGCGGTCCTCTGGCTGTGCCTGCCGGGCTCGGAGGCGATCACCGGCCAGTCGATCTCGGTCGCCGGCGGCGAAGTGATGTGACCTGACCGGATATACCGGCCGCATTGAGTGCGGCCGATGACTCAACAAGCAAGTGGAGCGTGCAGTGAGCGAAAAATCCTATCTCGAGTGGCCTTTCTTCGAAGATCGCCACCGCAAGCTGGAAGCCGAGCTCGACAGCTGGGCCACGAACAACATCAGCGAGCACCACGGTGAGCTCGACTCCGCCTGCCGCGAGCTGGTCGCCAAGCTCGGCGCCGCCGGCTGGCTGCGCTACTGCGTCGGCGGCACCGCCTACGGCGGCGAGCACGAAACCATCGATACGCGCTCGATCTGCCTGCTGCGCGAAACCCTGGCTCGGCACTCGGGCCTCGCCGACTTCGCCTTCGGCATGCAAGGCCTGGGCTCGGGAGCGATCACCTTGCACGGCAGCGACGCCCAGAAGCGCGAATATCTGCCCCGCGTCGCCAGCGGCCAGGCCCTTGCCGCTTTCGCCCTGTCCGAGCCGGGCTCCGGCTCCGATGTCGCGGCGATGGCTTGCAGCGCGCGCCTGGACGGCGAGTATTACGTCCTCGACGGCGAGAAGAGCTGGATCTCCAACGGCGGCATCGCCGACTTCTACGTCGTGTTCGCCCGCACCGGCGAAGCGCCCGGCGCACGCGGCCTGTCCGCATTCATCGTCGATGCCGACACCCCGGGGCTGGAAATCGCCGAGCGCATCGAAGTGATCGCCCCCCACCCTCTGGCCCGCCTGCGCTTTACCGATTGCCGGGTGCACAAGTCGGCCATGCTCGGCACTCCCGGCCTCGGCTTCAAGGTGGCGATGCAGACGCTCGACATCTTCCGCACGTCGGTCGCCGCGGCCGCGCTCGGCTTTTCGCGCCGTGCCCTGGACGAGGCGCTGCGCCGCGCCACCACCCGCGAGATGTTCCAGCAAAAACTCGCCGACTTCCAGATCACCCAGGTCAAGCTCGCGCAGATGGCGACCAGCGTGGACATTTCCGCCCTGCTCACCTACCGCGCCGCCTGGCGCCGCGACCAGGGCCACAAGGTAACCCGCGAGGCGGCGATGGCGAAGATGACGGCGACCGAAAGCGCCCAGCAGGTGATCGACTCCGCAGTCCAGATCTGGGGCGGTTGCGGGGTGGTCAGCAACCACCCGGTCGAACTCCTGTACCGCGAAATCCGCGCCCTGCGCATCTACGAAGGGGCAACCGAGGTGCAGCAGCTGATCATCGCCCGCCAGACCCTCACCGCCTACGAGGACAGCTGAGCAGACCTGCCGGGCCGCCCGCCGAAGCGAGCGGTCCGGTCGGATCATCGATGCCGGCCAGCGGACCCGATCGTGCCCCAGCGTCAACTGCACGCCCGGTTCCCCATGCCGCCCCATCTGCCCCTGCGGGGCGATTTACCGCGATTCGGAGCAAGCACGATGTCTGAACAACTGCAGCCGCAACAAAGCATGAACGCCGCCGACGAGATCATCGGCCGCCCCCTGGCGCAGGGCCTCGGTGAACAAACCGCGATGCTGTGCGCAGAGCGCTCGATCAGCTACCGCGAGCTCAACGCCGCGACCAACCGTCACGGCAACGCCCTCCGCGCCCATGGCGTCGGCAAGGGCGATCGCGTCCTCTTCCTGATGGACGACTCTCCCGAACTGGTTGCGGCCTACCTGGGCACGCTGCGCATCGGTGCGGTCGGGGTCGCGCTCAACGTACGCCTCGCCCCGCGTGACGTCCTCTACGTGATCCAGGACAGCGCCTGCCGCCTGCTCTATGTCGACGCCGAGTTCCTCCACCTCTACCAGCAGATCGCCAGCGAGCTCGAGCAGCCGCCGCAGGTCGTGGTCCGCGGCGACGAAGCCCCCGCTCCGGCCATCGCCTTCGAGCGCTTCCTCGATGGCCAGGCCGCCACCCTGGAGTCCGTCCAGGTCGCGCCGGACGACGTCGCCTACTGGCTGTATTCGTCCGGCACCACCGGGCGCCCGAAAGCGGTCATGCACGCCCATCGTTCGGTGCTGATCGCCGACCGTCTGGAACGCGAGTATTTCGGCATCCAGCCCGGCGACCGGGTATTCACCACCTCGAAGATGTTCTTCGGCTGGTCGCTCGGCCATTCCCTGATGGGCGGCCTGCAGTGTGGCGCCACCGTCATCGTCGCCCCCGGATGGCCCGATGCCGAGCGCGTCATGGCCACCGCTGCGCGCCACCGGCCGACGATCCTGTTCAGCACCCCGGTGATGTACCGCAACCTGCTGCGCGAGGGGGCGGGTGAATCGGCAGCCATGCGCGACATCCGCCACTTCGTCTCGGCCGGGGAAAAACTGCCGGAGAATATCGGCCAGCAATGGCTCGACACTTTCGGCATCCCCATCACCGAAGGCATCGGCGCCTCGGAAACCGTATTCCTGTTCCTGTGCGCCCGCCCCGATGCGTACCGCATCGGCTCCTGCGGCAAGCGCGTCCCCTGGGCGGAAGTCCGCTTGCTCGACGAGTCTGGCAAAGAGATCACCACCCCCGACACGCCGGGCCTGATCGCCATCCGCATGGCATCGCAGTTCGTCGGCTACTGGAAGCTCCCCGAGACCACCGACAAAGCCCTCCGCGACGGCTGGTACTACCCGGGCGACATGTTCAGCTTCGACGCCGACGGGTTCTGGTACCACAGCGGCCGTGCCGACGACATGCTCAAGATTTCCGGCCAATGGGTCAGCCCGGGGGAAATCGAAAGCTGCGCATCGGCCGTGCCGGGCATCGCCGAAGCGGTGGTCGTCGCCGTTCCCAACGACGACGGTCTGACCCGGCTGACCCTGTTCGTCGTCCCCGAGGATCCGTCGGCGAGCCAGCAGAAGCTGAGCGAAGCGGTGATGACGACCCTGCGCAGCACGCTGTCGATCTACAAGTGTCCACGCACGGTCCAGTTCCTCGAAGAGCTGCCACGCACGGCCACCGGCAAGGTGCAGAAATATCGGCTGCGCGACATGCTGCAGGCGACCCTCTGAACAAGGGTGAAGCAATCCCCGTGCGCGGCAGATTGATTCACGTCTGCCGGTTTTTCGCCCTATCTTGCTTCAGGAGTCCCTCATGAGCGTAGTACTGGTCGAGCAGCCGACACCCGATGTCGCCGTCGTCCGCCTGAACCGCCCCGACGCCCGCAACGCCCTCAACCAGGAAATCCGCAGCGCACTGGCCGAACACTTCGACCACCTCGGCCAGGCGGCTGAAGTGCGCTGTATCGTCCTCACCGGCGGCGAGCGCTGCTTCGCCGCCGGCGCCGACATCCGCGCGATGGCCGATGCCGGCGCGATCGAGATCATGCTGCGTCAGACCCAGCGCCTGTGGCAGGCCATCGCGGCCTGCCCGAAACCGGTCATCGCCGCGGTCAACGGCTATGCCTGGGGCGGCGGCTGCGAACTCGCGATGCACGCCGACATCATCATCGCCGGAGAAGGCGCGAGCTTCTGCCAGCCCGAAGTCAAGGTCGGGATCATGCCCGGCGCCGGCGGCACCCAGCGCCTGACCCGCGCCGTGGGCAAGTTCCAGGCGATGAAAATGGTCCTCACCGGCCTCCCGGTGAGCGCGCGCGAAGCCCTGACGATGGGCCTGGCCAGCGAGGTGGTGGCCGACGACGCGGTGCAGGCGCGCGCGCTCGAGCTGGCCCGCCACATCGCCACCCTGCCTCCGCTGGCGATCGCACAGATCAAGGAGGTCCTCCTCGCCGGCCAGGACGCCTCGCTCGACACCGCCCTGATGCTCGAGCGCAAGGCGTTCCAGCTGCTGTTCGCGAGCGCGGACCAGAAAGAAGGGATGCACGCATTCCTGGAAAAACGTCCCCCGGTGTTCCGCGGCGGCTGAGCTTCGTTTCCGCCGACCCTGGCGCTGCATTGCTGTACCATCAAAAAAGAAATGCCGGTCGAAAAACCGGCCATTCCAGGACGGGTCACAGCCACGGGAACCCGCCCTGCCATCACACCAAGTGGCGCATGTGAGGAGAAGCGAAGCATGAAAGGAAAGCACCTGAGCGCAGCGCTGGTCACGACAGCAGCAGCGCTATTCACGACGACGGCGACGGCCCAGGAAGTTATCTTGAAAGTGTCACACATGTGGCCGACGACTGCGCTCGGACACCAGCAGCTGGTGCCCTGGTGCGACAAGATTGCAGCCGAGTCGAACAACCGCATGAAGTGCCAGATCTACCCGGCGATGCAGATCGGCGGCACCCCGACCCAGGTGTTCCAGCAAGTCGCCGACGGCATTGCCGACATCGGCTGGACCCTGCCCGGCTACAATTCGGGCCGCTTCCCCTCGGTCGAAGTGTTCGAACTGCCCTTCATGTCCCACAAGGCGGAAACGACCAGCCGGGCGCTGTGGGAATACTATGAAAAATATGGGCAAAAGGACTTTGCCCAGGTCAAGCCGCTGGCCTTCCATGTCCATGACAATGGACAGGCCCACAACAGCAAGCGGCCGATCCAGACGATGGACGATTTCAAAGGCCTGAAGGTGCGCGCGCCGACCCGTCTGACCAACAAGATGCTGGCCGAGATGGGCGCCTCACCGGTCGGCATGCCGATGCCGGCGGTGGTCGAGGCGGTCTCCAAAGGCGTCATCGACGGCTATCTTCTGCCGTGGGAAATCGTTCCGACGATGAAGCTGCACGAGCTGACCCGCTATCATTCCGAGACGGCTGCGACCGAACCGGCACTGTACTCGGCAGTATTCGTGATGGCGATGAACAAGGCCAAGTACGACAGCCTGCCGGCCGATCTGAAGCGGGTCATCGACGCCAACTCGGGGATTGAACTTTCGGCTCGCCTGGGCCGCGCGTGGGACGAATCGGCCACTACTTCACGCGAAGTCGCGGTCAAGAACGGCAATCAGTTCAATACCATCCCCGCATCGGAAACCACCAAGTGGCGCACCATCGGCGATAAGATTGCGGCGGAATGGGTCGCAGAAGTAACGGCCAAGGGCTATCCAGGCCAGGCCATGCTGGACGAAGCACGCAGTCTGCTCGAAAAACATCGGGCACAATAAGCGCTGCGCACCGCAGCCCCGGCATTGCCGGCATGAGCCCGCTCGGCGATGCCCGCGGGGCGGCCCCGTACCCCGGGGCCGCCCTTTTTCACCCCCTCATCCCGCACGGCCCCGCCGCGGCGGATTCCCTCCAACCACAACAAGACTCTTCCAATGCACCCCAACACCGCGTTCGAAAAAAACCACCTGATCCGCTTCCACCACTGCGACCCCGCCGGCATCGTCTTTTACCCCGAATACCTGGTCATCATCGACGAGCTGATCGAGGACTGGTTCATCGAAGGCATGGACATGAGCTTCGCCGACCTGCACATGAACGAGCGCATCGGCGTCCCCGCAGCACGTATCGAGGTCGACTTCATCGCTCCGAGCAAGATCGGCGACATCCTGTGCCTGAGCCTGCTCGTCACCCGCCTCGGCAACAAGTCGTTTACGCTCATGGTCGAAGGCAGGGTCGGCGAACAGGTGCGGATGCGCGCCATCCTGGTGCGCGTGGTCGCCGGACTCGACGGCCTGCACGGCATCACCATCCCGCCGGCGCTGCGCAACCAGCTGCGCCGCTTCCTCGCCGCCGACGGCGTAGACCTGCTCGAAACACAGCAGGCCTGAAACGGGGCGGGGCCGCCCGGCCCAACCCCGTCCCGAAAATCCGCGAACCGTTCACCAGGTGTGTCGCCGGCCAGCCCACCGGCAAACCGCTCACAGATGCCGCCGAGTGCATTACACTGGTATTTCATCTGAATCCTCGGTCGCGGGCCATGAGTTTCCGACACCTCCAAAGCCTGTTCAATCCGCGTTCCATCGCCGTGATCGGTGCCACCGTGCGCCACCGGCGCATGGGCAACGTACTGATGCGCAACCTGCTGGCAGGCACCTTCGCCGGCCCGATCATGCCAGTCAATCCGAAGTACGAATCGGTGGCCGGCGTCCTCACCTACCCCAACGTCGCCGCCCTGCCGCAGACGCCCGACCTCGCGATCATCTGCACCCCGCCCAAGGTCATCCCGGAGCTGATCGAGCAACTCGGCCGGCGCGGCACGCGCGCGGTCATCGTCATGGCCAACCAGCTGGCGACGACGATCGGCGCCGACGGCCGCCCAGTCTCGGCGGCGATCCTCGAGGCCACCCGGCGTCACGGCATCCGCCTGCTCGGCGGCAGCACGCTCGGCATCCTGGTGCCCGGGCTGGGGCTGAACGCGACCTTCTCCCAGATCCAGGTCCAGCCCGGCAAGCTCGCCTTCGTGTCGCAGCGCGACGCGGTCGGCACCATGGTGCTCGACTGGGCCTTGCGCAAGAAAGTCGGCCTGTCCTATTTCGTGTCGCTGGGCGACGGCCTCGACATCGGCTTCGGCGAAGTGCTCGACTTTCTCGGCAGCGACTCCGATACCCGCGCGATCCTGCTCTACATCGAATCGATCCACGAGCGCCGCAGCTTCATGGCCGCGGCCCGCGCCGCCGCGCGCAACAAGCCGGTGGTCGCGATCAAGGCCGGACGCTCGCCCAACAATCGTCTGCTCGGTGTCTCCGACCCCCTGTTCCTCGACGTCCCCAACCTCGTCAGCAGCGACGACGTTCATGACGCCGTGTTGCGGCGGGCCGGCATCCTGCGCGTCGATCACCTCGACGAAATGTTCGGCGCGGTCGAAACCGTGCTCCGCTCCCGCCCCCTGCGCGGCAATCGCCTGGTGGCGGTCAGCAACGGCGGCGGCGCCGGGGTCATGGTCGAGGACAGCCTCTATCTGAGCGGCTACATGATGCCGCCCCTGAAGGAACAGACCGTAACCCGCCTGCGCCGGATCCTGTCGCCGGACTGGGACGGGCAGAATCCGATCGAGATCAAGGTCGACTCCGCACCCTCGCGCTACGAGGAAGTGCTCAAGGTGCTGCAGGAAGAGCAGGACGGCGACGCCGTGCTGCTGATGCACACGCCCAATGCGCTGAGCAAGAGCATGGACGTGGCGCACAGCGTGATCAAGACCGTGCGCGAGATTGGCGGCAACGTCATGACCTGCTGGGTCGGCGACGAAAGTGTCGCCGAGGAGCGCCGGCTGTTCGTCGATGCCGGCATCGCCACCTTCGACACCCCCGAACATGCGGCGAGCGCCTTCCTCCACATGTTCAACCACCGCATCGCCTCGGAAGTGCTGACCCAGGTGCCGCCATCCGAGCCGGTCGAGTTCAGGCCCGACGTCGCCCGCGCCCGCGGCGTGATCCGGGCCGCGCTCGATGCCGGCTGCACCAGCCTGAGCGAGGCCGACTCCAAGGCCATCCTCGAAGCCTACGGCATCCCGGTGGTGCAGACCCATCTCGCCGCGACTCCGGAAGAGGCCGGGCGGATCGCCGAGCGTATCGGCCTGCCGGTCGCGCTCACCGTGATGTCGCGCGACATCCGCCGCAAATGGGATGTCGGTGGCATCGCCTTGAACCTGGAAACCGCCGAGGCGGTCGAGGCCGCCGCCCACGGCATGTTGGCGCGCGTCGGCAGCACCCACCCTGACGCCACCATCGGCGGCTTCACCGTGCAGCGCATGGTGCTGCGCGGCCATGCCCGGCAGTTGCTCATCGGCGTCACCACCGACGCCTTGTTCGGGCCGCTGATCCTGTTCGGCGAAGGCGGCCGCGCGCTCGAAATCTACCGCGGCCTCGGCGTCGGCCTGCCGCCGCTGAACCTGCCGCTCGCCCACGACCTCATCGACCGCACCAAGGCCGCCGCCCTGCTCGACGCGCGCCCGCATCTACCGGCGGCCGACCGCGACGCGATCGCGCTGACCCTGACCAAGGTGTCGCAGATCGTCGTCGACCTGCCGGAAATCGCCGAGCTCGACATCAACCCCCTGTTCGCCGATGAAAAAGGCGTGCAGGCGATCGACGCCCACATCCGCCTGTCGACCGAGCCGCGCCAGGAATACCGCCTCGCCATCCAGCCCTACCCGAAGGCGCTGGAAGAAAAAGCGCTGCTGCGCGATGGGCGCGAAATCCTGCTGCGCCCGATCCGCCCCGAGGACGAGCCGGCCCACTACGATTTCCTCTCGCGGCTGACGCGGCAGGACTTCACCTACCGCTTCTTCCACTACATCCCGAAGTTTCCGCGCCGCGAAATGGCACGCCTCACCCAGATCGACTATGACCGCGAAATGGCCTTCATCGCCAGCGCGATCGATGCCGACGGCAAGCCGGAAACGCTCGGCGTGGCGCGCGCGGTCGCCGATCCGGACAACGACACCGCCGAGTTCGCCCTTGTCATCCGCTCCGACATCAAGCGCCAGCGCCTCGCCACGCTGCTGATGAACAAGCTGATGAACTACGCCCGCCAGCGCGGCATCCGCCGCTTCGTCGGCGATGTGATGTCGGAAAACGAGCCGATGTTGAAGCTGCTGCAGTTCCTCGAATTCCGCTTCGTGCCCTCGGGCGAGTCGGGCATCGTGCGGGCCGAACTCGACCTGCAGCCGGCCGGAAGCGCATCATCCGCGCCCCCGACCGGAGCCGAATGAGCACGCCGCCGCCCCGGCATGGGGCACGACCCACTGCGGTTGCGCCAGGCGCCGCCCCCCGGCGGCTGAACGGACGCAAACGCCCTCCGCCTCAGGCGTCCTCGAGGATCAGCACGAGCAACTCCTTCGGTCCGTGCGCGCCATAGGCCAGGGTCTGCTGGATGTCGGCCGTCTTCGACGGACCGGAAACCAGCAGCGCATTGGTCGGCAGCCCCTCCGCCCAGCCCTGTGCACGCATCGCTTCGTACAGGTTGTCATGGACTTCGCTCGCCTTCAGCAGGGCGATATGCAAGGGCGGTACCAGACTCATCAGGCGGGGCTCCTGCGGCGTCGGCCACAGCACCAGGCTGCCGGTGGCAGCGATGGCGCCGAGGGTGCCGGTGAGGCTGGCCGGGGTGTGAAAGAACAGCTCGTCCTTCCACGCCTCGACCGGACGGTCATAGGCCTTCAGGCGCAGCGTGCCGCCGGCAGCGGCGAGATGGGCGGCGAGCTGCCGCCCATGAGCGCTTTCCGGTGCCACCAGCAGCTCTTCGATGGCGCGCACGGCGAGCGCTTCGAGCACCCGCGCCGGCCATTGCGCGGCGGTGGTGAGCAAGGTCTCGCCGTGCACAGCCTCGAGCATTTCACGCAGGCGGGCGATCCGCCGCTCGGGCGCATAGCGCCACGGCTCGGTCACCAGCGCCTCGTCATAGTCGTCGGCAAGCGCCGTCGTACCTTCCAGGCTGGTGCGCAGCCTGGCGAGAATCCTGTCCCTGGCGTTCATTCAGTCCTCATTTGTCACCGAGATGGTCGTGGGCGAGTTCGTGCAGCGTGCGCGGAGCGAGCCGGGGCGCGCTGCGGTGCTCGGTCCAGGGGCCGATCCTGGCCGGCATCAGGCCACGGAAACGGGTGCCGGCGTAGGTGAACGCCTTGTACAGCACGGGCGAAGTGTTCATCTTGCGCCAGGCTTTCCACACCATGGATTCCTTGGCTGAATACTTCGCCCCCTGACCGCGCATGAAGTGCGGCTCGGCCTGCGGCGGCCGTACCGCCTCCTCGCGCAGGCGGCGGAGCAAGGCGGGAATCGGGATCTTCACCGGACAGACTTCGCCGCAGGCGCCGCACATCGACGACGCCGTGGGCAGATCGCGGGTAACCTCCAGGCCGAGCATATGGGGGGTAACGATCTTGCCGATCGGCCCCGGATACACCGTGCCGTAGGCGTGGCCGCCGATGCGGGTATACACCGGGCAGTGGTTCATGCAGGCGCCGCAGCGGATGCAGTTCAGCGTCTGGCGCAGCTCGCTGTCGGCGAAGGCCTGGCTGCGGCCGTTGTCGAGCAGTACCAGGTGCACTTCGCGGGGGCCGTCGAGTTCCTCGGCCTTGCGCGGGCCGGAGATCACGTTCACATAGGTGGTGATCGCCTGGCCGGTCGCCGAGCGCGTCAGCAGCGACAGCAGCGGCACCACGTCGCGCAGGTTCTCGACCACTTTCTCGATCCCGGTCACCGCAATATGCACCGGCGGCACCGTCGTCGACATCCGGCCGTTGCCCTCATTTTCCACCAGCAGCAGGGAGCCGGTTTCGGCGATGGCGAAGTTCACCCCGGAAACGCCGATGTCGGCCTCGAAGAACTTGCGCCGCAAGGTCTCGCGCCCAATCCGGATCAGGCGGTCGACATCTTCGGTGTAGTCCACGTCGAGCTTGTCGTGGAACAGCTTGGCGACCTGCCCGGCATTGAGGTGGATCGCCGGCATGATGATGTGCGAGGGCTTCTCCTCGCGCAGCTGGACGATGAACTCGCCCATGTCCGACTCCAGGCAGTCGACACCGCGTGCGGCGAGAAAATGGTTCATCTCCATTTCCTCGCTGACCATCGACTTGCCCTTGATCACCTTTTTCGCCGCATGGGCCTCGGCGATGCGCTGGACGATGGCATTGGCCTCGTCCACCGTTTCCGCCCAGTGCACCTTGACGCCGTTGCGCGTCAGCCTGGCCTCGAGGCGCTCGAGCAGTTCGGGCAGTTTCGACAGCGCCCGCGCCCGCACCCGGTTGCCGAAGGCGCGCAGGCGCTCGAGTTCGTCGCCATCGGGAAACTGAACCAGGCGCTTGGCCATCAGCGAGTCCATCGCACCGCGGAAGTTGCGCCGCAGCTGGGCATCGCCCAGCGCTTCGCGGGCGTTGCGCTTGAAGGCGATCGGGGCTCCCGCTTGTCCGGCGGCGGCGCTCATTTCCCCGCCCCCTGCGCGGCCTTGCCCGCCGTGCGGCGCAGCAGGAAACTGGCCAGGTGCTCGCCGCGCAGGGTGTCGCCCTGCTTCTCGAACGCACCGTTGATGTTGAGCAGGCAACCACAGTCGGCGCTCACCACTGCGGCAGCACCCGAGCCATTCAGCGCGGCGGTCTTGTCGCGCACCATCGCCCCGGAAATATCGGGCATGCGCACGCTGAACGCGCCGCCGAAGCCGCAGCATTCGCTCTCGTGGTCATGCTCGACCCGCTCCACGCCGGCCAGCTGGGCGAGCAGTGCGCGGCCGTGCTCGTGAGTGTTCATCTCGCGCCGCGCCGAACAGGAGGTATGCAACGCCACTTTCACCGGCGCACCGCTGTCGCGCAGCTGCACCCGGCACACGTTCAGCAGGAACTCGGCCAGTTCGTAGGTGCGTTCGGCCAGCGCGGCGACCTGCGGCAAGGTTTCCGGCTCATCCTTGAACAACTCGAAGTAATGATGGCGGAACATGCCGGCACACGAGCCCGAGGGCACCACCACCGGCCAGTCGCCGTCGAACAGGGCGAGCTGCGCACGCGCCACGGCACGCGCCTCGTCGGTGTAGCCCGACGTGTAAGCAGGCTGGCCGCAGCAGCTCTGGGCCTGCGGAAAATGGACCTTGATGCCCTCGCGCTCGAGCAAGCGGATCGCGTCCATGCCCGCATCCGGAAAGAACAGGTCGAGCACGCAAGTGCCGAACAGGTACGCATCGGACGGTTTCGCCGGGTAACTGCGCGGCGGCGCCGGCGGCGGTGCCACGCGGGTGGCGTTGGGTGCGGCGAAGGGGGAGTGGCTCATGCGCATCTTCTCCGAAGGTTTTGTTCATTCTGCAGCAGCCGCAGCCCGGCCGCGACTGCTGATAACACTGATATTCAGCACACCCGCCACGGATCCGCGACGCCCGGCGCACGGATCGCAAGCGGCGCCACGCACCCGCTCAGCAGCATCCGGGCGCGGACCATGGCGATGGGGCAGGCGGGGAAGCACAACCGGCGGATCGGACCGTCCTTGTCGGGCTGCCTCGCCAGATCGACCAATATTGGTATTACCACTTAACCAGAACTCGAGTTAGACTAATGAGGGTTTGGCGGTGTGTCAATCGGGGGGTCAATCCGCGTCCCAATCGGCGTCTCCATCAAAACGCCCGGGACTCCCACGGAAGGAGCACGCCGTCGCCCCATCCCGCCGCCCACGAAGAGCGGTTTTCCCGAACCGGAATCCGTCATCATGATGAAGCCCCCTCCCCTGCAACAACGCCGCCTGTCCGACGACATCGTCGCGCGCATCGAGACCCTGATCCTGGAAGGCAGCCTGCAGCCGGGCGAACGCCTGCCGGCCGAGCGCGCCCTGGCCGAGGAGTTCGGCATCTCCCGGCCGTCGCTGCGCGAGGCGATCCAGAAACTGGCCGCGCGTGGCCTGCTGGTCAGTCGCCACGGCGGCGGCACCTTCGTCAGCGACCAGCTCGGGGCCTCGTTCCGCGACCCGATGGTGGAGTTGCTCGAACGCAACCCCGACGCCCAGCGCGACCTGCTCGAATTCCGCCACACTCTGGAAGGCGCCTGCGCCTATTATGCGGCGCTGCGCGCCACCGCGCCGGACCGGGAACGGCTCACCGCCGCCTTCGAACGTGTGCAGGCGTGCTACCAGCGCCAGGGCCGGATCAGCCGCGCGGAAGAAGGCCGGATCGACGCCCACTTCCACCTCGCGATCGCCGAAGCCAGCCACAACGCCGTTCTGCTGCACACCATCCGCAGCCTGTTCGAGCTGCTCGAGCGCAACGTCGTGACCAACATCGGCGGCATGTACACGATCGGCAGCGAGGTCCGCGACACCCTGCTCGCCCAGCACCAGGCGCTGTACACCGCGATCATGGAAGGACGGGCGGAGGACGCCCGCCGCCTCGCCAGCGAGCATCTGGACTATGTCCAGCAGGTGCTCGCCGAGGCGCAGGACGAGGCCCGGCGGGTCGAGCGTGCGCAGCGCCGGCGCGCCCCGGCCTGAACCCGCTGTGCGGCGAACGCCGCGCCCGCCGATGGGCCGGCCGGCGTCGTGGAGGCGCCTGACGGCGCGCGATCGGGTTCGGTGCCCGTCCCGGGCGTCAGCGTGCGGCCGCTGCGCGCAGCACGTTCAGCACGCGCTGACCAGCGCGGCCATCGACAGACAGCCCCAGCTCGGCCTGAACGCGCCGGAGCGCTTCGCGCGTGCGCGCACCGATCATGCCGTCGGCCGCGCCGATGTCGTGGCCGCGGGCGATCAGCAGCAGCTGCAGTTCGCGGCGCTCGGCGCGCGACAAACCGGGGTCATCGGTCGGCCACGGCGCGGCGAAAGCCGCGCCACCGCGCAGCCGGTCGGACAGGTGGGCGATCGCCAGGGCATAGCTTTCCGCGGCATTGTAGGAATACAGCGCGTCGAAGTTGCGCGTCACCAGGAAGGCCGGCCCTTCCCGCCCCGCCGGCAGCAGCAGCCCAGCGGCGAGATCACCGGCGGGCAGCGCCGAGCCGTCGCTCCGGGTCAGGCCGCGCGCGCGCCACTCCGCCATCGGCCGCTTGTTGCGCCGCCCACTGCCGGCGGTGTCGAGGCCTCGCGGCAGGCGGACCTCGAAGCCCCACGGCTGGCCGCTGCGCCAGCCGGCACGGGCGAGGAAATGGGCGGTGGAGGCGAGCGCGTCGGGCACGCTGTCGATCAGGTCGCGACGGCCGTCACCGTCGAAATCGACCGCCAGGCGCATGAACGTCGATGGCATGAACTGGGTGTGGCCGAAGGCGCCCGCCCACGATCCGGCCAGGCGTTCGGGCGCGACATGTCCCTCCTCCAGGATTTTCAGCGCGGTAAAGAACTCGCCGCGGAAAAAAGCCTGGCGGCGGCCGAAGCAGGACAGGGTGGACAGCGAGCCCAGCAGCGGCCGCTCGCCGAAGTTGCGCCCGTAATTGCTTTCCACTCCCCAGACCGCAACCACGGTGGCCGCATCGACCGCGTATTCGGCCTCGACCCGGGCCAGCACCGGCGCCCACTGCGACAGCAAGGCACGACCGTCGGCGATGCGTTCCGCGTCCACCAGCCCGGCCATGTAGTCCCAGATCGGGGTGACGAACTCGGGCTGGGCATCGAGAAAACCGACCACTTCTATGTCGGGGACGAGGCCGGCCGTATGCGCATCGAAGGTCGCCACAGCGACGCCTTTTTCCACCGCCTCTGCGCGCAGCCCGGCGAGGCAGGCGGCAAATGCCGCATCGGCGGCCAGCGCCACGGCGGGGACCTGCAGGAGGGCGCACGAAACGAGCGCAGAAAGTGCCGTGCGGCGCATCGGAAACCCAACAGACGACATCGGTTCCAGCTCCGGTGATGGAAAAGTGGCGGTCCGCCGCAGAAGCCACGGTTCGGCAGCCTGGACCCTGGCCGCGCAGTCTATCGCGGCCGTCAGCGCACCGGCAATCCCGCCTTCCAGACGCTGAAAACGCTTCCGTCAGGCCACCGGGCAAGGAGGAAAATGGTCGATCCGGTCGGTGATCAGCCCATCCAACCCCAGGGCCAGCAGCCGGGCCGCGTCCCCATCCTCATTGACCGTGTAGGCCAGGAGCCTCAAACCAGCTGCGCGGGCCTGACGGACGGTAGATCCGTCCCAGGCGCGCTGCTCACAAATCAGTGCGACGCAGCCGAGACGACGCGCGAGGCCGAGCCCTTCGTCCGAAAAAGCTTCGAGCAGCAAGCCGCGGGGAAGCTGCGGCGCAACGCCGGCCGCGGCCTCGAGCGCAGCCACGCTGAAGGAGCTGAGCAGCGGCGGCAACGCCCGGGTCCATGAGCGGGTCAGCGCGGCGGCCACCTCCCGCCCGGTGCGCGCCTCGTCGCCGGGAGCCGGCTTCAACTCCACGTTCAGCGCGCACTCCTGCTGGCGGCAGAACTCGACCACGTCGGCCAGCGACGGCAGCCGTTCCCCGGCATAACGTGGCGAATGCCAGCTTCCGGCATCGAGCCGGGCCAGCTCCGCCCAGCGCTGGTCGACGGCCTCGCCCTGCCCTTCGGTGGTGCGCTCGAGGCGGTCGTCATGGAGCAGGAAAGGCTGTCCGTCCGCGCTCAGGCGCACATCGCACTCGAACATCCGGTAGCCGTGCGCATGGCCGAGCGCAAACGCGGCCAGGGTGTTCTCGGGTGCCAGCGTGCCGGCGCCGCGATGGGCGATCCAGCGCGGATAGGGCCAGTCCCCTGGCGCAGGAGGCGGGACGGGCCCGGGAAAGCCGGCGCCGGCGAGGCTCATCCAGCGCTTTCTTCCTTCGATTTGCGCGGGCGGCGGGCGCGGGGCGGCGCCTTGGCCGGTGCCGGCGGTTCGGCTGCCGGCTCCGGCGGTGCGGAGTCGCGCGGCGCGC
This sequence comes from Thauera chlorobenzoica, assembly GCF_001922305.1. Lineage (NCBI taxonomy): Bacteria > Pseudomonadati > Pseudomonadota > Betaproteobacteria > Rhodocyclales > Zoogloeaceae > Thauera > Thauera chlorobenzoica. Next base: position 3,222,759 of record NZ_CP018839.1, read on the forward strand.
TTTCTACGGCGGGGCGATCACGGTCGATGCCGGAGCGCTCCGCCGTGCCCGCGCCCGGAGCGGATTCGGCACGTGCACGGGCTGCTTTCGGTGCGGCGGCGGCCTTTGCCGTTTTCCCCTTGGCGCTGCCGCGCCGGGAATCCGTTTTCTGGCCTTCCTCGAGCGGCGGCGGGGTGGACTCGGACCGCGCCCGGGCACGCTTCGGCTTGCCCTTGTCGGCACGGGGCTGGCCCTGGGCCGGCGCCGCGCCCTCCCCCCCCGCTCCCGCCTCGGAGGCCGCCGCCAGCGCGGCTGCTTCGGCGGTTTCCCGACGCTCTTCCCCGCCATGCAGCGGCGGCTCCGGCGCGGTCTCGGCGGCACGCTCGCTTTCCCCCGCCGCCTTGCCGCCGCCACGCCGACGCGAAGAACGGCCCTGCGTTTTCGCCGGGCGCGCCGCGGGTTCGGCCACCGCCGCGGGCTCGGCGGCACCCGCCGCGGCCTGCTCGACCACAACCGGCTCGAGCGCGGCGAACGCAAGCGGATGCTCGCTCGCCGCGCTCCCGCCATGGCTCGGCCGGGCGACATAGGTGCCGGACTTCTCGTCGCGCCCGAGCTCGAGCAGACCGCGCGTCTGCGCTTCCTCGAGCAGGTTGCCGAAGGCGCGGAAGCCGAAATAGCTCTCGTTGAAATCCGGTTTGCGGCGCTTGATCGCTTCCTTCAGCATCGAGGCCCAGATCTTGCCGCTTTCGCCGCGCTCGGCGAGCAGGGCTTCGAAGGTTTCCACCGCGATATCGATCGCCTGGCGGCGGCGCCCTTCCAGTTCTTCCTTGCGCCGCGCCTCCTCTTCCGGCGAGCGCCGGGCCGCCGGAACGTTGTCGCGCGCCTCGCGCTTGGCCGCGGCACGCTGGCTGTCGCGCACGAGATCGTCGTAAAAGATGAACTCGTCGCAGTTGGCGATCAGCAGGTCGGAGGTCGATTGCTTGACCCCGACACCGATCACCTGCTTCGCGTTCTCGCGCAGCTTGGACACCAGCGGGGAGAAGTCGGAGTCGCCGCTGATGATGACGAAAGTATCGACGTGGGACTTGGTGTAGCACAGGTCGAGCGCATCGACGACGAGGCGGATGTCGGCGGAGTTCTTGCCCGACTGGCGCACGTGGGGGATCTCGATCAGCTCGAAGTTGGCCTCGTGCATCGCAGCCTTGAAGCTCTTGTAGCGCTCCCAGTCGCAATAGGCCTTCTTGACCACGATGCTGCCCTTCAGCAGCAGGCGCTCGAGCACGCGCTTGATGTCGAACTTCTCGTAGTTGGCGTCGCGCACGCCGAGGGCGACGTTTTCGAAGTCGCAGAACAGCGCCATGCTGATGCTGTCGGGGGATGAGGCCATGAAATTCTCCGCGTCTGGTCAGGCGCCGATGTTAAGGCCTGCGTGGCGCCGGCACCAGCGCGCGACTACGCCGGGCCGCCACGACGCGGCGGCCCGGACGGCACTCACGGACGCAAGGTCTGCGCGAGCATCTTGTCGAGCGCCGAGGTGTGGTCGGCCTCTTCGGCGGCGAACTCCATTGCCAGGCGCTTGATTTCGGCGTCGGCGCTCTTTTCGGCGACGGTGCGGTAGAAGTTCATCCCCCGGGCCTCGTTCTCGCGCGCGTACTCGAGCGCCTGGTAGGCATTCATGGTGTAGTCGAAGCCCTCTTCGTCGCCAACTTCGGTCGGTGCCACCCAGCGGTACTGCCAGGACTGGAGCTTGGGCAGTTCGCGCTTGCCGGCACGCTCCACGATCGAATCGCCGTGCATCGTCGAGTAGCGCACCATGTCGCGGAACAGCGCCGCGACTTCGAGGTTGTTGTGTGCTTCCATCATGTCGGCCAGTTCGAGGTAGCGCTCGGCGGCCTCCCGCTCCATGGCAATTGCGTGGGCGAGGAACTCGGGCATTGTGTAGGACATCGTCTTCCCTCCTGTTGAATTGTGCGGGCCGCCGAAGCGTGTCGCTTCGCATCTGGCGGGGATACGGCCCGAGCCCATTGTATTACCGTTTCATCGCCTGCGCCCTATACCTGGTCTACGGTAGCGGCCGCCGTTGCGCCCGCGGTGTGCGCCGGCACGACGGCGGAGTCTGCTCATGCCCCGGAGCGATCGCTGCGGAAATCCGCGACCTGGATGCCGAACTTGGCGATCTTGTCGTACAGCGTCTTGCGCGGCATGCCGAGCGCTTCGGCCGCCGCGGCGACGTCACCCGCACTGCGGCGCAGGGCGCTTTCGATCAGCGCGACCTCGAAGGCGGCCACGCGTTGTGCCAGCCCGCTGCCCTCGCCCACCGGACCCGCCGCCGGTCGCCACAGGCCGAGCACGAAGCGGTCGGCGGCATGCTGCAGTTCGCGCACGTTGCCCGGCCAGCCCTGTGCCATCAGCCAGTCGAAGACCTCGACCGTCAGTGCCGGCTGCGGCCGGCGGTAGCGTTCGGCAGCCTGCAGGCAGAAAGCGGCAAACAGCGCGGGAATGTCCTCACGACGCTCGCGCAGCGCAGGCAGGACGATCGGCACGACGTTGAGCCGGTAGTAGAGATCCGCGCGAAAGCGCCCGGCCGCCGCCTCTGCGGCCAGATCGAGCTTGGTCGCCGCGATCACCCGGCAGTCCACCGGGATCAGCCGGTTCGAGCCGAGGCGCTCGACCACCCGCTCCTGGAGCACGCGCAGCAGCTTCGCCTGCAGCTGCAGCGCCATGCCCTCGATCTCGTCGAGGAACAGGGTGCCGCCGTCGGCATGTTCGATCTTGCCCGCGCGGCTGCGGGTGGCGCCGGTGAAGGCGCCCGGCTCGACGCCGAACATCTCGCTCTCGAACACGCTCTCGGGCAGCGCGGCGCAGTTGATCGCGACGAAGTGGCCGCGCCGCCGCCGCCCGGCGTCGTGCAGGGCGCGCGCGACGCGCTCCTTGCCGGTGCCGGTCTCGCCCACGATCAGGATGTCGACGTCGGTGTCGGCCAGGTCCACAACCAGATCCCGCACCCGCTGCATCGCCGCGCTGTCGCCGAGCAGGCCATCCGGCCCTGCGGCTTGCGCCAGCCGGGTCTTGAGCGCGCGGTTCTCGAGCACCAGGCGGCGCTTCTCGATCGCGCGGCGCACCACCTCGACCAGGCGCTCGGGGGCGAACGGCTTCTCGATGAAATCGTAGGCCCCCAGCCGCATCGCCTCGACCGCCATATCGACGTCGCCATGACCGGTGACGAGGATCACCGGCAGGTCGGGATCGAGCGCCTGCGCCCGTTTCAGCAAGCTCATGCCGTCCATCCCCGGCAGCCGGACATCGCTCACCAGCACCACCGGGCGCCCGGCACCGAGGCGGGCGAGCGCCGGCTCGGCGCGCGCCAGGCCCTCGACCTCGATGTCGGCGAGGGCGAAGGTCTGGCACCCCGCCATCCGCACCAGCTCGTCGTCCTCGACGTAAAGGACACCGACCGCCCCCCCGATCGCGTGCTCGTTCATTCCGCCTCCCCTGCCCTGCCCTCGCCAGCGCCATCTGTGCCTGCCGCCTCCGGCCAGCACGCCCGCATCACCGTGCCCCCGCCCGCGCCGGACTCGATCTCGAGACGGCCGCCCGAGCCTTCGATCAGGTCGCTGACGATCGACAGCCCCAGGCCCAGGCCCTGGCCGAGCGGTTTGGTGGAAAAGAAGGGCTGGGTGATGCGCTCGCGCAATTCCTGCGGAATCCCCGGGCCATTGTCGGCGACTTCAAGGCATAACTGCGTCCCGTGCCGCGCCGCGCCCAGCGCGATGACGCCGCCATCGCGCCCGGCGAGCGCATCGAGCGCGTTGCCGACCAGGTTCGACAGCACCTGCTCGAGCGCCTGCGGCTGCAGCGGCAGACGCACCGCGCCGGCATCGATGCGCAGCTCGACCCCGGCCGCGTCCAGACGCTCGCGGAACCAGCCCGCCACCACCTGCATCGCCTGCGCCGCCGACGCCGAACCGCCGCCGGTCTGCTGGCGCGAGGCGAATACCTTGAGCTGCGCGGTGAGCCGGGCCATGCGCTCGATCAGGCCGATGATCTGGTTCAGGTTGTCGCGCAGCGGCTCGAGCCGGCCGCGATCGAGAAAGGTGAGGCTGTTGCCGGCGAAGCTGCGCAGCGCAGCGAGCGGCTGGTTCAGCTCGTGGGCGACGCCGGCGGCCATCTGGCCGAGGGCGGCGAGACGGTTGGCCTCGATCAGCGCGCGCTGGGCGCCGCGCAGCTTCTGTTCGGTGGCGCTGCGCTCGGAGATCTCGCGCAACAACTGGGCGTTGGTGGTGGCAAGGTCGGCGGTGCGTTCGGCCACCGTGCGTTCGAGCTCGGCCTGCGCCGCCAGGCGCTCGCGCAGGCGCCGTGCATGCAGCGCCCAGTACAGCCCGGCGACGGCCAGCACGCACAGCGCCAACCCCACCGCGAGCACCGCGGACCACGCCGCGGCACGCACCGGCGCGGTGTCGAGCAGCATCAGCATGCGCCAGTCGACCCAGTCCAGGGCACGACTACCGACCACGTAGTCCTGCCCCCCCAGCCGCGCACGGCCGGGCTCGCGCCAGACCAGCGGCAGCGCCTCGAGCGCGGCGGTGAAATACTGCCGCGTCGCCGCCAGCGCCGCGCGCGACTCCGGCGACAGCGGCGCCAGAGTGCCGAACTTCCATGCCGGATTGGACGACAGCGCGACCACGCCGTGGCGGTCCACGACCAGCACCGACTCTCCGCCCGCAGCCCAGGTCGCTTCGAGCTGGGTCAGCTCGACCTTGACCGCGAGCACGCCAGTGATGCGACCAGCGGCGCGCACCGGGTGAGCGATGAAGAAGCCTGGAACCTGGGTCGTCGCGCCGACGGCAAAGAACTTGCCGGCACCGCCGGCGAGCGCATCGCGGAAGTAGGGGCGGAAGGCGTAGTTCTCGCCGACGAAGGAATCCGCCCGCCGCCAGTTGCTCGCCGCCAGGGTGCGCCCCGCGGGGTCGATCAGGTACAGCATGCCGGCCCCGGTACGCTCATTGACCTGCTCGAGCAAGGCATTCGCCGCCGCCACCCGCGCCGGATCGTCGGGCGCCTGGAGCAGCTGCTGCAGGCTGGGATGCTGGGCGAGCACCGGGGGCAGGCTCTCGAAGCGCAGCAGCTCCGCGTCCAGGCTCGCCGCCAGCAGCGCCAGGCGCTGGCTGGCGTGCAGGGCGAGCTCGTCGGCACCGGCCTTGAAGCGCCAGGCATGCACCGCCCACAACAGCGGCACGACGAGCAGACCGGGCAGCAGCACGCGGGCAAGGCGGGTCGTCGGCAGGAAGCGGTGCATCATGGTCTCACGGGTTTCGGGCGGCCGGCCGTAGCACCGGTTCGGGCACCGGTGTCGGTGCCTCAGGCGCCATTGTGCACGGCCGCAGCTCGGTCACGCCACCGTCGGCGGGGAGGATTGCCGACAGCGGCACGCAGGCCGGCTCGCCCCCCTGCGCCGCCTCGCCCGTGCACCACTCGTAATCGGCGGTGTAGCCCGAGCGCGTCAGGCGCAGCACGGCGTGGCGGCTGCCGGGCCGCCATTCCCACACGCCGTCGCGCAGCACCGCCCCGGCCGGCGGCTCCATCCCGGCACCAAAGCCGCGCACGCGCACGGCCTCCAGCACCAGCGCCGCCGCCTCCACCCGCCAGCGCTCCTCCCAGCGCACCTTTTCAATCGAGTGCGTCCACGCCAGGGTGAACGCATTGACCGCCAGCGCCACGCTGGCGACGCTGGTGGCGAGGCAGGCGCCGATCACACCGTCAGCGCCTGCGCACTGCGCGAGCGCCAGATGTGCCAGCCGAGCACGAGCGCGGCGAGGGCAAAGCCGGCCTCGTCGGTGAGCGGCAGGGCGACCACCAGCAGCGAGGCGGCGGCGAAGGCGAGCAGGCGTTCGAGCAGGTTCAGCGCCGAGCGCAGGTGGCCGACCACCGCGATGCCCCACAGGCTGACCGCGAGCAGCGCCTTGAACACCACGTAGAAGGTCGCTTCGAGCCCCTTGTCGCCCTGCAGCATCAGCTCCGGCGCATACACCGCCATGTAGGGCACGACGAAGCCGGCGATCGCGATCTGCACCGCGCGCAGGCCGATCTTGAGCCCCGACTCCTTCGCGATCGGCGCCGCGGCGAAGGCCGCCAGCGCCACCGGCGGGGTCAGGTCGGCCATGATGCCGAAGTAGAAGACGAACATGTGCGACACCACCAGCGGCACCCCCAGCTCGAGCAGCGCGGGCGCGGCGATCGAGCTGGTGATGATGTAGTTGGGGATGGTCGGAATCCCCATCCCCAGCACCAGGCAGGTCAGCATCGTCAGCACCAGCGACAGGAACAGGCTCTCGCCGCCGATCTGGATGATGTAGCCGGCGAACGCGGTGGCGCCGCCGGTCAGGGTCAGCGAGCCGATGATCACCCCCACCAGGGCGCAGGCGACGCCCACCGGCAGCGCGTGCAGCGCGCCGTCGACGAGCGCGGTGACGGCCACGCGCAGCGTCGCCCGCCCGTCCTGGCGCGGTGCCAGCAGCACCGCGAGCACGGCGATGACGGCGACGACGGCGACGATTCCGACCTTGGCGAAGGCCGAGCACGCCAGCCCGAGCGCGATCCAGAACAGCAGGCGCAGCGAGGTGCCGTTGAGCCGCCCGGAGAAGGAGGCGCCGAAGATCAGCACCACCGTCAAGGCGAGGCCGACCATGCCCGAGAACATCGGCGTGAACCCGGCGAAGAGCAGGTACACCAGGCTGATCAGCGGCAGCAGCAGGTACCAGCGCTGGCGGATCGCCGCCCACGGGTCGGGGCACTCGGCCTTCGGCAGGCCCTTCAGCCCGGCGCGGCCGGCTTCCAGGTGCACCATCCAGAACACGGTGAAGAAGTACAGCATGGCTGGAATCGCCGCCGCCTTGGCGATCTCGACGTAGGGCACGTTGATCGTCTCGGCCATGATGAAGGCCACCGCGCCCATCACCGGCGGCATGATCTGCCCGCCCATCGAGCTTGTCGCCTCGACCGCGCCGGCGAAGGCCGGCTTGTAGCCGAACTTCTTCATTAGCGGGATCGTGAACTGGCCGGTGGTGACGACGTTGGCCACCCCCGAGCCGTTGATCGTGCCCATCAGCCCGGACGACACCACCGACACCTTGGCCGGCCCACCCTTGGTGTGGCCGACGGTGCCGAGCGCGAAGTTGGTGAACAGGTCGATCATGCCCGCCTGCTCGAGGAAGGCGCCGAACAGGATGAAGAGGAAGATGTAGGAGGAGGACACGTAGGTCGGCGTGCCGTAGATGCCCTCGGTGCCGAAGGCGAGCTGGCCGACGACCTGATCGAGGCCGTAGCCGCGGTGCGCCAGCGCCCCCGGCAGGTATTCGCCGAACAGCGCGTAGCACAGAAAGCCGAGACAGATCAGCGGCAGCGCGAGGCCCATGATGCGGCGCGCGGCCTCGAACACCAGCACCAGGGTGATGACGCCGACCACCATGTCGGCATCGGTCAGCTCGCCGGCACGCTGCACCAGATCGGCCTCGAACACCCAGTGGTAGCCCGACAGGATCAGCGCGGCGAAGCCCAGCGCCTTGGTCGCGAGGCTCGTCCGCCCCTGGCCGCCCTGCCAGGGATGAAGCAGGAAGGTCAGCAGCAGCAGGAAGCCGACGTGCAGCGCACGCACGACGGTGCTCGACAGCGGACTGAAGGCCGAAGTGACGAGCTGGAAGGTGGAGAACAGGATGGCGCTGAAGAAGACCACGCGCAGCATCTTCTTGGTCGCCTCGGCAGCGGGCGAAACGGCGGTAGCAGTCATGACGGCCCCGGTCTGGAAATCGGCGGGAAAGCGGGGGGAGTCCGGCCCGGCCCCGGCCGCGGCGCTCACGCCGGGCGGGGGCCAGGTCCGGCCTCGGAGCGAGGGCTTACTTGATCAGGCCTTGCTCGCGGTAGTACTTCTCCGCACCCGGGTGGAGCGGCACCGGCAGGCCCTCGATCGCCTTCTCGAGCTTGATCTGGCGCGCGGCGGAGTGCGAATTGCCGAGGCGCTCGAGGTTGTCGAAGATACCCTTGGTCATCTGGTAGACAACTTCGGCCGGCACCTTGTCGTGGGTGATCAGCAGGTTGTTGATCGCCACGGTGTCGACATCGGCGCTCTGCCCTTCGTAAGTGCCGGCCGGCACCTTGGCCGACTGATAGGCGGCATCACCGACCTTGGCGACGACCTCGGCCGGGATCGGCACGAAGTTCACCTTCACTGCGGCGGAGAGATCGCGCAGCGCCGCCACGCCGAGGCCGGCCGACTGCAGGGTGACGTCGATCTGGCGGTTCTTCATCAACTCGACCGATTCGCCGAAGGGCAGGTATTCGACCTTGGCGAAATCGGCATAGGTCAGGCCTGCCGCCTTCAGGATCGCGCGGGCGTTGATCTCGGTGCCCGAGCGCGGCGCCCCGACCGAGATGCGCTTGCCCTTGAGGTCGGCAAGCGAATGGATGTTGGCGTCGGCCAGGGCGACGATCTGGATGTAGTTGGGGTACACGGAGGCGACCGCGCGCAGCTTGTCGAGCGGCTTGGCGAAGCCCGCCTCGGCATTGCCCTTCCACGCGTCCGACACCGAGTCGGCGAGCGAGAAGCCGATCTCGCCGCGGCCGGCCTGCAGCAGGTTGAGGTTCTCGGCCGAAGCCTTGGTCGCCTGCACCTGGACCTTGCTGTCGGGAATAGCCTCGCCGTAGACCTGCGACAGGGTGACGCCGAGCGGATAGTAGACACCGCTGGTGCCACCGGTCAGCACATTGACGAAGGTCGCCGCCGAGGCCGCGGACGTGACCGCGACGAACAGGGTGCCGAGCGCGCATTTGCGGATCAGGGATTTCATCGGGAAGCCTCCTCGAATTAGAACGGATTATTTGCCCATCAGTGAGCGGGAACACTTTAGCAACCCCCGTGCCACCGGCGCACGCCTTGCCGGATTGGCGTTTTCCCTGATTCTGCGGGCTTTCCGGCGCGCTGCGGGGCGCTGTCGCTGCCCGCCTTGCGCGGATCTTCGGAACAGACCAGCGTGCGCTGTCGGCGATCCCGCACACTGCAGTGCACAATCCGCCGTCATGACGGAAGACGCCCTCTTCCCAGCACCCCGGCCGATCTGCTACAACCCGCTTCCCACCGCCATGAAAGGCGGTACCGGGCCCGCGCAGGCGGGCCGCAAGCATTCGGGAGCACCATGGAAACCGTCGATTGCGTGGTCATCGGCGCCGGCGTCGTCGGGCTGGCCTGCGCGCGCAGCCTGGCCGAGGCCGGGCGCGAAGTCGTCATCCTCGAGCGCGAGACGGGCTTTGGCAGCGGCATCAGCGCGCGCAACAGCGAAGTCATCCACGCCGGCCTCTACTACCCGCCCGGCTCGCTGAAGGCGCGGCTTTGCGTCGAGGGCCGCGAGCTGCTGTACGCCTGGTGCGCCGAGCGCGGCGTGGCGCATGCGCGCTGCGGCAAGCTCGTCGTCGCCGCGCGCGCCGAGCAGATGGACCGGCTGCAGCAGATCGCCGCGCGTGCCCGCGCCAACGGCGTGACCGACCTGCGCCTGCTCGAGCGCACCGAGGTCGCCGCGCTCGAACCCGCGCTCGACGTCCACGCCGCGCTGCTGTCGCCCTCCACCGGCATCGTCGACAGCCACGGCCTGATGCTGTCGCTGCTCGGCGCGGCCGAGGCGCGCGGCGCGATGCTCGCCCTGGGCAGTCCGGTGCTCGGCGGCGCGGCCGGGGGCGAGGGCATCGTCCTCGAAGTCGGCGGCGACGCGCCGAGCACACTGCGCGCGCGCTGCGTGGTCAATGCCGCCGGGCTGGACGCGGTCGCGCTCGGCCACGCCATCCGCGGCCCGGCCGCCACCCGCGCACCGCAGGCCCACTTCGCCCGCGGGGTGTATTTCAGCTACACCGGCAAGGCCCCGTTCTCGCACCTGATCTACCCGATCCCGGAGCCGGGTGGCCTGGGCGTGCACCTGACGCTCGACCTCGGCGGCCAGGCCAAGTTCGGCCCCGACGTGGAGTGGATCGATGCCCCCGACTACGCCGTCCACCCGGCGCGCGCCGCCGCTTTCTACACCGCGATCCGCGGCTGGTGGCCGCAACTGGAAGACGGCCGCCTGGAGCCGGGCTACGCCGGCGTGCGGCCCAAGATCGTCGGCCCCGGTGAGCCCGACGCCGACTTCCACATCGACGGCCCCGCCGCCCACGGCGTGCCCGGCCTGATCCACCTCTACGGCATCGAATCGCCGGGTCTCACCGCGGCGCTGGCGATCGGCGAGCAAGTCGCGGTGCTGGCGGGACGGGCGGCGTGAGCCGCCCACTGCCGTGGCCCATGCGAACCGCACGGCTCGAACGCCACGCGCATAGCACGCTCAGATGGCGGCAACCGGCTGCCTGAGAGAGGCCCCGCGCAGGCTACAGGACCGCGCGATAGATCGCGCAGACATCCTCAAACCCCATGTCGCACGGGTTGGTGGCGATCAGGCGCTGGATCTGGGTGACGACTTCGTCGGCCATCGACGGGATGTCCGCTGCGGTGACGCCGAAGTGGCTCATGCGCGTGGCGAGCCCGCCCCACCCTGCCATCGCCTCCATCGCCGCGACGAAGGCCGCGGCCGCTTCGGCGTCGGAGGCGAACGCCCGCCCGGGCAGCACGCACGGCGCCAGTTCGGCGTAGAGGGGAGTCGCCGCCCGCAGGTTGAAGCGCAGCACCGGCCCCATCACCAGAGCGTTGGCGTGGCCGTGGGGGACGTGGAAACGTGCGCCGAGCGGATAGGCCAGCCCGTGGATGGCGGCCACGGAGGCGTTGACGAACGCCATCCCGGCGAGCATCGCGCCTTCGAGCACCGCTGCGCGGGCCTCGAGATCGCCGCCGTCTTCGAGCACGCGCGGCAGCTTGCCCGCGAGCAGGGCGAGGGCCTTGCGCGCGAGGGCGTCGGCCACCGGGTTCTTCTTCGTCCGGCTGGTGTAGGCCTCGATCGCATGGACCATCGCGTCGAGCGCGGTGGCCGCGGTCACCCGTGGCGGCATCCCGGCGCTCAGCCCGGCGTCGAGCAGGGCGAGATCGGGCAGCAGCTGCGGCGCATAGACCGCTTTCTTCTCCAGGCTCTCGCAGGTGATCACCGACACCCAGGTGACTTCCGAGCCGGTACCGGCGGTGGTCGGCACCTGGATCAGCGGCAGGCGCCCGCCGCGCGCCCGATCGACGCCGTAGATTTCATCGATGTCCTGGCCCGAGCGCGCCAGCAGCGCGACGACCTTGGCGGTGTCGAGCGACGATCCGCCGCCCAGCCCGACGATGCCGTCGGCCCGGCCCTGCCCGGCGGCCTCGACCGCGCGGCGCACCATCGCCGCCGGGGGGTCGGCCTCGACCGCATCGAACAGCTGTGCGTCGAGCCCGGCCCGGCGCAGCGCCTCGATGGCGCGCGCGGCGATGCCGCAGGCGGCGATGCCGGGGTCGCAGACGATCAACGGGCGCCGCATCCCGAGTTCCTGCGCGAACTCGCCGAGGCGGTCGATCGCGCCGATTTCGGAAACGATGCGGGGCGGTGCGCGAAAGGTGAATGCCGTCATCGCCGCCTCCTCACCGGATCCCGCCCAGGCACAGGTACTTCATCTCGACGTAGTCCTCGATGCCGTACTTCGAGCCTTCGCGGCCGATGCCCGACTCCTTGACCCCGCCGAAGGGAGCGACCTCGGTCGAGATGATCCCTTCGTTGATACCGACGATGCCGTATTCCAGCCCTTCGGCGACACGCCACACACGGGCAATGTCCCTGGCGTAGAAATAGGCCGCCAGCCCGAACTCGGTGGCGTTGGCGAGGGCGATCGCCTCCGCTTCGGTGTGGAAGCGGAACAGCGGCGCCACCGGGCCGAAGATCTCCTCGCGCGCGACGCGCATCTGCGCGGTGACGCCGGTGAGGATGGTGGGCTCGTAGAACGTCCCACCCAGCGCATGGCGCCTGCCGCCGCAGAGCACCCGGGCGCCCTTGCCCACCGCGTCGGCGAGCAGGGTCTCGACCTTCGCCACTGCGTCGTCGTTGATCAGCGGGCCTTGCTCGACTTCACCGGAGAGGCCGGGGCCAACCCGCAGACGGGCCACCGCCTCGGCCAGCTTCGCGGCGAAGGCGTCGTAGATGCCGTCCTGCACCAGCAGGCGGTTGGCGCACACGCAGGTCTGGCCGGCGTTGCGGTACTTGGAGGCCATCGCCCCCGCCACCGCGGCGTCCAGATCGGCATCGTCGAAGACGATGAAGGGGGCATTGCCGCCGAGCTCCAGCGACACCTTCTTCACGCTGCCGGCGCACTGGCGCATCAGCAGCTTGCCGACCTCGGTGGAGCCGGTGAAGGAGAGCTTGCGCACGGTCGGGTTGGCGGTGAGTTCGCCGCCGACTTCGGCGGCGCGGCGCGTGGTGACGATGTTGAGCACGCCTTTCGGCAGGCCGGCGCGCTCGGCCAGCACCGCGAGCGCGAGCGCGCACAGCGGCGTATCCTCGGCAGGCTTGATCACCATCGTGCACCCGGCGGCGAGCGCCGGGCCGGCCTTGCGCGTGATCATCGCGATCGGGAAGTTCCACGGGGTGATCGCCGCCACCACGCCGATCGGCTCCTTCAGCACGACGATGCGCTTGTCCGCGCCGTGGCTCGGAATGACGTCGCCGTAGATGCGCTTGCCCTCCTCGGCGAACCACTCGATGAAGGCGGCGCCGTAGGCGACTTCGCCGCGCGCCTCGGCGAGCGGCTTGCCCTGCTCGGAAGTCATCAGCACGGCGAGGTCGTCCTGGTTCGCCAGGATCAGCTCGAACCACGTGCGCAGCACCGCGGCGCGCTCCTTTGCGGTCCGCGCCCGCCAGGCCGGCAGCGCCGCGGCCGCAGCGTCGATCGCACGCCGGGTCTCGGCCGCCCCCATGTCGGGCACGCGCGCCAGCACGCGGCCGTCGGCGGGGTCGGTGACCTCGAACCGGGCGCCGTGATCGGCCCCGGTCCAGGCGCCGTCGATATAGGCCAGCTCGCGCAGCAGCGCGGAATCCTTCAGTTGCATCATGCGTCCCTCAATCTCGTTTCAGGGTGTTCAAGAAGTGATCGGCGGCCCGACGGGCGCGGCGCCCTCCCGGCCGGGAGCCGGGCGCACCGTTACCGGACCCAGGCCTTACAGGACCGAAGCGTAGAGCACACGCACATCAGCTTCGGTGAGCTCACGCGGATTATTGACCAGAAGACGCTGGATATTCATGACGTCGCGCGCGAGCCGCCCGAGATCGCCTTCGCCGACGCCGAGCTCGCTCAGCCGCTGCTCGAACGGCATTTCCGCGACCAGCCCGGCGATGGCATCGATGAAGGCCTGCGCGGCCTCGTCGATGCCGGCGAACACACGCCCGGGGAAGACGACTTCGGCCAGCTCGGCGTACAGTGCGGCTGCCGCCGGTTTGTTGAAGGCCAGCACCGGCGCCAGCACGAGCGCATTGCTCAGCCCGTGCGGCACGTGGTAGTGGCCGCCGAGCGGATAGGCCAACGCATGGACCGCGGCCACCGGCGCATTGGCGAACGCCATCCCGGCCAGCAGCGAGCCCTGCAGCATCGCCGAGCGCGCCGCCAGGTCGGTACCGTCGGCGATCACCTTGCGGATGTTTGCGTACAGCAGTTCGAGCGCCTTCACCGCGAGCGCATCGGACAGGGGGTTCTTCTTGTGGCGGCTGGTGTAGGCCTCGATCGCGTGCACCATCGCATCGATCCCGGTCATCGCGCTGACCCGGGCCGGCAGGCCCACCGTCAGCGCACCATCGAGGACCGCGACATCGGGGTACAGCACCGGCGACACCACCCCTTTCTTTTCCTGCGTCGGCGTGGTGACGATCGCGATCGGGGTCACTTCCGAACCGGTACCGGCGGTGGTCGGGACCTGGATCAGCGGCAGCCGCGGCCCCTTGGCGAGGCCGATGCCGTAGACCTCGGGCAGCGCCTGCGGCGTCCCCGCGAGCAGGGCGACCAGCTTGGCGGTGTCCATCGAACTGCCGCCGCCGAGGCCGATGATGCCGTCCACCGCCGCGGCGCGCGCCGCCTCGACCGCGGCCAGCACCGACGCTTCGGGCGGATCGGCGAGCACGTCGGTAAATAGCGTCACCGCCACGCCGGCGGCCTGCAGGCCCTCGAGGGCACCATCGAGCACGCCCGCCTGTACCAGCCCGCGGTCGGTGACGATCAGCGCGTGGCCGATCCCCAGCTCCGCGGCCAGTTCGCCGAGGCGCGCGGCGGCGCCGGGTTCGCACACGATGCGCGGGGTGGTTTCAAACACGAAATGAGTCATGGTCGCTTCCTTCTGGGCGGATCAGGCGGCCTCGACCACGCCACGCTCGATGCGATAGCTGCGGTCGACGAGGTCGGCGGAGTGGACGTCATCGGATTCCGAGAGCACGACGGACATGCCCTCGTTGCGCAGTTCGGCGATGACTTCGGTCAGGCGGCGGGAGAGCACCGGGGCGACGCCCTCAAAGGGCTCGTCGAGCAGCAGCAGGCGGCGCCCCGGCATCAGGGCGCGGGCCAGCGCGACCAGCTTCTGCTGCCCTCCGCTCAACTGCAGCGCGCGCCGGTCGCGGAACTCGCGGACTTCGGGCATCAGGCCGTAGATCCAGTCCAGGCGCTCGGCGGCATCCCGGATGCCGTTCGCCCACGCCGGCATCAGGATGTTCTCCTCCACGGTGAGTTCGGGAATCAGCCGCCGGTCTTCGGGCATGTAGCTCACGCCGAGGGCGGCGCGTTTGTAACCGGGCACGTTCGTCATGTCCTCGCCGTCGATGCGGATCGTGCCCGAATCGCCCGCCAGCAGCCCCATGATGCTGCGCATCAGGGTAGTCTTGCCGGCGCCGTTGCGGCCGATCAGGCCGACCATCGCGCCCGCGGGGACTGCCATCGTCACCTCGCGCAGGATCGGGATGCGGTCGATCGATACGTTCAGCCCTCGAATTTCCAGTGTCATGCTACCCTCCGTTCGCGCGCCGCCGCCGGCCGGCCATGGCCGATGACCAGTTCCTGAACCCGGCTGTCGGCAAACACCGCCGCCGGGCTGCCATCGCTGATGATTTCCCCGCTGTAGAAGGCGAGCACGCGCGACACGTAGCGCTCGACGATCTCCATGTCGTGCTCGACGAAGAGCACGGTCACGCCGTGGTGGCGCACCGCCCTCATCACGGTGTCCATCAACGGGAACTTTTCTTCCACGCTGACGCCGCTGGTCGGTTCGTCGAGGAGCAGCATGCGCGGCTTGCCGATCAGCGCCATGGCGATGTCGATCAGCTTGCGCGCACCCTGCGGCACGGCACGCACGATGGCATCGCGGTAACGCTCGACCGCGAACTCGGCGAGGATTTCGTCGGCGCGGGCGATGCGTGCGGGCGTGTGCAGCCGGGCGAAGAACGGCGGGCGGGCGCTTTCGGCCGCCACCAGCGCGATCAGCAGGTTGTCGAGCACGCTGAGCTCGGGGAACAGCTGCGCCATCTGGAACGAGCGCGTCATGCCGCCACGGATGATCTGGCGCGGCGGCTGGCCGACGATGGAGCGCCCTTCGAAGAGGATCTCGCCCGACGAAGGCGGCAGGTAGCCGGTCACCATGTTGATGAAGGTGGTCTTGCCGGCGCCGTTCGAGCCGATCACGCCGACGACTTCGCCCTTGTCGATCCGCACGTTGAGCTCGCGCGCCGCGGTGACCGCACCAAAGCTGCGGTTGAGGCTGCGGGTTTCGAGGATCGCGCTCATGCCGCCGCCCTCCGCTTGCCCGCAACCAGGCTCCACAGCCCCTTGGGCAGGAACACGATGATGCCCAGCAGGACGAAGCCGAGGATCATCTGCCACGAATGCGGCGCCAGCTCGAGCGCGTAGGTGCGCACCAGGGCGAACAGCACGGCGGCGATGAAGGGCGCGGCGACGTGCGCGGTACCGCCAAGCAAGGCGATGAAGACGAACTCGCCGGAGGTGGTCCAGAACGCCATTTCCGGATCGACGTGTCCGGTGGCGAACGCGGTGAGCGCGCCGCCCACCGCGGAGATGCCGGCCGCGAACAGGTAGTTGGCGTAGAGGATCCAGCGCGGCGACAGGCCGAGGAACTCGACCCGGATCTCGTTTTCCTTGATCGCCTCGCTGACCCCACCGAGGCCCGAGCGCAGGTAGCGGTTGAGCGCCAGCGCGAGCACGCCGGCGACGACCACGGTCAGCACGAAGAGCGCCAGCTTCTGGTCCTCGCCCCCCGGCGCCCAGCCGAGGAAGGTCGGCGCATGCACGTTGAAGCCGTCGGTCGAGCCCAGCGCCGGGTTCTTCACGATCAGCCCGTACAGGATCATCGAGAACGCCAGCGACAGCATCGCGAAGAAGATGTCGCGGTAGCGCGTCATCAGCAGGCCGAGCACCGCCGCCGCCGCGACGGCCACCGCCACCCCCAGGCCGAGCAGCACGAAGACGTCGTGGATGTCGAGAAAGGCACCGCCCATCCCCACGCTGTAGCCGCCGATGCAGAAGAACAAGCCCTGGCCGAAGGACACCAGCCCGGCGCGCATCTGCATCACCACGCCTTGCACCACCAGGGCCTTGGCGATCGCCAGGGTGAGGATGAAGGCGAGCCAGTTGGGCATCACGAACCCGGCCACGATGAGGCCGAGGGTGGCAGCGATCAGCCAGACTTCGGTTTTTTCCGCTTTGAACATCAGATTTTCCTCGCCAGATTGCGCCCGAACAGCCCCTGCGGCCGTACCGCAAGCACCAGGGACATGACGCCATAGATCACGAACAGCTCGACCTCGGGTGCCAGATGCACCGCGACCGAGCGCGTCAGCCCGACCAGCAGCGCGCCGACGATGGCGCCCTCGATGCTGCCCAGGCCGCCGACGACGACCACCGCGAAGGCGAGCACGATCACTTCCACGCCGATGCCGGGCGACACCGAGATCGCCGGCGCGGTGAGCGCCCCGGCGAGCGTTCCGAGCGTGGTGCCGACGACGAAGGTGAGGGCGAACATCAGCTTCACGTTCACCCCCATGGCGACGGCGATCTCGCGGTCCTGGATCACCGCGCGCAGCACCTTGCCGGTGTGGGTACGGTTCAGGATCAGCCAGCAGCCGGCACCGATCAGCACCGACACCAGGATCAGCAGCAGGTCGTAGTTGGCGAAGGTGAGCCCGCCGATGTCACTGCGCCCGAGCAGGCTGTAGGGCTGGTAGGTGAAATAAGGATCGACGCCGAAGATCAGCTTGGTGGTGTCCTCGAGGATCAGCAGCAGCGCGTAGGTGATGATCACCATCAGCAGTTCGTCACGCTTGTACATGAACTGCAGCAGCCCCTGCTCGACCAGCCAGCCAACCAGCAGGCCGGAGCCGAGGGCGGCGACCAGCAGCAGGACATAGCTCCAGTAGGGGGCGCCGTCGCCGCCAGCGAAATACCAGCCGACGAGCGCTGCGCCGGTGTAGGCACCGATGGCGTAGAAGCTGCCATGGGCCATGTTGAGGATGCGCATCACCCCGTAGATGACGGTCAGACCGGCCGCCACCAGGAACAGCCAGGAGGCGTAGATCATCCCGTCGATCAGGATTGCATAGAGCGTGGTCATGCTCGTTGCTCCGGTGAGAGTGGGTGGGACGGAAATGGGTGAAACAGAGAAAACGAAAGGGGACAAAAGGACCCGGCGGCCTTGCCGCCAGCCGGGTCCTGCCGCCGTGCCTCAGTTACACTGCGCGCCCGGGAATCCGGCCTTGATCCACTCGCTCGCCGACGTGCCGTCGGGCGGGGTCACGCACTCGCCGCCGTAGGCTTTGACATTGGCCACGGTAGCCTTGCCGGTCTTGGCGTCGAACCGGTATTCGCCATAGGCGATGCCCTGCAGCGCCTGGTGGCCGCCGGCGCGCGCCATCTGCACCGTGCCCGAGACCGACTCGAAGCTAAGCCCCTTGAAGCTGGCGACGATCGCCTCCTTGGCCGGAATCTCGCCCGGCTTGGCGGCGGCCTTTTCCACCGCGGCCTTCAGGCCGAGGATCGCCTGCGCCATCTTGTAGGCGGGATAGGTCGGGTCGATCTCGGCCTTCGCGCGATAGGCCTCGCGGAACCAGTTGCTGAGCACGGTATCCGGCGCGAACGCACCGAACGGCCCGCGCGCGCCGATCACCAGGCCATTGGGGGCCTGACCCTTGAAGCGGTCGAGCGCCGATTCGCCGCAGGTCAGCACCGCGGTGCGCTTGTCGAACAGGCCGCGCGCCGAGCCCTGCAGCACGAACGCCTCCATGTCGCCGCCCCAGAAGCTGCTGTGGATGACGTCGGGCTTGCTCACGCTGATCGCCGAGATTTCGGCGCCGTACTGGCCCTGGAACAGCTTCGGGAGCTGCTCGGTCGCCACCTTGACGCCGGGCTCGAGCTGCTTGATCGCGGCCGAGAAGTCGCCCCAGGAATCGTGCCCCCAGGCGTAGTTCTGCTGGATGCTCGCCACCGATTCGATCTTGCGCCCGCTGTCGACCAGGTAACGCGCCGCGCCGATGTTGTCGATCGCCGCATCGAGACCGGTGCGGAAGACGTAGGCCGGGTTCTTGTTTTCCTCGAACAGGCGCGAAGTGCCGCAATCGAACAGCACGGTGGGCATCTTCAGCTCTTCGGCGACCGGGGCCACCGCCAGGCAGTCACCGGAGGAGATGTAGCCGATCACCGCATCGACCTTGTGGCGCTGGGCGAGGTTGCGGAACTCTTCCACCTGCTTCGAGGCGCCGCCGTTCTCATCGACCTCGATCACCTCGATGTCGACGCCGTTGATCCCCTTCAGCCCGTAAGGCGCGGGTACCTTGGCCGCATTCAGCGCCTCCACCATCACCTTCGCGCCATTGAGCGAAGGCACGCCGAACGGGCCCGCTGCGCCGCCCGACAGGAAGGTGACGACACCGATGCGAAACTTGCCGTTGTCGGCCGCCTGGGCCGGCGCGGCGAGCGAAAACGCGGCGGCCACGGCGGCGGCGGTCAGCGAGGGGGCGATACGGGTGAGTCCTTTTTTCATCGAAAACTTCCTCCTGGATGGGCCGTTGTTGTCACGGCAATGAAGCTGCTGTACCCCTGGCCTGTGCCCGGCGCTCGCGAACGAGCGCCGGTGCCGGCATCAGGTCTTCGGCGCGATACACGCGCCACTTGCCCGCCATCACCCGCGCGGGCGGAAAGGAGGCGTCGGGCACGACTTCGCCGACGGCCTGCATCTGCACGATCTGGTGGGTGTCGGGATCGATCCACGAGGTGAAGCCCTCCGGGTCTTCGGGCAACTGGAGCCGGAGGCCTTCCATCGCCGCCACCAGGGCGTCGCTGTCCGCCCCGGCGCCGGCTTTGCGGATCGCCGCCGCGATCGCCAGGATTCCGCTGTAGGCACCCTGCGCGGCATAGGTCGGGTAGCGCCCTTCGGCACGGTGGAAAGCCTCGACGAAGCGGCGGTTGCGCTCGGTGTCGGGCCAGTTGTTGTGGTGGCGGGCGGAGACGATCAGCCCCGGCGGCGGCTGGTCGCCGAGCGCCACCATGACCTCGTAATTGGCCCCGGTATCGAAGTTGGCGAGGCGGATCTTCCTGAAGAAATCCGTCGTCGCCGCCTGCTTCAGGAAAGCGATGAAATCGCCCCCCCACAGCGCCGTCACCACGATGTCCGGTCCAGCCTGCATCAGCGCCTCGATGTAGGCCGAATAGTCGGGCTCGTAGAGCTTGGGCCAGAACGTGCCGACGAGCTCGAAGCGCACGCCGAGGCGCTCGAAGTTGCTCTTCAGGTCGTTCCACGAGACGTGGCCGTAGTCGTAATCCGGACCGATGAAGGCGAGCCGCTTCCAGCCCGTCTTTTGCTGCAGCTCGGCCAGGTAGTGGGCGCCGGCCGCCATCGAGATGTAGGAGTCGTTCGACACCCGGAAGTAGTACTTGTGGAAGGCCTCGATGGTGAGCCGGGAGGAGGCGTGATCGGTGCCGACCAGGATCACCTTGCGCTCGAGTGCAACCTGGCTGACCGCATGGGCGACGCCCGAACTGACCATGCCGCACAGGAAACGGGCCTGGTCGCGCCGGATGAAGTCCTCTGCAATGCGGACGGCGTAGGACGCCTTCGAGCGCGTGTCGTCGACCAGCACCCTGAGCCTGGGCGTCGAGGCATCCTGCGACGCGAGGTCGGCGAGCGCGAGCTTGATTCCGGCGATGCTGTCGCGCCCGTAGATGGCAGCCCGCCCGGTCATCGGGAACATGCAGCCGACCGTGACTTCAGCTTCCGCCGCCGCGCTCCCGACCTCCACCCGGGCCGCGGCCGGGGTGCTCAGGGCGAGCACCGCCAGCGCGGGCAGGGCACGCCGGCAGATCGCAAACAGGGAATCGAATCGGGCGCATGGCTGATTCACGGTGACATCTCCTCATGGCGTCGCTTCGGGCTCGAGGCCACGGCGACTTTGTGAAAGGTAAAAGCAAAGGCCATGCCAGCCTGCCGGAAAATTCCGCCAGGCCGCATGGCGACTGGAACTCAGAGGAATCCGACCCGGTTCGGTCGGAGGCTGGCGGCACGCCGCCGCGGCGCGCATGAGCGCAATCCGCTCATGCGCGCGCGCTCATGCGCGGATTGCGCTCATCACAGACCGAGACGCTGCAGGCGACGCTTGAGCGCGTGGCGGGAAATGCCGAGGATTTCCGCAGCCCGGCCCTTCTGGCCGCCGGCCCGGGACAAGGCGTCTTCGAGGAGCTTGCGCTCCGCTGCGGCGAGCTGATGCTCGATCGGTCGCGCGCCGGCCCCATTGGCCTCCACGGCGAACCGGGCCGGCGGCGCAAGAGCGGGAGCCGTGGCGGTGATCTCGTGCGGCAGCTCGGAGGGCACGATCAGCCGGCCAGGCAGCAGGATGGTCAGGCGCTCGACGAGGTTCTTCAGCTCGCGGACGTTGCCGGGCCACGGATAGGCGAGCAGCACCTGTCCGGTCTCGTCGGAGAAGCGGATCGGCGGGCAATGTTCTTCGCGCGCATAACGTTGGGCAAAGTGCCGCGCGAGCTCGACGATGTCCGCCCCGCGCTCACGCAGCGGCGGGATGCGCAGCTGGATCACGTTCAGGCGGTAGTACAGATCCTCGCGGAAGCGCCCAAGCCTGACTTCCTGCGCCAGATCGCGGTTGGTCGCGGCGACGACGCGCACGTCGGTATCGAGCGCGCGCCCCGAACCGATCGGCCGGTAACTGCCATCCTCGAGAAAATGGAGGAACTTCGCCTGCAGCGCCAGCGGCAGCTCACCGATCTCGTCGAGAAAGAGGGTGCCGCCGTCGGCGAGCGCGACCAGCCCGGTGCGCTTCTGGTGAGCGCCGGTGTACGCCCCCTTCTCGGCACCGAACAATTCCGCCTCGATCAGCTGTTCGGGCAGCGACGCGCAGTTGACCTCGATGAACGGCCCGCCCGCGCGGGCGCTGCCGGCATGGACCGCGCGCGCCACCAGCGCCTTGCCGGTGCCCGATTCGCCGAGCAGCAGGACGCGCCCGGAGCTGCTGGCAGCGACGCGGCCGATGGTGTCGCCCAGTTCGCGCATCGCCGCGCTCTGCCCGACGAGTTCGCCGGAACCCACCACGGCCTGACGATGGAAGCTGATTTCGCTGCTCATGCGCTGACGTTCGAGCACCGAGGCGATCACATGGAACAGGTCGTCGAGCTCGAACGGCTTGCTCAGGTAATCGGCCGCGCCCTTCTTCACCGCCTGGACCGCGGCGCGGGTATCACCGTGGGCCGAGATCATGATCACCGGCAGCTCGGGCTGGTCGTGCAGCAGGCGGTCGAGCACGTCCAGGCCGGACATGTCGGGCAGGCGCAGGTCCAGCAGCACCGCCGCCGGCTGCACCGTGCCGACCGCGGCCAGCCCCTGCGCGCCGGTGTGGGCGCCATGCACGGCGTAGCCCTCGTTCTTGAGCGCGAAGCTCAGGGAACGGACCAGCGCCAGTTCGTCGTCGATGATCAGGATCGCACTCACGGCTCGTGTTTCTCCATCGGCACGATGAGTCGGACCGTCGTCCCCGCCCCGGGGGCGCTGCCGATCTCCAGGCGCCCGCCCTGCAGCTCCGCGAGCTGGCGCGCGATGCTCAGCCCGAGGCCGGTTCCCTTGGGCTTGGTGGTGAAAAAGGGATCGGTGATCCGTGCCAGGTGAGCCTCGGCGATGCCGGCGCCGGTGTCCCGCACCTCGATGCCGGCTTCCCGCCCCGTGCGGATCGCGCGCACCCTCACGCTGCCACCGGCCGGCGTGGCCTGGACGGCGTTGATGACCAGATTGACGATCACCTGGATCAGCTGGTCGCGGTCGGCATGGAGCACGATGTCGGTCGCGCCATCGACCCTCAGCACGACGCCCGCCTCGTGCGCCGGCGCCGCCATCAGCGCCTCGATGCGCGCCAGCAGCCCGGCGGCCGGCACGGGAGCGAGCTCGGGCGGACGAGGACGGCCGAATTCGAGCAAGTCCCCCATGACCCGGTTCAGGCGGTCGATTTCCGCACCGACGTCCTGGAGCAGTTCGCCGCGCTCCCGGTCCTTCTCGCCGCGGGCCAGCGCCTGCACGGTGGTCTTGATCGTCGCCAGCGGATTGCGGATCTCGTGGGCGACGCCGGTAGCGAACTCCCCCAGCACCGCCAGCCGTTCGACCCGCACGGTGCGTGCAATCAGCGCCTGCAGCCGCTCGGCCATGCTGTTGAACGCCGCCCCCACGGCGTCGATCTCGTCGCCGCCCCGGGTAGCGATGCGGTAGTCCAGGTTTCCCGCCGCCACCGCATCGGCACCGAGGGTGAGGCGGTCGACCCGGCGCCGCAGGCGCGCGGCCAGCCGCGCGAACAGCAGCGTGATCACGGCGATCGACACCAGGCTGACGAGAAACAGACTCTTCTGCGCGGTGATGAAGGGGCGAAACAGCTGATCGGGGTCGATCACCAGCATCGGCTGCCAGCCCGGCAGCACCTCGGGCCCGGCGACCATCTGCCGGCTGGGCGTGACCGCCTGCCCGACCACGTTGAAGTAGCCGCGCGGCGTCTTCAGCACCGGCTGCACGATGCCGGCGAGCGAGGCGCTGCCCAGCAGCTCGGTCACCGACGCCAGCCGCACATGCAAGGCGATGCTCCCCGACTCTTCGCCGATGGCAGACCGGCGCAGGGGCTGACGGATCAGGAACCAGCCCGAACTGCCGTCGTCCGGCGCGACCGGCCCGACCACATCGACGTCACCCGATACCGCCTTCATCACCGGCAGCCTGGCGAGGTCGAAGGACAAGCCGCTCCAGTACGGTGCGCCCGACGCGGCCTGCCCGGCGACGATGCGGGTCAGCGCTCCCGCGGGGTCGAACAGCAGGATTCCATACAGGTCGGGAACATCCGCCTCGAGACGCAGCAGCGCCTCGAGCTCGGTATCGGAGCGGGAAGTCCGCTGCTGGACCAGATAGGGCAAGGCGGGGTGATTCGAGAGCGTCTCGATCTGATAGACGCGGACATCGAAAAACGCCGTCAACCGGCTTGCCGTCGCGGTCAGCTGGGCACTCAGGCGCTCCCCGGTGATCTGGTCGAGCAGCGCGCTCGCATAACGGTCGTAGAGCGCGGCGACCACCACCATGGGCAGCACGGCGCCCAGCAGGGAAACCAGGAAGTACCTGCTGACGATACTGTTTCGTATGTTCACCGGTGACGACGACGCGCGGAAGACTCGGGCGCCAATTATGGGATAAATGCCCGGTAAACCCCAATCCGCTTGCACACCGCGAGCCGGGGCGCGGACCCTTGGCGTGCCGTGCAACGCGGCCCCTCGCGCGGTGAACAGCAAAAAAAAAAGCGGCAGCCAGGCCAGACTGGCCTGAGCATGCCGCGGAGAGGGAGAGGGAAAAAAACCGTTAAAAATTCAGATGGCTGCAGCCAGTTCGGGGACGATCTCGAACAGGTCGCCGACCAGGCCGTAGTCGGCGACCTGGAAGATCGGCGCTTCGGGGTCCTTGTTGATCGCCACGATCACCTTCGAGTCCTTCATCCCGGCCAGGTGCTGGATCGCGCCCGAAATGCCGATTGCGATGTAGAGCTGGGGGGCGACGATCTTGCCGGTCTGGCCGACCTGGTAGTCGTTGGGCACGTAGCCGGCATCGACCGCGGCGCGGCTGGCGCCGAGCGCGGCGCCGAGCTTGTCGGCGAGTGGCTCGAGCAGGGCGTGGTAGTTCTCGCCGCTGCCCAGGCCGCGACCGCCGGAGACGATGATCTTCGCCGCCCCCAGCTCGGGGCGGGCGCTCTTGGTGATTTCGCGCCCGACCAGGGCTGCAACGCCCAGGTCGGCTGCAGCGGCGACCGCCTCGATCGGGGCGGCACTCCCCTCGCCCGCGGCATCGAACGCGGTGGTGCGCACGGTGATGAGCTTGATCGCATCGGCGCTCTTGACCGTGGCGAGGGCGTTGCCGGCGTAGATCGGACGCACGAAGGTATCGGCCGCTTCGATCGCGACGATGTCGCTGATCTGGGCAACGTCGAGCAGCGCCGCCACCCGCGGCAGCATGTTCTTGCCCGCCGAGGTGGCCGGGACGAGCACGTGGCTGTAGTCGCCGGCGAGCCCCTTCACCAGCTCGGCGACGTTCTCCGCGGTCTGCGCCTCGTAGTGCGGCGCATCGCACACCCGCAGCTTGGCCACGCCGGCGATCTTCGCCGCCGCCTCGGCCGCCGCGCCGCAGCCGGCACCGGCCACCAGGACGTGGATGTCCGTGGCCAGCAGCGTGCCCAGCTTCGCCGCCGCGCTCACGGTGTTGAGGGTGGCGGCCTTGATCGAATGGTTGTCGTGTTCGGCAATGACGAGAATCGGCATGTTCAGATCACCTTCGCTACGTTCTTCAGTTTGTCGACCAGCTGCGCGACGTCGGCGACGCGCTCGCCCGCGCTGCGCTTGGGCGGCTCGGACACGCTCAGCGTGGTGAGGCGCGGCGCCACATCGACGCCCAGCTCGGCCGGCTTGACCGTGTCGAGCGGCTTTTTCTTCGCCTTCATGATGTTGGGGAGAGTGGCGTAGCGCGGCTCGTTGAGGCGCAGGTCGGTGGTGACCACCGCCGGCAGGCTCACCGACAGGGTTTCCAGCCCGCCGTCGATCTCGCGCGTGACCTGCGCACGGCCGCCTTCGAGCACCAGCTTCGAGGCGAAGGTCGCCTGCGGCCAGCCCGCCAGCGCCGCCAGCATCTGCCCGGTCTGGTTGGCGTCGTCGTCGATCGCCTGCTTGCCGCAGATCACCAGGTTCGGCGCTTCCTTGTCGCACACCGCCTTCAGCAGCTTGGCCACCGCCAGCGGCTGCAGCTCGACGTCCGTTTCCACCAGGATGCCGCGGTCGGCACCGATCGCCATCGCCGCGCGCAGGGTCTCCTGGCACGCGCCGAGGCCGCAGGTCACCGCCACCACTTCGCTCGCCACCCCGGCTTCCTTCAGCCGCACCGCCTCTTCCACCGCGATCTCGTCGAACGGGTTCATGCTCATCTTGACGTTGGCGATGTCCACGCCGCTGCCGTCGGCCTTCACGCGCACCTTGACGTTGTAGTCGACCACGCGTTTGACAGGTACCAGAATCTTCAAGGCAGGTTCTCCTTCAATCTGTTGTTTCAGACCACGCCGCTTGCGCGCAGGCCTGCGATGGTTTCGGCGTCGAGGCCGAGCGTTCCAGCCAGTATGGCCTCGGTGTGCTCACCGAGCATCGGCGGCGGCAGACGGTAGTCGACCGGGGTGGCCGACAGCTTCATCGGGTTCGCCACCTGCGGCACGCTCCCGGCGGCCGGGTGCGGCATCGTCACCTTCATCCCGCGCGCCAGCACCTGCGGGTCGGCAAAGACGTCGGCCAGGGTGTTGATCGGCCCGCAGGGCACGGCGAGCGCCTCGAGCATGGCGATCCAGTCGGCGGTGTTGCGCTCGACCGTCAGTTTTTTGAGCAGCGGAATCAGCGCCGCACGGTTTTCCACCCGCGCCCGGTTGGTGGCGAAGCGGGGGTCGGCGGCCAGCGCCGGCTGTCCGGCCGCCTCGCAGAAGCGGGCGAACTGGCCGTCGTTGCCGATCGCCAGGATCATGTAGCCGTCGGCGGTCGGGAAATCCTGGTAGGGCACGATATTCGGATGCGCATTGCCCAGCCGCTTCGGGTTCTGCCCGGTGGCGAGATAGTTCATCGCCTGGTTGGCCAGGCAGGCGATCTGGACATCGAGCAGGGCGAGGTCGATGTACTGCCCTTCGCCGCTCTTGTCCCGCCAGGCCAGCGCCGCAAGCACGGCGTTGGTCGCGTACAGGCCGGTGAGGATGTCGGTCAGCGCCACGCCGACCTTCATCGGTCCGCCGCCTTCCTCGCCGTCGGGGCGGCCGGTGAGGCTCATCAGCCCGCCCAGGCCCTGGATCAGGAAGTCGTAGCCGGCGCGCGGCGCGTACGGTCCGTCCTGACCGAAGCCGGTGATCGAGCAGTAGACCAGGCGCGGATTGACCGCCTTCAGGCTGTCGTAGTCGAGGCCGTACTGCTTGAGGCCGCCGGCCTTGAAGTTCTCCAGCACGACATCGGACTCGGCGGCGAGCTTCCTCACCAGCGCCTGCCCTTCCGGGCGGGTGATGTCGATCGTGATCGAGCGCTTGTTGCGGTTGGCGCACAGGTAGTAGGCGGCGACCGAGGTCTCCGCCCCCTGCTCGTCCTTGAGCCACGGCGGCCCCCAGCCGCGGGTGTCGTCGCCGACCCCCGGACGCTCGACCTTGATTACGTCGGCGCCGAGGTCGGCCAGCATCTGCCCGGCCCAGGGGCCGGCGAGGATGCGCGACAGATCGAGGATGCGGAGGTGAGAGAGGGCGCCGGGCATGATGCGTTCGCTGCGACTCAGTTGCTGAAGGCGGCGATGCCGGTGATGGCGCGGCCGAGGATCAGCGCATGGACGTCGTGCGTGCCTTCGTAGGTGTTGACCACTTCCAGGTTCACCAGGTGGCGGGCGACGCAGAACTCGTCCGAGATGCCGTTGCCGCCGAGCATGTCGCGGGCGACGCGGGCGATGTCCAGGGCCTTGCCGCAGGAGTTGCGCTTGACGATCGAGGTGATCTCGACCGGGGCGATGCCTTCGTCCTTCATCCGGCCGACGCGCAGCACGGTCTGCAGGCCGAGGGTGATTTCGGTCAGCATGTCGGCGAGCTTCTTCTGGATGAGCTGGTTGGCGGCGAGCGGGCGACCGAACTGCTTGCGGTCGAGCACGTACTGGCGCGCGGTCTCGTAGCAGGCCTCGGCGGCGCCGAGCGCGCCCCAGGCGATGCCGAAGCGGGCCGAGTTCAGGCAGGTGAAGGGGCCCTTCAGGCCGCGCACATCGGGGAAGGCGTTTTCTTCCGGGACGAAGACTTCGTCCATGACGATCTCGCCGGTGATCGAGGCGCGCAGGCCGACCTTGCCGTGGATCGCGGGGGCGGACAGGCCCTTGGCACCCTTCTCGAGGATGAAGCCGCGGATCTGGCCTTCGTCGTCTTTGGCCCACACCACGAACACGTCGGCGATCGGGCTGTTGGTGATCCACATCTTGCTGCCCGACAGGCTGTAGCCGCCAGCGACCTTCTTGGCGCGGGTGACCATGCTGCCCGGGTCGGAGCCGTGGTTCGGCTCGGTCAGGCCGAAGCAGCCGATCCATTCGCCGGTGGCGAGCTTGGGCAGGTACTTCTGCTTCTGGGCTTCGGTGCCGAATTCGTTGATCGGCACCATCACCAGCGAGCTCTGCACGCTCATCATGGAACGGTAGCCGGAGTCGACGCGCTCGACTTCACGCGCGATCAGGCCGTAGCAGACGTAGTTCATGTCCGAGCCGCCGTACTGCTCGGGGATGGTCGGGCCGAGCAGGCCGAGTTCGCCCATCTCGCGGAAGATCGCGGGGTCGGTCTTCTCGTGGCGGAAGGCTTCCTGCACGCGCGGCAGGAGCTGCTCCTGGCAATAGGCACGGGCGGTATCGCGCACCATGCGTTCGGTTTCGGTGAGCTGAAGGTCCAGCAGCAGCGGATCTTCCCAGTTGAACGTCGCCTTGTTCGAAGCCATGCCTATCTCCTGTTGCGTTCCAGTGTCGTTTGCAGGCGCCTGCCTGTGCGTGGAACGCATATTATTGCTCGTTCACCCTGGTTTCAAGCGATATTTATGAAGTAATCTGTGCATTTAATTCACTCCGTGAAGCATCCCCACGGTCCATGCGCAAAAAAATCCCCAGCACCGCGGCCCTCCTCGCCTTCGAAGCCGCCGCCCGGCATGAAAGTTTCACCCGCGCCGCGGAGGAACTCGCGCTGACCCAGAGCGCGATCTGCCGCCAGATCGGCACGCTGGAAAGTTTCCTCGGCGTCGCCCTGTTCCGCCGCACCCGGCGCGGCGTGCAGCTGACCGAAGCGGGGCTGAGCTACAGCCGCCAGATCGCCCCCCGGCTCGATGCGATCGAGCGCGACACCTTGTCGGTGATGGCCCACCACGGCACCGGCACCACGCTCGACCTCGCCGTGGTGCCGACTTTCGCCACCCGCTGGCTGATTCCCCGCCTCTCCGGCTTCCAGCAGCAGAACCCCGAAGTGGTGGTGAACATGAGCACCCAGACCCGCCCCTTCCTCTTCGATCAGACCGAATACGATGCCGCGATCTACTTCGGCGATGCCGGCTGGCCCGGTACCGAGGCGCACTTCCTGATGCGCGAATATCCGGTCCCGGTGTGCAGCCCTGCCCTTCCGGGCGCACGCGCGCAGATGTCGCCGGCGGAGATCGCCCGCCTGCCGCTGCTGCAGCAGACCACCCGCCCCTACGCCTGGCGCCACTGGTTCGAATCGGCCAAAGTGAATACCGACCAGGACATGGCGGGCATGCGCCTCGAGCTTTTTTCGATGCTCGCCCAGGCCGCCATCGAGCGCATGGGCGTCGCCCTGATCCCACCCTTCCTGATCCAGCACGAACTGGCCGCCGGCAGCCTGATGACTCCCTGCGACTGCAGCTTCCCGAGCACGCGCGCCTATTACCTGATCGTGCCCGAGCGCAAGGCCGAGCGCCCGGCGCTGACCCGTTTCCGCGAGTGGCTGCTGGCCGAAGTGGCCCGCGCCTGAGCCGATCGCCACGCCCGCTCCGGCTTTGGCGGGGTACCCGGCGATCGCCCGCAGCCGGTGACACACCCGCCTTGCCGGCCGCCGGCGGGAGCGGACGGGGTCGCTACACGCCGAGGTAGCGGTGCCACAGGGCGCGATCGGCATCGAGCTCGGCCGAGCTGCCGTGCCACACGATACGCCCGCGCTCGAGGATGAAGTGGCGGTCGGCCAGACGGAGCAGGCGCTCGACGTACTTGTCCACCACCAGCGTGGTCTGGCCGGCGGCCTTGAGCTGCGCCAGGCACTGCCAGATTTCCTCGCGGATCACCGGGGCGAGGCCTTCGGTGGCTTCGTCGAGGATCAGCAGGCGTGGATTGGTCGACAGCGCGCGCGCGATCGCCAGCATCTGCTGCTCGCCGCCGGAGAGCTCGTTGCCCATGTGCCCGGCCCGCTCGCGCAGGCGCGGAAACAGCGCGTACAACCGCTCCAGCGTCCATGGCGCGGCGCTGTCGTTGCGCCGGTCGGCAAAGGCGATCAGGTGCTCGCGCACGGTCAGATTGGGAAAGCACTGCCGTCCCTCCGGCACCACCGCCACCCCGAGACGGGCGATGGCATCGGCGCTCAGGCCATGGATCGGCCGGCCACCAAAGCGGACCTCGCCGCGACGCAGCGGCAGGCCGCCGATCAGGGTCTTGATCGTGGTGCTCTTGCCCATGCCGTTGCGCCCGAGCAGGGTCACGACCTCGCCGGCACGAATCTCCAGATCGAGCCCGAACAGGACCTGGCTGGGGCCGTAGCCGGCCTCCAGGCCGCGGCCGGCCAGTAGCGACTGGTCGTTCACATACCCTCCTCGGTGCCGAGATACACCGCCCGCACTTGCGGATGGGCGCGGATCGACGCGGGATCACCGCAAGCCAGCACGCGTCCGTAGTCGAGCACCGAGATGCGGTCGGCGAGCTGGAACACCGCATCCATGTCGTGCTCGATCAGCAGGATCGCGGTGCGTTCGCGCAGGCGCCCGATCAGTGCCACCATCTGCTGCGAATCGTCCGGCCCCATGCCCGCCATCGGCTCGTCGAGCAGCAGCAGCTTGGGCCGCGCGGCGAGCGCGAGGGCAAGATCGAGCCGACGCTGGAGGCCGTGCGGCAGGGTTGCCGCCACCCGGTGCAAAACCGTCTCCAGCCCCAGCGTCTGCGCCAGCTCGAGCGCCTGCCGGTGCAAACCGGTTTCGGCCGCGCGCCGGCGCAGGAAGCGGAAGCTCGAGCCGGCATGGGCCTGTACCGCGAGCAGCAGGTTATCGAACACGCTGCGCCCACCGAACACGCTGGTGATCTGGAAACACCGCGACAAACCATGCTGCACCCGCCGGTGCGGCGCCATCGCCGTCAGCTCGACCCCATCGAGCACCAAACGGCCGGCGTCCGCTGGCAACAGGCCGGAAATCAGATTGACCAGCGTGGTCTTGCCCGCCCCGTTGGGACCGATCAGGGCATGGACTTCACCGTGATCGACGGCCAGGCTGACCGCATCGGTGGCGAGCAGGCCGCCGAAGCGCTTGACCAGGCGGTCGGCGACGAACAGGCTCACCGGACGCCCCTCCTGTCGCTGCGCGCGCCCCTCCCCAGGGGCGGTGAGCGCTTTCCTTCGGACGGCCGCACGGGCGCGCTCACTGGACTACCCTCCTGTGCTCGGCGAGCGCCGCCAGGCCGCGCGGCGCAAAGAAGACGACCACCAGCAAGAGCACGCCGAGCGGCCAGTGCCAGTATTCGGTCCAGACTTTCAGCGCCTCGGCGAGTACCAGCCACACCGTCACCCCGAGCACCGCCCCCCAGCGCCGGCCCAGGCCGCCGACCACGACCATGACGAGCAGCAGCGCGGATTCGGTCCAGTGCATCAACGAGGGGCTGACGAAATTGCTGTGACTGGCGAGCAGCGCACCGGCCAGCCCGGCCAGCGCGCCGGCGCCGGTGAAGGCGACGAGCTTGAGGCGGAACACCGGGTAGCCGAGCGCGACCATGCGCGTTTCATTGTCGCGGATCCCCATCAGCGCGTAGCCGAAGCGCGATCCGGCGAGCCGGCTGGCGAACGCGAACACCAGCGCCGCGATCGCCAGCACCACCCAGAAGAAGGCGTGCGCGTGACCGGTGCCGAGTCCGCCGCCAAACGCGAGCGGGACATACAGGCCGTAGCCGTCATCACCGCCATAGGTGCTCAGCGACACCGCGAGGTAGTACAGCATCTGGGCGAACGCCAGCGTGATCATCAGAAAATACACCCCGCGCGTGCGCAGCGAAACCGCCCCGATTGCCGCCGCCACACCCCCCGACAGCAGCAGCGCCGCCGCCCACGCCAGCCAGGCCGAGTCGATCCCGGCATCGACCAGGGCGACCACCGTGTACGCCCCCACGCCGATGAACCCGGCATGGCCGAGGGCCGCCATGCCGCCGTAGCCGAGGATAAAATTGAGGCTGGTGGCGGCGATCAGCACGATCAGCAGCCGGCGCACGAAGCCGACGTAGTATTCGAGCTCGAACAGCGGCCCGAGCAGCGGCAGCAGCGCCAGCGCCAGCAACAGCGCCCAGGGCAGCAGGCGCGCGGCAAGCGCGGGCGACGACGCCCCGTGCCGCAGTGGCGGCCTGCCGCCGCCCTGCTCCACCGCGCCCGCCGTGCGCGGCGCCTCACCCGGACCGGATCGTTCCATGCAGCCTCCTTCGCTCAGGCGCGCGCGGGGAACAGCCCCGCCGGTTTCAGGATCAGCACCGCCGCCATCAGCAGGTACATCGCAATGCCGGCGAGCGCCGGCCCCAGATCGGCGGCCAGCGCGGGCGGCAGCAGCGCACGCAGCAGCGGCGGCAGGAAGGCGCGCCCGGCGGTGTCGACCAGCCCGACCAGCAGCGCGGCGATGAAGGCACCGCGCACCGAGCCGATGCCGCCGATCACGATCACCACCAGCGCCGGGATCAGGATTGCCTCGCCCATGCCGATCTGCACCGCGCTGATCGGCCCCATCAGCGCACCGGCCAGCGCCGCAAGGGCCGCACCGAGCGCGAACACGAAGGAAAACACGCGCCCGACGCGCACCCCCATGAATTCCGCCATCCTGCGGTTCGATGCCCCCGCGCGCACGAGCATGCCGACGCGGGTGTGATTGACGAGCACGTACAACCCGATCGCAACCAGCAGCCCCACCGCCAGCAGCACCAGCCGGTAGGCCGGATACGGCAGTTCGGGCAGCAGTTGCACGGGTCCCGCGAGCGCGGCCGGCATCGACGCCATC
Organism: Thauera chlorobenzoica; assembly: GCF_001922305.1. NCBI lineage: Bacteria > Pseudomonadati > Pseudomonadota > Betaproteobacteria > Rhodocyclales > Zoogloeaceae > Thauera > Thauera chlorobenzoica. The sequence continues at coordinate 3,255,027 of NZ_CP018839.1, forward strand.
AGCGGCGACGGCCCCCAGATCGCCTTCACCGCGTCGTCGGCGATCAGGATCACACCGAAGGTCGCGATCACCTGCGCGAGATGGTCGCGGGCGTAGAGCTTCTTCACGATCAGCACTTCGAGCACGAAGGCCACCAGCACCGTCGCCGCGACCGCGACCAGGACCGCAGCGGCGAAGCTGCCGCTCGCCTCATGCACGCGCGCCGCGATGTAGGCTCCGGCCATGTAGAGCGAGCCGTGGGCGAGGTTCATGGTGTCCATGATGCCGAACACGAGCGTGAGGCCGGCCGCGAGCAGAAACAGCATCAAGCCGTAGCCGAGGCCGTTCAGGAGCTGCTCGAAAACGAAGATCGAATCCATCGGGGGGGAGAACGGGATAAAGCCGTGCGGCATGAAAGCGCGGCCGACGGGATTCCCCGCCGCCGCGCCTGAAGTCGATGCGCTTACTGTTTGCAGTCGCCGACGTAGGCGTCCTGGTGCTTCTCCAGCACGGTGCCGACGAGCTTGTTCGTCAGCTTGCCGCTCGCATCCTTGTCGACGACGCGCAGATAATAGTTCTGCACCGGGAAATTGTTCGGTCCGTACTTGAACTCACCGCGCACCGACTTGAAGTTCGCCTTCTTCAGCGCCGCGACCACCGCCTCACGATCAGCCACCTTGCCGCCGACTTCGCGCACCGCGGCATCCATCGCCATCACCACGTCGTAGGCCTGCGCTGCGTAAACGGTCGGATAGCGGCCGTTGTACTTTTTGCCGAAGGCCTCGACGAAGGCCTTGTTGGCGGGCACGTCGAGATCGTGGGCCCAATGCGCGGTGTTCAGCATGCCCAGCGTCGGCTCGCCGACCGCCTCGATGACATCCTGGTCGGCGGTGAAGCCCGGCGCGATCAGCGCAATGTCCTTCAGCCCGCTGCCGACGTACTGCTTGATGAAGTTGATCCCCATCGCCGCGGGCAGGAAGACGAACACCGCGTCCGGCTTGGCCGCGCGGATCTGCGCGATCTCCGCCGCGTAGTCGATCTGGCCGACCTTGGTGTAGATCTCCTCCTTCACCGCGCCCTTGTACAGGCGCTTGAAGCCGCCGATGTGGTCCTTGCCCGCCGGGTAGTTCGGCGCGATCAGGACCATGTTCTTGAAGCCCTTTTCGTTGGCGACCTTGCCCGCGGCCTCGTCATAGGTGTCGTTCTGGTACGAGACGCCGAAGAAGTAGGGGTTGCACTGCTTGCCCGCGAACAGGCTCGGCCCGGGGTTGCTCGACAGGAACGGCACCTTGGCGGCGAACAGCGCCGGTCCCACCGCGAGCGCGGAGTTGGACGCGACCGGGCCGGTAAAGAAGTCGATCTTGTCGCGCTGCAGGTAGCGGGCGACGAGCTGGTTGGCCTGTTCCGGGTTGCCGGCGAAGTCGGTCTGCAGGAACTCGGTCTCCACTCCGCCGAGCTTGCCGCCGAGCTTCTCGATCGCGAGGTTGAAGCCGTCGCGGGTCTCGGCACCGATGGTGGCGAAGGGGCCGGAGATGTCGAGCGCCATCCCGACCTTGATCGGGGCAGCGGCGTGGGCGCCCAGGGCGGCGGACAGGGCAAGGGACACGGCAACGGTCTTCAGCTTCGGCATCGGGGAATCCTCGAATGGGCGATGAATGATCGGGACGGGAAAGCGGGACGGGCGGGGAGATTATCACGGGGTCCCGCCGCTGCGTTCACCGCCCGGCTGCACCGCTTCGTTACGGACGAGGACGGACAGGCCGCACGCTCCATCGGAACGCATGACACAAATCTACAAAAATATAGCATTGCGTATATTTATGTGCATAATAATGCACAACATGCATGAAGGAGGCTTCGATGGCCGGCGATTCGTGCCGCAGCGACAAGCCCGCCCCTGCTTATCCGGGGGCGGGAGCCTCATGGCGCCGGCTGCCGTCCCGCATGGATGCGGCGGAACTCGGATGGCGGAACGCCTTGCCGGCGCAGGAAAAAGCGCGAGAAATACGCGGGATCGCGGAAACCAAGGGCGTAGCCAATGCCGGTGACGTCGAGGTCGGAATACGCCAGCAGGCGGCGGGCTTCGAGATGGAGGCGGTCGTGGATCATCGCCTGCGCGCTGCGGCCGGTTTCGCGGCGGCAGCTGGCATTGAGCTGCTGGGCCGAGACACCGAGACGCCCGGCATAGAAACCGACCGGTTGCCAGTCGCGGAAATGGGCTTCGATCAGTTCGGTGAAGCGTTCGACGCGGTGCCGGATCCGGTCCTGGGGGGTGCGCTCGGTGCCGATTCCGCCCGCGCGGGCAAGTTCGATCAGGACGATACCGAGGATCGCCATCAGCATGCTGATCCGCCCCGGTGCGCGGCCGGCATATTCGCGATGGAACTGCTCGAAGCGTAAGCGCATGCGCCCGTAGCCCTCCGCATCCCCCGCCAGCGGTAGATAACGCAGGCTGTCGAACGCCCCGCGAAGATCAGCGGAAAGTGCAAGTAACTCTCCGAGCAACGACCGCGGCAGGGTAAGCACGTGCCCGACCACGCCAGGCGAAAAGCGGAAACCGTGGATATGCCGTGCCGGAACCATCACCAGGCACGGCGTAAGCAACTCGAAGACTTCTGTCTCGAACACCATCCGTACCTCGCCTTCCTCGAGAAAAGTGATTTGAATCAGCGAATCATGGCTGTGCGGCGCGATCTCCCAGTCGTACAGCGCACTCCGTTCGGCAATCGTTTCGTAGTGCACCGGCTCGGGCGTGGGCCACAGTTCCGTTTCACCGAAAAGCTTGTAGCTAGGCACCCTGGATTCGATCATCGACGCGCTCCGGAAAGGTCTGCAGCTGATGCTACCCGAGCCTGGAGAAAGTTTCCAAAAGTACAAGCATTTCATTCAAGCAATTCAAGCCGAAAGCGTTTTTCCCTCCTATAGTTGAAACCGTCCACCAAGACGACATCCCCAACCAGGAGAGAGACTCATGCAAACCCAAGTCGGCATCATCGGCGGCGGCCCCTCGGGCCTGTGCCTCGCCCGCCTGCTCAGCCTCGCAGGCATCCGCAGCATCATTCTCGAACGCCAGACCCGCGAATACGTCGAGGCCCGGATCCGCGCAGGCATCCTCGAACAAGGCATGGCCGACCTGATGCGCCGCGCCAAGGTCGGCGAGCGCATGGACAAGGAAGGCCTGCTCCACGACGGCATCGTGCTGACCTTCGATGGCCGTGAGGAGCGCATCGACATGGCGGCGTTGACCGGCGGCAAGCAGGTGATGGTGTACGGCCAGACCGAGCTGACCAAGGACCTCTACGACGCGGTGCTCGCGGACGACAACATCACCGTGATCTTCGAGACCCGCGACGTGCACCCGACCGGCTTCCTCGATGGCCGGCCGCAGCTCGACTTCGTCAAGGATGGCCAGCAGACCCGCATCACCTGCGACTACATCGCCGGCTGCGACGGCTACCACGGTGCCTCGCGCGCCGCGGTGCCGCGCACCATGATCACCGAATACGAACGGATCTACCCCTTCGGCTGGCTCGGTCTGCTATCGGAGACGCCACCGGTGCATGAAGAGCTGATCTACGCCAACCACAAGCGCGGCTTCGCCCTGTGCTCGATGCGCTCCCACACCCGCAGCCGCTACTACCTGCAGGTCGGGCTCGACGAGAAGATCGAGGACTGGTCCGACGAGCGTTTCTGGGACGAGCTGAAGAAGCGCCTGCCCGAGCACATCGCCGCCAATCTCGTCACCGGCCCGTCGATCGAGAAGAGCATCGCGCCGCTGCGCAGCTTCGTCGCCGAGCCGATGCGCTTCGGCAACCTGTTCCTGGTCGGCGACGCCGCCCACATCGTGCCGCCGACCGGAGCCAAGGGCCTCAACCTCGCCGCCTCCGACATGTATTACCTGTCGACCGCACTGATCGCGCACTACAACGAAGGCCGTGACGACCTGCTCGACCGTTACTCGGAGACCGCGCTGCGCCGGGTGTGGGCTGCGGTGCGCTTCTCGTGGTGGTTCACCTCGATCATGCACAAGTTCAACGAGGATCCGATCGAGCACAAGATCCAGCTCGCCGAGCTCGACTACCTGATGAGTTCCACTGCCGGCAAGACGACGATCGCGGAAAACTACGTCGGCCTGCCCTTCGACCCGACCTTCAAGTAAGTACACCGCCGACGCCGGGCAGAGGGCTTCACCGGCCCTCTCCCTGCAGAGGCCAGGCTGAATCGCATTCAGCGCGCCAGACGCTGCGCCAGACGCAGCACCTGGCCGCGCTCGAGATGCTGGGCAAAGCCAGGAAAATCCAGATTGAAACGTCCCTGCAGCCCCAGGGCGATCGTACGCATCCACTTCCAGCGCGGCTCGAACGCGGAGTCACGGAACGCGAACAGGATGTAATTGCCGTCTTCGCGCACCGACATGGCGATGACGCGCTCGTCGAACACATCGAGCAAGCGTGCGACGTGCGCCGCGTAATCCCGCTTGTCGCCGGCGATGTTCATCACCAGCACGCCTTTTCCAGTCAGCCGCCGGCGGGCATGTTCGTAGAAATCGGCCTCGAGAAACGCGCTGCTCACCCCATCGGCGCCGAACGCATCGACCAGCAGCACATCGCAGCGCTCGTCCGTATCCTCGAGATAGCGGGCGCCGTCGCAGTGGATCACCTGCAGGCGCTCATCATCGGGCGGAACCCCGAACAGTTCGCGCAGCGCGATCACCTGCTCGTCGATCTCCAGCACGATCATCCGCGCTCCCGGCAAGTAGCGGTGACAGAACGTCGCCAGCGAACCGCCGCCCAGGCCCAGCATCATCAGCCGGCGCGGACGCGGGTTGAACAGCAGGAACGCCATCATGCGCTGGGCGTAGCCGAGCTCCAGCATCGCCGGATCGGCGATACGGATCACGCTCTGCACGAAACCGAGGCCGAAATGCAGCGCCCGCAGCCCACCGTTTTCCAGCACGAAGGGCTTGCCGTAGCTGCCCTCGAGCAAGCGCACCGCCAGCCCAGCAGGATCGCTGTCGGCAGGCTCCAGCAGGCGGATCAGGCCAGGCTCGTCGGGAAAAGGGCTGGGCAGATCGAAAAGCGGAAGCATGAAATGTCGAGGAGCGCGAGCCCCTGATCGAAGAGACCTCTTCATCGACCAGAAAGCAATACAGGCCGATCAGCAATCGCTGTCGGCCTGTATCTAGGTATGGTTGCGGGGGCAGGATTTGAACCTGCGACCTTCGGGTTATGAGCCCTTGCAAAATGGGTATTTCGATCAACTTGCATCAATTCTAATCAAGATTAAAACACAGCAAATACAAGTACTTGCGCTAATTTATGGTTGATCGCAGTTGACCCCCGTTGTACGATCGTACTTACAAAATCACTTACGGCGGGGACCTTCGGGAATGGCGCGAATCAAACTGACGAATGGTCGGGTCGGCGACTTCGCATGTCCGCCCGACAAGCTGCAAGCGTTCTTGTGGGACACCGAAGTCTGGTGGCTGGCGGTGCGTGCGCAACCGGGCGGGACGAAGACTTATGTCTTCCAAGCTCGGTTCAATGGCAGCGATGTGCGGGTCAAGATCGGCGACGTGCGCGCGTGGAATCTCGACGATGCCCGCGCCGAGGCTCGGCGGATGCAAACGCTCATCGACAAGGGCATTGACCCCCGCGACGAGAAGCGCGAACGCATCGCCGCAGCCGAATCGAAGAAGGCCGACGCGAAGCGCTTGGACATGCTCGTAGGCGACGCGTGGGATGCCTACATCAAGCATCACGAACGCCGCTGGGGCGAGCGCCACTTGGCGGATCATCGCCGTCTGTCGCAGACCGGAGGAGAACCCTGGAAGCGCGGCAAGCGGGTGACGGTGCAGGGCGTACTGTATCCGCTGCTGCAACTGAAAATGCGCGAGGTCACCGCGACAGCGCTTCACGATTGGCAGGTCGAGGAAGTGAAGACGCGGGCAAACAATGCTCGGCAAGGCTTCGAGCTGTTCCGGGCGTTTTGGCGCTGGTGTGCGAGTCGCCCCGAGTACGCCGACGTGGTTGATTTGACCACAGTAGAGAACCGCGACGTTCGCGCCGAGGTCCCGCGCCGCAAGACGAAGCGATTCGACGTGCTGGAGCGCGCTCATCTCGCCTCGTGGTTCGCTGCCGTGCGGGGGCTCAGTAACCCGGTCATCGGCGCGTATCTGCAGGGGCTGCTCCTGACCGGCTGTCGGCGCGAGGAACTGGCCGAACTGAAATGGTCGGACGTCGACTTTCGCTGGGGCAGCATGTGGGTCAAGGACAAGGTGGAGGCGGACGGGCGCAAGATTCCGCTGACCCCGTATCTGCGAAGCCTGATCTCAGCCCTGCCGCGCCGCAATGCTTGGGTGTTCAGCAGTCCGACCGCCGCCGATGGTCGAATCATGGAGCCGCGCATTCCGCACAATCGCGCGCTTGCCGTGGCCGGGCTGGATCATGTCACGCTGCACGGCTTGCGCCGCACCTTCGCCTCGCTCGCCGAATGGGTCGAGATGCCGACTGGCGTGGTTGCTCAGATCATGGGGCACAAACCGAACGCCACCGCCGAGCGGCATTACATCAACCGCCCGCTCGAACTGCTGGCAGTCTGGCACACGAAGTACGAATCATGGATTCTGGAGCAGGCTGGCATCGAGCAGCCGGGGCAAGATGCCGGGGAACGGCTCAAGGTGGTCGGATGACTGCAAGGCGGGACGACAATGAAATCTAAACCACCCATTCCTGACCTCGTGTCGATGCTCGATCCCGCGCGACCATCACCCCAGTGGTTGCAGCGGACGATCTTGCGCGCTCGGGCGTACCTCGACCTCATTTGTCAGCAGTTGAGACGCGAAGTCGAGGGCGCGTCCGAGGTCGGCGACATTCCCGATTACCCCGAAGCCGAGCACCTGTGCCGAGTCATTCACTGGGCTACTCACGCCGAGAGGGCCATCGAGCGGGGTGATGCTGTCGGCGCGGCAACCGCCGCGATGGGAGCGATCCAAGCAGCATGGCAGGCCGAGATGGTGCAGGGGCGCGTGGTCGTCGCCGATGGATTCAAGAAGCGGTCTGGCGACAAGAACAGAGCCGAAAAGGTCATCCGTGGTCGTAAGAAGCAGGTCGATGAAACGTCAGAACGTCATCGTAAAATTTACGCCGATTTCATCAAGGTCATGAACGAAAGGCCATCGGTGTCCAAACGAGTCATCTACGAGAAGCTTGGGCGGGAAAACCACCTTGCGTGGGGACGTATCCGCAACATCGTGAGCGAACAGAAGAAGGCCGCTAAATAGTCGTCACGCGATTTTATGTGACGTGACAAGCCTCCGCGTAACGTTGGGACGTGTTCAACCCAGTGGAACGCGTTGCCATGAAAACCGCCACCGCTTCAAACCAGCGCGCCGACCTCGTCGGCGGCTACCTTTCCACCCAAGAAGTCGCCGATGCGTTGCGCATCCGTCGTCAGACCGTTGCTAAGGCGCTGTGCCTGAATGGGCATTACCTCGGCATGAAGCCGGTCAAGCTCCCGAATGGTCGCTTGCTATGGGCTGCGGCTGATCTCGAACGGCTGACCGGGGCGGATGGAAAATGACAGGCGAAAAGAAGGCCGATGCTGGGGGGCACCGGCCTCAAGAACGATCCATGAACACGGTCGATTGTATGCAGGGCGCGGGCGAATCGCACCCGGCGATTGGCGCCGACGACTACGATTTTCCGCCGGAATTCGCGGAGGTCGGCAGACAGGCGGGGCTCGCGATTGTCGCGAAGTCCATGGCGCGCGCCGAGGGCTTCCAGCATCCTGCAATGCCTGCGTTCTGGGACGAACCGCGGCCTCCCGCCGTCATCGAACAGGCTCAGGCAAATGCCGCGCAGCTGATGCAGCCGACCACCACGGGACAGATGAATGCTGCGCCGATGACCACAGGACGTGGCATCGACTTCCCGCCCGGGTTGGTTGGCGAGGCGGCGCAATACATCTATCACGCGGCATTCCGTCCGGTGCCAGAAATTGCGCTTGCCGCGGCGATCACGCTAATGGCCGGTGTATGCGGTCGCAGCTACTGCACGCCGTTTCTGGATGACGGCATGAACCTGTATGTCGTCGTGCTCGCCAAGACGGGAGTCGGCAAGGAAGGCGCTACGACTGGCATCGACAATCTCGTGAGCGCCATTCGCCCGCAATTTCCAACGGTCGATGACTTCATCGGCCCCGCGGCCTTCGCCTCGGGTCAGGGGTTGCTTCGGACGCTGGACGAAAAACCTTGCTTTGTGTCCGTGCTCGGTGAATTCGGCAAGACCCTGCGCCAACTCACTGACGCACGCGCAAACAGCGCCGAAAGGATGCTCACGAAGGTGCTGCTGGATTGCTACAACAAATCCGGTCGAAATAAGGTGCTGCGTCCAATGGCGTACTCGGACGTAGTGAAGAACACCGGCCTCATCCACGCACCGAGCGTAACTATTCTCGGCGAATCAACGCCGGAAGCATTCTTCGACGGGCTCGACGTTGGCAACGTGGAGGACGGATTGATCCCGCGCTTCATCGTCATTGAGTTCCCGGGTGACGTGCCGGAATCGAACTGGACGCCCATGCTCGCGCCGCCCCAGTCGTTGCGCGACCGTTTCGCGGCGCTGGTAGCAAAGGCGATGACCACAAGAGCAAGCATTGTGCGCGATACCGTTGCGCAGACGGAGGACGCAAAGGCATTGCTCTTGGCATTCGAGCGCGAAGCTCGGATCGCCACCAGCAGCGCGAGCGGACCCGCCGCGCAAATCTGGAACCGCGCCTTTCAGAATGCCGCGCGCTTGGCGAGCGTGGTCGCAGTCGGCTGCAACTATGCCGCTCCGGTCATCACGCCGCAGATCGCGGATTGGGCGATTGCACTCGTGCGCCGCTCGGTCGCGCGACTGCTTCAACGCTTCGAGACAGGCGATGTCGGGCACGGCGACGGCAAGCAGTTCGCCGATCTAAAGCGCATCGTCGCCGACTATTTCAAGCACGATCCGGCAACTCTAGAAAGACTCAAGGTCGATCCGCGGATGGCGAAAGACAAAATCATCCCGTATCGCTACTTCATGCAGCGTGCCGCGGCGCTGAGCTCGTTCAAGAACGACAAGCAGGGAGCAACCCCGGCATTCAAGCGCGCGGTTCAATCAATGCTGGATTCCGGAATGCTCTGCGAGGTCGGAAAAATGGACTTGAGGTCCCGCTACCAGTATTCCGGCATCGCCTACGGCATCGGAAAACATTGGTGATGAAACTGATGTTGTGCGCGTTATTAGGGCGTTGTGATGGCTAAAGCGTTGATTACTTAAGCGTTATGCACGTTATTTGCGTTATGGGAGAAATTCACAAATTCACCTCGCAAAAAAATGCCTTCCCTATTAGTACATAACACACATAACACATAACAAACACGATCAATGCCTTACGTCGCAAGGGAGTGAGCGTTATTTGCCCCCTCATAACGATCGCCGCACCCAATAACGGCACGAGTAATGGAGAACAACATGAGCAAGATCAACGATTCCAAGATCGGCAAGCTGCAGGTCGCGTATGTCCTGAATACCTCGGTCAGCATTCCGCGATCAATGCTCCCGAAGTCGCGCGCCTTTCGGCGAGGCGGTGCGATCTTTCCCGGGGGCGGAAATGTGATCGTGATCGCGAAGCCCGCCAAGCGCAAGACGAAGGCGAAGTGATGCACTTGTGGTAATCGAAGTGCAAGGACGACACCATGACAACGACCGAAATTCGAATCAGCCGTCTCGTGGATGAATTTCGCGACACCATCGCGCGCGAGGGAACGCACTGCCCCGGAGGCAACCGCGTGCTCGAGAAAGATGCAAAGCGACTCATCGGATATTCGGACCACTTCAAGCATCTGCGCCACGAAGGCAAGGGGCCGAAGTTTTTGAAGATCAGCGAGCGCAAGGTCTATTACTACCTCGACGACCTTGCCCGATGGATGGTCGAGCGCGACGAGCAGTTCGGCGAACTGGATTGACCACACCACTGTGGTTATCAGCGGTATCGGAAGACAGCGGCATGGAAGGCGTCGAACGGTGACGGGACAATGCTTCACGATCAATCAACCCATCAGGACGCAACCATCATGACCGCACCCGTTTCGATTCTCGCCAAGGGTACCCAATTCGCCCGCCTCGCCATCTGCCTCGGTCGCGCTCGCGGCGAAGGTCTGCCCGCTGCGTTGCAGATCGCAGAAGCAACGTATGGCGCACATTCTCAAGTTGCGACTGTCCTCCGCGCCGCCGTCGGTGCGGGAACGACCGATGACAGCCAATTTGCTGCACCGCTGGTCGAGGCTCAGATCATCGCCAACGATTTTCTGGAAGCGACGCGCACCCGCAGCGTACTGAGCAAGCTCGACCTGCGCCGCGTGCCGACGAAGGTGGCGGTGCCGGTGCAGACCGGACGGGCTACCGCGTATTGGGCCGGTCACGGTGCGCCGAAGCCGTTGTCGAAAGGTTCGCTTGATACGGCAACGCTCGAACCGCGCAAGGTGGTCGGCATCGTGCCGCTGTCGCGTGATCTCGTCCGCCTGTCGAATGGTACGGCCGAAGCGCTGGTACGCCGTGACCTCGTCAATGGCGCCGCTGCTCTTGCGGATTCCTCGTTCCTCGATCCGACGAACGTCGGAGTCGCTGGCGTGCAACCGGCTTCGATCACCGCTGGCCTCACCCCTGTGGCCAGCAGCGGCAACGTCACGACCGATCTTGAAGCGCTGATTGATGCCTATGCGGGCGATCTCGAAACGGCGGCATTCATCACCGACCCGTTGAGCGCCGTGAAGATTGGTCTTCGGTCGAGCGGTAGCAATGCCGTCGTCGTCGGCGCACGCGGCGGTGAGGCGGTCGGCATCCCGGTCTTCACGTCGAGCGGTTCGCCGCGTTCCACGAGCGGCGGACAGATTGTGCTTCTCGATCAGACGGCGGTCCTCATGGCAGACGAAGGCATCCGCCTCGACGTCTCCGAGCAGGCAGCGCTGCAATTCGATGACGCGCCGAGCGCGGGCGCACAAGCGCTGGTGTCGCTGTGGCAGAACAACCTCGTCGCCTTCCTGATTGAGCGGCGTCTGAACTGGGCGGCTCCGCTTGCCGGAACGGTCGTCGTGCTCAACGGCGCGCTCTACTGACAGGTGCGTGATGAACGGATATGCCTTTGACACCAAACCGCGGCGGAGCAAGCGGAACAAGTATTTGACGCGCGAGCTGCACGCACGAATCGAACAGCTGGAAGTCCGGTTCAAGGCGTTGGAGGCCGCGTATATCCATCTGCTCGACTGTCAGGCCCGAGAACGGGCGGGTCTGCCGGTCCTTGAGAAACAACCGATGCTATGGGGAGAAATGCGATGAGACCGGAACTGAAGGAGATCGCCGACGGCATAGTAGCTGCGGTCAAGGATCATGTGTCGAAGGCGACCGACGATCAGCTCGAAGTCGTCGCCGGATTGGAGGCTCGTGTGGTCAACAAGATGGCCGAACTGGAAGCACGGATCGCAGAGTTGGAGGCGAGGAAATGAAGCCGATCAGGATCACGGCGCAGGAGCCGCCCGAGGACGTCAAGACCCTGGCTCAGTGGCTGGAGTGGCGCGAAGCCGAGAACCGGCGAATGTTCGCAGCGTTGGACACCGCGCTCCACGAGATGGCCGAGGGCTTCACGGCACAGCTCGAACGCGACGCAAACGGGCATTCGCAACACTGAACGAATCGCCGATACCGCGGGAAATCGCCTCGTCACCGGGCGATCGCCATCGCGTGAAGAGACGGGCAAGGGCAACGACAGCAAATCGCCCCTTGCCCCGATTTTCCGCAGAGTGACCCGGGGGGGAGTAGTCAGTCGAAGCGAGCTCGGTTCGGAACCCGGTGCGATAGCCCTCTCTTTTGCTAAACCCGGACAATGCTGGAGTAGATGATGCCCAGAAAATCAGCAGAAGCCATCGCCATGGCAGGGATGCCGTGCTTGCAGCGCATCGAGCGCCTTCGCGCGCCGGAAGACCTGTCGCCGCAGCAGCAGGCGCACTTTGGCCTCGTGGTCGCCGCGAAGCCTGCCGACTTCTTCAACCCCTGTGACCTGCCGCTGCTCGTCCAATTGTCGCGGCATCTCGCGCGTGCCGACGTGATCGAGAACAAGTTCCGCGCGAACCCGTTCATGCTGATGGACGAGTACGACGATCTCAGCCGCCTAGCCGATCGCGAGACGAAGCAGATCACCAGCCTGATGACCCGCCTACGTCTGACGCCGCAGAGCCGCTATCGCCCCGACTCGGCAAAGCACGACGCCGCAGGCACCGAGATGAGGCGTCCATGGGAAATCGAATAAGCTTCGGTGTAGCCGTGGTACGCGCCCGAGCGTGGCTAGGAATGCTGTACGCACCAGATCATTACCGAGGGCTCGACCTCGGCGAACTCGAATTGGATAACGCCTGCGTGGCCTGCGCGCTGCTCGCCGATTACCTCACCGGGGAGGATGAACCTCCGACCGGGGAGCTAGACAGCCTGTCCCGGCAAGTGGCCGATAGCATGGCCGCCCTTGGCTGGTCGATTCCACCGGACGCTGCACCGGCATTTGCCCTGAAGGTCTGCGGGGATTCTGAGCGGCTGAACTGATGCGCTGCTCAACTTCGCCGGAGGTCGCGCTGCGAAGAATTCTATGGGTTCCCTTCTGAAGATCGAAAGCAGAGAATGTGCACGCTGGCAATGCGACTACGTCGCCTGACCCAAGAATGGGCCGCCGGCTCCTTCAACTGCACGACATTGGGAGTCGGAAATGAGTAAATCACTTGTCCGCAAGATCAAGCTTCATAACGCCGTCACGATCGGGGATCTTTCCGTCGCGTTTGAGTATTACGATAGGGACGAGAAGGAAGCCATGCTCGTGATCGTCGATTACTCGAAACCTCGTATACGTCGGCTTTGCGCTGTGCGGGTGCGGAAAGGTAGGCGGATCGAGATTGCGCCCGGAATGGAGGTCGAACTTCATGGTAAGGCGACGCCGAAAACCATTGAGCTCGCTATCTTTTCCGAAGGGCTTCCGGTTACTCCGGGCTGGTTGTATCAGCGGAAACTGAGGCTCGTTGCTAAAGGCGAGTTAGCCGTCTGACGGTGAACGGGGGTCGGTTCGCCGGCCCTCGTTTAGGGCGGTTGCTGGGTGACGGCGCCTAAAGGCCTACAATCTCTTTCATGACCGCTGGGGCCTTTGCCTCGATGTCGGCCACCAGTGCGACTAACTGTTCTTCGTGGGTCTTGATTGTATCCATGGCTTCGTCGAGGACAGCAGCATGCGCTGCAATATCCGATTGTGCCGCGAGGACCTTCTGCTGTACTTGGGTAAGCCAATGGGTATAAGTCCAGTAAAACAGCGCAAGCGCTTGTATCTCCCTTGCCATCTCAGGAAAATATAGGCGTGAGACTAGTTGAACCTTCCAAACAGGTGAGGCACCGGACGATTGCGTCTGCCCGAACAGTCGCGAGTTCAATTCCTTGCTGAGCCACTCGCGGGTCGCATAGACGGCTTCCATCAGTTCTTCGAGCTTCACCCTGCGTAGGGTCTTCCATTCGCGGGTCGTCCAATCCGAGTGAGCGATCGCGGTCTTTACCTGTTCGGCAACTTCGGTTGTGGCATGGATTTGGTCCAGAATCGCGTCCATATCGGCTTTTGTTGCGTAGGTTTCACCACGTTTGCGGAAGTAGGAACCTACCCAGCCGGCTGCTGCTGAATTGATCAAGAGTAAACCCAACAGCAGCGCATAAAAATGCCAGTTTTGAAGCAACTGCTCTTGGATAATTTTCTCCGCGATCTCGCGGATAAGGGCGTCGGACATGATTACAGGATGCTTCGAAGTTAGGACTTTGAGATAGTACGACAGTCACCACGCAAAGCTTCTACCTCGCATTTTCGACCGCCTGGCTCGCCTGTGGTCATCGCAGCCTCTAGCCTCACCCGATGCAGCCGCCATACCCTGTCCCCTGTCATGACCACAGGGGGCAGCAGCATGGCGCTTCTCGATCCGTTCTTGTGGGGCCTTGCGAAGCCGACAGCGCAGACCGCGAAGCGTCGCCGCGTTGCCGCGCCGTAACCGGTAACTGAGCGGCGTCCTTCTCGCGGCGTAGCGATCGTTGAATAATTCTCGCCATGTTCAACGACGACGGGATTGGCAGTGATGGCATCGACGGTGAGGAGCAAATGGCGGCGACGCGGCCACGAGGAATGGCGGGCGGTGTTCGATCGCTTTGCGGCAAGCGGTCTGAGCATCCGGCAGTTCTGCGACAGCGAGGGCTTGAGCAAGTCGAGTTTCGAGCGCTGGCGCGGCCTGCTGGCCGGTGAGGCGTCGAGCGTCGCCGATCGCGGCGATGCGTGCGCTCGTGCGGGCTTTGTCGATGCGGGCCTGGTCGACGTTGGCGGCGGTGCAGGCCGGCTCGAGCTCAAGCTCGATCTGGGTGGCGGTGTCGTGCTGCATCTGGTGCGCGGCTGATGTTCTTCCCCGAAGGGGCGGTGCGGGTGCATGTCTATGGCCGCCCGGTTGACATGCGCAAGTCCTTCGATGGGCTGTACGCGCTCACCCGCCACGCACTTGGGTGCGATCCGCTGTCGGGCGAGCTGTTCGTGTTCATCAACCGGCGCGGCACGCAGATGAAGGTGCTGTACTGGGATCGCAGCGGCTTTTGCGTGTGGGCCAAGCGCCTCGAGCAGGGACGGTTCGTGTCCGACTGGTCGCGGGTGCTCACTCGCCAGATGGACTGGACCGGGCTGAAGCTGTTGCTCGAAGGCATCGAGCCGGCGCGCTTCAAGCGCCGTTTCAAGCTCCCGGAAGTGGCCGCCAAGCCCGCATGAATGCTGGGTTTTACGGTAAAATTCCGGCCATGACGACGCCCGTTTCGCTGACCGTTCCGACGCCCGCCGAGGCCGCCCGCTGGGCGCCCGAGCAAATCGTCGCACTGGCCCAGGCGAACGCGGCCGCCGCCCGCCAACTCGATGCCCTGCAGCTCGAGTTCCAGGCGATGAAGCATCAGATCGAGTGGTTCCGGCGCCAGCTCTTCGGGGCGAAGAGCGAGAAGCGCATCGTCGATGCGAGCCCGCATCAGATGAACCTGGGCGAGTTGCCGGTGCCCGAATCCTCGCCGCCGCCCCCTGCCAAGGACATCGCCGCCCACACCCGCCGGGCCCGCACCACCGATTACGCGGCGGGCGACGCATCGGCGCTGTTCTTCGACGAAGCCCGCGTGCCGGTCGAGACCATCGCCGTGGCGAACCCGGAAATCGACGGGCTCACCGCCGACCAGTTCGAGGTGATCGGCGAGAAGGTCAGTCACCGCCTGGCACAGCGCCCGGGCAGCTACGTGATCCTCAAGTATGTGCGTCCGGTGATCAAGCGCCTCGACACCCAGGCGATTTCCTGCCCGGCGGCACCCGAGGGGGTGATTCGCGGCAGCCGCGCCGATGTGAGCTTCGTCGCCGGGCTCATCACCGACAAGTTCTGCTACCACCAGCCGCTGTACCGCCAGCACCAGCGGCTCGGGGACAACGGCATCAAGGTTTCGCGCCCGTGGCTCACGCAGCTCACTCACGGGGCGCTGTCGCTGCTCGAACCCATCTTTACGGCCCAACTCGACTCGATCCGCGCGAGCCGCATCAAGGCGATGGACGAGACCCCGATCAAGGCCGGCCGGGCCGGCCCGGGCAAGATGAAGGGCGGCTACTTCTGGCCGGTCTATGGCGAGCGTGACGAAATCTGCTTCGCCTATCACGAGGGGCGCAGTGGCAAGCACATTGCGCAGACCCTGGGCACCGACCCGCCGCCCGAGGGGGCGGTGCTGCTTACCGATGGCTATGCGGCCTACGAACGCTACGCGGAAAAATGCGGGCTCACGCACGCGCAATGCTGGGCGCACTCGAGGAGGAAGTTCTTCGATGCGCAGGCGCTCGAGCCCGAGCGTGCGGGCCAGGCGCTGGAGATGATCGGAAAACTGTACGCGGTGGAGAAGCACATCCGCGAGGCCAGGCTCGTCGGTGAGGCACGCCGCGCGCATCGGCTCGCGCAGGCCAAGCCCGTGCTCCAGCAGTTCTTCGCCTGGGTCGACGCCCAGTTCGAATCCCAGGGCCTGTTGCCCAGCTCACCGCTCACCACCGCCATGGCGTACGTGCGCGAGCGCCGGGCCGCCCTCGAGGTGTACCTCTCCGATCCCGAGGTGCCGATCGACACCAACCATCTGGAGCGGGCGCTACGCGTGGTGCCGATGGGCCGTCGCAACTGGCTCTTCTGCTGGACCGAGGTCGGGGCAAAGTACGTGGGCATCGCGCAGAGTCTGATCGCCACCTGCCGCCTGCACGACATCGACCCCTATACGTACCTGGTCGATGTGCTCCAGCGCATCGGCCAGCATCCGGCCGCCAACGTGGCGCAGCTCACCCCAAGGCTGTGGAAGCAACACTTCGCGGCCAATCCGCTGCGATCCGATCTCTTCGAAATCTCGAAGTAGGCAAGGACGCCGGGCAGTTACCGCTTACGCCGCGCCCTCGCGCGGACCTGAGGCGCCCGCCGAACCGCCCAAGCCCGGCAGCGCAGGCCAGCGCGTGTGGGAGATCGCGGAGGCGATGCACGCGGCTGACCCGTACTGTCGCCGCAGGCACGTGCTGGCCGAGTGCGTGCGGCAGGGCATCAACGCTTCGACTGCTCGCACCCAGTATCAGCGCTGGTGGTCGTCGCGGCGCGGATAGAAAAGTTCACTCCAGCTGCCGGGTGCCAAAGGCGCTCGCGGTTCCTTGAATGAATTAGGGGCTCGACCCCGCCGACAACCAAGGAGCCAACCATGACCGCCTCGACCTACCTGACCAAGAAATCCGCCCAAGGCACAGCACGCCGCCTGCACGGCAAGGACTACGCCGAACGCTTCGACATCGAACAGGTCGCCCCGAGCGCGTGGGCGATCATCGCGAAGACGCCTGCACCTGTGGTCACCGAGAAGAATGTCCGTCGTCAGTCCGTCGAAGGCATCGAGCATCCGACCAAGCTCGTGTGGCAGATCGCCGACGAGATGCACGCGAAGGACCCGAACTGCCGCCGTCGCGACGTGATGGCCGAGTGCGATCGACTCGGGATCGCCTTCTACACGGCACGCACGCAGTATCAGAAGTGGCTCGTAGCGCGGCGAGCGTGACGGTGGCGCGCAGGGCGAAAGGGGCTTCGGCCCCTTTTTGTTGCCCGCCAGATTCGCCGACGTGGGCGCGCACCACTTACAAAACTACTTACGGGGGCCGTGAACGGACCAAGGGCTTACAGGTCGATGACTTGTAAGCCCTTGATTTGTTTGGTTGCGGGGGCAGGATTTGAACCTGCGACCTTCGGGTTATGAGCCCGACGAGCTGCCAGACTGCTCCACCCCGCGTCGGAGAAACAACACTATATACAAGGCAGCATAGAAAAGCAAGTTTTTAACCCACTGCTGCATAAAAAGACTGGTGCCGGCAATAGGAATCGAACCCACGACCTTCTGATTACAAATCAGCTGCTCTACCAACTGAGCTATGCCGGCGACGGAGCGGGATTATAGCGCAAGCCCGTAAAGCCCGGCACTCCGGGGCGCTTGCATCGATAACTGTATTTATATACAGTTATATAAAGTCGAAAGCATCTGGGAGGCCACAGCATGGAAACCGGGACCACACGCAGCCTGATCGGGATGGGCCTGATCGCAGGTCTGATGATCGGAACGGGGCATATTGGCGGAGGGCTCGCAGTGGCGATCGCAGCAGGTGCCGCGGCTTGGCTGGCACGCGCGGAGGCCTTGACGGGCGATCCGCACTGACCGCCACCGCCAGGGCGGTATCGCGTCAACGGCCGAACTTATTCACCAGCTGGCGCAGTTTTTCATCGCGACGGCGCTCGGCCTCTTCAGCTTCACGCTGCTCGCGTTGTTGCCGGGCGACGGCCGCGAACCGTTCCTTCAGTGTCGTGGTGGCATGAGTGCGCTGCTCGGCAGTCACTTCCCCGACAGGCTTGCCGTCGAGATCGAAACGCTCGGCGCTGCGCTCCACCGCCTTCAGATAGCGGGTCGAGGCGGTATGGATACGCAGGGCGGTACGCAGGCTCTTGCGATCGAACTCCGGAAAACGCTCGAGAATGCTGGCGTCGATCTTCAGCGCCAGGGGCTTGCAGTCGCGGAAAGCCGCGCTTTCAGCCTGCAAGCGCTTGAGCATGGCGCGGGAATCGACACCCCGAGGCTTCTTTACAGGGGGCTCGGTGGCAGGTGAAGAAGGCTGCGTTGCGGCGGCCGTATCGGGCTGGTCTGAAGTCATCGTGATAAAGGCTCTGAGTCGGGTCATGCGTCAACAACATGCGGCTTGCACGCTGCCGGGAAGGTCCATTTTCATCCGGCTGCGACGCAAGCCCGCTATTGTGTCATGCCTTTCGTTCGATCCGGGAGATCCCGGACGATACCGTGCCGTCTTCGTGCCCCTCTTCCCAGCCGGTGATCATCGCCTTGATATGGGCGAGCGGAGTCCGGCCCACGGTCGCGAGATAGATGTGAATGATCAGGAACGCCAGCATCAGGAAGGCGCCCACAGTGTGGAGCGTTGCGACCTGCTGCAGTCCCAGCGCCGCGGGCAGCCGGCCTTCGACGCTTCCCCACAACAGGTAGAGCAGACCCGAAGCCCAGAGCAAGGGGTTGATCACCAGCTTGACGCCGAGGTAGGCCAAGCGCTGCAGCGGGTTGTGCTTGCGCTCGAGCGTGACCTTGTAGGGATGTGGCGCCCCGGTGAAAATTCCGTAGGCATAGTAGCGGGCCATCCTGTCGACGTTTTCCAGGGTCGGGATGTAGTGCTTCCACGCTCCGGTGGTGAAGTGCCAGAAGATCGCGAAGATCCACAGGGCGATCAGCAGCCACGCGGCGATCTCGTGAACCTCGACCGCCTTGCGGAATCCGATCAGTTCATGGCTTCCATGGATGGCGAAACCGGTAAACAGCAGGGCGATGATCAATCCTGCCTGGGCCCAGTGCCAGAAACGCTCGAAACGGGTGAACAGATAAAGGCGCTCGCTCATCTCAGCTCTCCTCGCGGTGCTTGCGCCTGTTGCGCGTCAGGAAGCGCAGGCCACCGTGGCCGGCGACGCCCAGCAGCATCAGCCCGGCGAGGCCGAAGCCCAGGCGATCAAGCAAGGGGTTGCGGTCGCGACCGGGCATCCAGACGCCCGGCACCGCAGCCAGCCTGCCGCCGTCGGCGTGGCACTCGGCGCAGCCGAGGGCACGTTCCTTCGGCGCGACCATGTGGGTGATCGGCCACAGCATCGAGGTCTCGACAAAGGCGAATTTTCCGCTGTAAGGCTGGCCGCTTGCATCCGCCCCGGCCTTCAGCGCCTTTGCCCAGTCGAAGTTGTACCAGAAGGCGGTGTCGTCTGGCGTCGCGGTATGCGGCACCAGCAGGGTCAGGTGCTCGGTATCGTAAGGTTGCTTGCCGTGGAAGGTCTTCACCGGCCAGATGCGCGCATCGGGCGCGCCCGGGGTGCCGTGGAACGTGTTGATCGCCACCCGCGCGGTCGGGTCGATCTTCGATTCCGGCTGCGTATACGTGACCGTTCCGTCGAACCAGATGTAGTCGGGCTTGACGTTCTGGCCCAGCACGAACGCGCCCTTCTTGCTGTCGTAGACCACGTGCCCGCGGTCGTCCTTGAGCTGGTAGGGCTTGCCTTCGGGAGTCAGCCTGCCGGCCGCGGACCAATCCCAGCCCATCTTGGTCGGCACGCCGCCGCGGGCGAATTCGGGAATGTGGCAGGTCTGGCACGCCAGCGTGCGGGTGTGATCGTTCAGGCGTCCGGCCTGAACGAAGCCGTCCTTGTGTGGACGGTCGCCATGACAGGCCTGGCAGCTGGCCGGATTGCGGTCGGTTTTTTGCCCGCGGATCAGCGCCCCGTGAGGGTCCGCCCCGGTCATGCTGATCCGGCTGCCGGCGACCTTGTGCCGATCCGCCTCGTGGCAGCTGGCGCAACTGAAGTCCAGTCCATCCTGCGCCATATGCACGTCGAGTTCATTCGTCGCCTTGTTCAGCGAGGAATCGAGATCGCCATGTTTGACGCCGTCCCCGCCTCCGCCGTAGTAGTGGCAGGCCCCGCAGGTCTGGCGCGAAGTCGCGCCGACCTGCTGCGCCACCTTGGCGAGATCGACCGCCTCGATGAACTTGCCGGACTTCGCCGGATATTCGATGCGCTCGTAGGGCGGATGGCCGGCAAACCCTGCCAGCTTCCGATAGTCGCCGGTGTTGTGGCAAGCCAGGCAATCGACCGCATCCTCGGCGGTGAAGTCGAACGTCTCGTCCTTCCAGCCGTAGCCGATGTGACAGGACTGGCAAAAAGGCTCGTTCGAGCGGTTGCCGATGCAAAAGCCGTTGAGCATCGTCTTCTTGCCCAATTTCTGCCCGGTATCGGCATTGACGTACTCCCAGCTCCAGTGCCGGGTCGCCATCACCTGCCGGGCTGCTTCGGTATGACAGGCGAGGCAGGCGCGGGTCACTTCCGCACCGCTCTTGAATGGGCCTTTGAGTCCGTCGAATTTAGCGTGATCCGCCGTGCCGGTAACCGTCGCGCCAGCCAGGGCGCTCGCTACCATCAGCAACATGGCGCCGAAAGTACGGCGCAACCAGGATGATCGCCTGCCCATGGTTTCCCCCATCAGCCGATGCTTCCCTGCCATGGTAAGGCCCCACCGAGCATTACTTTTTGATAATTGTCTAATTTGATTAAAATCAAGAAGCGCCCCTCCGTGCGCCCGTTAAGCCCGTTAACGCAGCGCAGGCAGCCCGCGCATCGCCGCTTCCATCGGGCCGCCCTACCAGGGCGCGTCGGAACACGGCACCAGCACCTCCAGGGGTGTGAACGCCATGCCGTGGGCTTCGGCCACCGGGCGGCTGGTGATGCGGCCTTCGAGGACATTCACCCCCCTGGCCAGGGCCGGATCGTCGCACACCGCGCGCAGCCAGCCCTTGTCGGCGATCGCCAGTCCGTAGCGCAGGGTCGCGTTCATCAACGCCTGGGTCGACGTTCGTGGCAACGCCCCCGGCATGTTCGTGACCCCGTAGTGCAGGATTTCATCGACCAGGTAGGTCGGATCCGCATGCGTCGTCGGCCTGATCGTCTCGATGCAGCCTCCCTGATCCACAGCGACATCGAGGATCACCGCGCGCCGCTGCATCAGGGCGAGCATGTCGCGCGTGACCAGCAGCGGCGTCCGCGCCCCGGCCTGCAGCACCGCGCCGATCACCAGGTCGGCCTCGGCCACCATCCGCTCGACATCGTGCCGGGTCGAGTACAAAGTCCGCACCGAACTGCCCCAGGCAAACTCGATTTGCCGCAGGCGTTCGAGATCCACATCCATCAGGGTGACGCTCGCCCCCATGCCCTTCGCCACATAGGCAGCGTTGATACCGACGGTCCCCGCTCCGAGGATGAGCACGTTCGCCGGCAGGACACCGGCAACCCCTCCCATCAGCACGCCGCGCCCTCCGCTCGGGCGCTGCAACAGGGACGCACCCACCTGTGCCGCCATCCGCCCGGCGACTTCGGACATCGGCGCCAGCAGCGGCAAACGCCCGGCGGCCAGCTCCACGGTTTCGTAGCCGATGCAGACCGCCCCCGATTTGAGCAGACCTTCGGTCTGCGCCCGGTCGGGCGCGAGGTGCAGGTAGGCGAACAGGATCTGGCCGGGCCGCAGCATTGCCAGTTCGGGCGCCTGCGGCTCCTTGACCTTGATGATCATGTTCGCTTCGCCGAACACTTCCGCAGCCGAACCGGCCAGCCGCGCCCCCGCCATTGCGTAATCCGCATCACTGTAGGAGGAGCCTTCTCCCGCCTGGCGCTCGACCAGCACCGTGTGGCCATGGGCGACAAACTCCGCAACCCCGGCCGGCGTCATCCCGACACGGAACTCGTTGTTCTTGATTTCCCTTGGAACCCCGATGATCACAGCCTGCTCCTGCGTGGCGGCTCACCCGCATGACATGGCGGGCACACCCGACTCCGTTGCGGACAGTATAGGACACCCTCCCGGCGAGGGCGCCTCGCTGATGCGCACCGGGCCGGTTGGAATTGCCCGACAGGTATGATGCTGAACAGCGCACGCCCCTGCGCCCAACCTTGTTACCGATTCGGAGCGAAGCACATGGGCAATGCCTATCTCATCGGACACCTGACCGTCAAGGATGCGGACAAGTGGGCCCAATACCGCAGCCGCGTTCCAGCCACGCTGGCACCCTGGGGAGGAGAACTGATCCTGCGCGGCAGGATCGTGAACGTGCTGGCCGGCGAGCACGTCCACACCGACATGGTGGTGATCCGCTTTCCGGACGTCGCCGCAGCAGACGCGTGGCATGCATCGGCCGCTTACCAGGCGCTGATTCCACTGCGCCAGCAGGCCACCGACGGCGTGCTGCTGTGCTTCGAGGAGTGATTCCCCGAGCTCACGTTCCGCATCTCGCCGGCTCGCTCCCGGCCGACATCGACAGCGCGAACAGCTCGTTGCGGAAATGGATGCCCAGGCGCTGGAACGCACGGTTGCGGTACGTCTTGACCGAAGTCACCGACAGGCCCAGATCGGCAGCGATGCCGTCGTAGGTCCAGCCGCGCAGCAGGCGCTCGCACACTTCGAGTTCGCGCGTGGTCAAGCTGCTGCAGTGGCTCCGCAGACGCTCGATCGCCAGCACCGGCCGGGCTACGGCCCCGCTCCCGCCTTGCACCAGGATATGCTTGCGCACGCAGGCAAGCAGGCTGCAACCAAGCGCCTGGACGGTGTCCACTTCCTTGCCGCGGTAAGCGCCTGAGGACTGGTAGCGGTACAGATTGACCGCCAGAAGGCGCCCCCCGCCATCTCCGCCAACCACCGACAGGCGCTCGCCGATGCCGTGCCGACGGTAGATCTCGTCGCGATGGGGCGACGGAATTTCGGCTTCGTTCCACAAGATCATCGCCATCCGGCCCTCACTCGCCAGGCGTTCCGCCGGACGGAAAGTGCGGTCCTGTCGATAGAGGCCGCGGCGATAGCGGCCGAAGCAATCCGCCGAAACGTCGCGGCCGCGCCGGCTTCCCGAAGCGAACATGACCGGGGCGGTCTCCGGATCGAAACGGTACACCGACCAGAAATCGATCGCCGCCGCTTCGTGCAGGCGAGCGGCAACGGTATCGCCAAAGTCGGGATCGCCGATCGCACCGACGATCCGTGCCACCAGGCGATCGACATCGCCGGGGACAGGGACTCCGCAGCGCGGATCTCCGGGGACAGTTCCCAGGTCAGCATGGTCTCCTCCGATTTGGTTTCGTCCGGCACGCTTGCCGGAGGTCGGCTGGAATGCGGACGCTACACGATTCCGGCGCCCCGGTGGCGGCTGTCGTCCGACTGTCGTCCTTTCGGAGGACGACAGGACGGCGACCGTAGACGAACATCGCCCTGCACCGAACAACACCTACATGCAGGAGACGACATGCACCACACCTCCCCTCGCGCACCGCGAATCCGCCGCACTGCAGCGCTGTGCCTGGCCCTGCTCGCCCCGGCCGCCTGGGCCGAACTGAAAGTCGGAGTCATCCTGTCGGTCACCGGCCCGGCCGCCTCGCTCGGCATACCGGCCGAAAACACGATCAGGCTGTGGCCGACCGAGATCGGCGGCGAAAAAGTCCGCCTCACCTTCATCAACGACGCCAGTGATCCCACCGAGGCCTCCAAAGCCGCTGCGCGACTGGTCGATGAGCACCAGGTCGACGTCATCGTCGGCCCGTCGCTGACACCGAACTCGGTTGCGGCGATGGAAGTGGCCGGGCGCAACGGCACGCCGATCATCGCCCTGGGCGGCGGCGGCGTCATCATCGAACCGCAGGAAGGGCCGCGCAAATGGGCATTCAAGATGCCAGCCCCCGAAGCGCTGTCGGTCAGAACCGTGCTCGATCACATCGAGCGCAGCCAGCTGAAGCGGGTCGCCGCGATCACGGTCACCACCAGTTATGGCGAGGGCTTCCTGCAGACTCTGCGCTCGCAGGCGGCGACCCGTGGGATCGAGATCGTCGCCAGCGAACACTACAACGCCGCCGACCTGAGCACGACGTCGCAGGTGCTCAAGGTCATGGCGGCCAAGCCGGACGCGGTCTACATCCTCAGTTTCGGCACCCCGGCGGCGCTGCCGCACATGGAGCTGGTCAAGCGCGGCTACAAGGGCCCGATCTACCAGACCCACGGCGTCGCCAACGCGCAGTTCGTGAAGCTCGGCGGGCAGGAGGTCGAAGGCGGCCTGCTCGCGGTCGCCCCCGTCCTGGTCGCCGAGCAGTTGCCGGCGGAGCACCCGACACGCAGGGAAGGCATGGAGTACGTGTCGCGCTACGAGGGCCGCCATGGCGAAGGCACCCGCTCCCTGTTCGGCTCGACTGCCTGGACGGCACTGCGCTGGCTCGAAAACACCGTGCCCGAAGCGCTGAAAGCCGCCCACCCGGGGACACCCGAATTCCGCAGCGCATTGCGCGACGCACTCGAGGGCATGAAGGAAGTCGTCACTCCGGAAGGGGTGTTCAGCATGAGCCCGGGCAACCACAATGGCATCGACGAACACGCCCAGGTCCTGGTGCAGATCGAGAACGGCCGCTGGAAGCTGGTGCCCTGACCCCCCATCCCCCGGAGGATATCAATATGTATTACGAACCCGGCCGCATGCCGCACGGCCTGCCCCACGATCCGTTCAAGTCCTGCGTCGTACCGCGCCCGATCGGCTGGATCTCCACCACCAGCCGCGACGGCATCGACAACCTGGCACCGTTCAGCCAGTTCCAGAACATCACCTTCGATCCGCCGATCGTGATGTTCTCGGCTAACCAGGCCTCCGATGGACGGCGCAAGGACACCACCGTCAATGCCGAGCAGACCGGCCAATTCGTGTGGAACATGGCGACCTACGACCTGCGCGAGGCGGTCAACCGCAGCTCCGAAGAGTTCGCCCCCGAAGTGGATGAATTTGCCGTGTGCAACCTGAGCAAGGCAGCGTCACGGCTGGTGCGCCCACCGCGGGTGGCAGAATCACCGATCCAGTTCGAGTGCGAGTATCTCAACACCGTGCGCATTCCCGGCAACGGCATCATGGGCACGGTGGACGTGGTCTTCGGCCGCGTGCTCGCGGTGCACGTGGCGGACTGGGCGATGCGCCCGGATGGCCGCATCGACATCCCCAGAATCCGTCCACTCGCCCGCCTCGGTTATCACGACTACACCTCGGTCGATCACGTCTTCACGATGCCGACGGTGATGAAGGCCGACGGCGGCGCCGGCCTCGAAGGCTCGCCCGAGAAGGCGCTCGCCGCCCTCGGTCCGCGCTGACGGTGCCCCCCGGGCGATATCGGAGGCCCGGCAGCACCCGCGGTGCCCTCTGCCGTGGGGTAGCGCGGTCCCCTTCCGGCTCGTTCGGGCACCGTTGCAGGGCGCAAGGCCGCACTGGCCTCGGGCTGGAGCATGCCCCGGGCTAAGCATGGACCCAGCTGAGCAGCGCGTCCATGTCGGCGCGCAGCCCCAGGCACGGGCGGCGCTCGCCCCCGCTGTTTCCCCAACTCAGGGTGCCGACGACGCCGGTCGTGGCGATGCCGGGATGCACCTCGAAGCCCCATTGCGCAAGGCAGTCGGCAACGAAACGGCTGGTGGAGAACTCGTTGAAGCCGAGTTCGGGGTGCTGATGAATCGCCTGTCGCCACGTCTTCATCGCAGCTTCGTCGGGGATGAATCGATCAATGGTATTCATGGGTCAATAATAGGATTTGGCCACGCGCTGCTGGTGCGCGCCCGCCTGGCGCTGGCGACGCTGGACAAGGCGCGCGAGGAGATCCGCCTGCTGCGCGGCGGCGCCGGCGCCCGCGTCGCGATCGCCCTCACCCCGCTGGTCGCGGCGACGGTGCTGCCGCGGGTGCTCGCCGAGTTCCACCGCATCCAGCCCGATGCCGCGCTGAGCCTGGACGAGGGACTGCTGACCAGCGTCCTGCCGGGCCTCATCGAAGGCCGGCTCGACTTTGCCATTGCGCTCGCCAACCCGCAGGACTTGCCCTACGAAATCAATTTCGAAGCGCTGGCCGAAGTCCCGGCGGCGCCTGCCGGCCGCATCGGCCATCCGCTCGCTGCGGCGCGAAGCTGGGCGGAGCTGCAAGGGGCGAGCTGGGTGCTCAACCTCGCCGAGGCGAGCCAGGGCAACCACCTCGTGCGCTGGCTCGCGGCAAACGGAATCGACGTCCCCGCCAACGCGGTGCGCTGCGTGTCGTCTACGCTGATGCTGGAACTGATGCGGCGCACCGATCACATCAGGTTCGGGCCACATATCCTGCTTCGCGATCCGATGTTCGGCACCGGGCTGCAGCGTTTCGCCGTCGAACCACTGCCGCCGCCGATGTCGCTCGGCATCCTGAGCCTGCGCGGCGTGCCGCTGAGCGTTGCGGCGAAACCGCTGGCGGGACTATTCGCCCGTCACCTGCGCGCCTGACTGCGTTGCCGCAGCCCCGGACAGCACGGCGTCGGAGGAGGCGAAGCTGCTGGCGATGTAGTCGGCCAGGCAGCGCACCGCCTCGGTCGTGCTTTCGGCGCGCTCGTACAGCCGCACGTCGAGCAGCCCCATCGCGGGGAAGCCGTCGCGCTCGCCCAGGGTCCTCACCCCTTCGGGCACGGTGCTGCCGGCGAGCAGGGTCACCCCCAGCCCGGCGCGCACGGCGGCGATGATGCCGCTGTAGCTGGAGCTCATGTAGGCGACGCGCCAGGGGCGCTGCTGGCAGCCGAGCGTGTGCAGCACGCGGCTGCGGTAAATGCACGGCGGCGGCGCCAGCACCAGCGACAGGGGGCGCTCGGTGTGGCGTTCGTGGTCGAGGCTGGTGATCCACACCAGCGGCTCGGTGAGCACCTTGGTCCCGCCGCGCTCGTCCGGATCGTCGTGCAGCGCAATAACGAGATCGAACTCCCCTTTCTCCCGCCGCGCGAGCAGGTTCTTGCTCAGGTCGCAGGTCACTTCGAGCATCACGCCGGGGTGCGACTGGGCGAACTTGCCGAGGATCACCGGCAGCAGCGAGGCGGTGTACTCGTGCGGTGCGCCCAGGCGCACGCTGCCCGCCACCTTGGGCCGGCGCAGGCTGCTGGCGGCCTCATCGTTCAGCGCCAGCATCCGCCGCGCGTAGCCGGTGAGGATCGCGCCCTCGTCGGTGAGCTTCGCCCGGTGGGTGCCGCGCACGAAGAGCACCGCATCGAGCATTTCCTCCAGGCGCCGGATCTGCAGGCTCACCGCCGACTGCGTGCGCCCGACGACCTCACCGGCGCGGGTGAAGCTCCCCAGGTCCACCACCTTCACGAAAGTCCTCAGCAATTCCGTCGGAATATTGATCATTGGAGCATCTCATTTACGATGCAAATTATTTGATTTCTACTATCAAATTCACAAATGTCAATACGCCGCTACCATGAGCGCCGCACGCCTAACCCTCCACCATCCATCCGCATGCCACAGGAGACCCCATGAGCACGACCAAATTCACCGAAGACCACGAGTGGCTGCGCGTCGAGGGCGACGTCGCCACCGTCGGCATCACCGGCTACGCGCAGAACGCGCTGGGCGACATCGTCTTCGTGCAGCTGCCCGACGTCGGCGCGAGCTTTGCGGCCGGCGACGAGGCCGCGGTGATCGAGTCGGTGAAGGCCGCCGGCGAACTGAAGATGCCGCTCGCCGGCACCGTCGTCGAGGTCAATGCCGCGCTGGCCGAGGCGCCGGCCACCGTCAATGAGGATCCGCTGGGAGCGGGCTGGTTCATCCGCATCCGCCTCGACGATCCGTCCGCGCTTTCCGGCCTGCTCGACCAGCCCGCCTACGACGCCCTGACCGCCTGACCGCCTCTTCCGGACCCGCCATGAACCTGAACGACACCCCCTTCCCCTTGATGCCCGCAACCCTCGCCCAGCTCGAGCAGGGCGATGGTTTCGTCGGCCGCCACGTCGGCCCGGATGCGGCCGAAACGCGCGCGATGCTTGCCGCGCTCGGCCTCGATTCGCTCGACCGGCTCGTCGACAAGGTGATCCCCGCTTCGATCCTGTCGCCCTCGCCCCTCCCTCTCCCCGAGGGCCGGACCGAAGCCGATGCGCTCGCGCTGCTGCGCGGGATCGCGGGGAAGAACCGGGTGTTCCGTTCCTTCATCGGCGCCGGCTACTACGACACCTTCACGCCGGCCGTCGTGCTGCGCAACGTCCTCGAGAACCCCGCCTGGTACACCGCCTACACGCCCTACCAGCCCGAGATCTCGCAGGGTCGCCTGGAAGCGCTGCTCAACTTCCAGACCATGATCACCGACCTGACCGGCATGGAGATCGCCAACGCCTCGCTGCTCGACGAAGCGACCGCGGCGGCCGAGGCGATGAGCTTCTGCCAGCGCCTGTCGAAGAACCCGGCCAAGGCCTTCTTCGTCTCCAGCGATTGCCACCCACAGACGATCGAAGTGGTGCGCACCCGCGCCGAGCCGCTGGGCTTCGAGGTGATCGTCGGCAACCCGGCGACCGAGCTCGATGCGCATGAATTCTTCGGCGTGCTGCTGCAGTATCCGGCCAGCACCGGCGAGGTCGTCGACTACGCCGCCATCGCCGCCGCCGCCCACGCCAAGAAGGCGCTGGTCGTGGTCGCCGCCGACCTGCTCGCACTGACGCTGTTGAAGTCGCCGGGCGAGCTCGGCGCCGACGTCGCGATCGGCACCACGCAGCGCTTCGGCATCCCACTGGGCTACGGCGGCCCGCATGCCGCGTACTTCGCCACCCGCGACGCGCACAAGCGCGTGATGCCGGGCCGCGTCGTCGGCGTGTCGATCGACAGCCACGGCAAGAAGGCCTACCGCCTCGCGATGCAGACGCGCGAGCAGCACATCCGCCGCGAGAAGGCCACTTCCAACATCTGCACGGCGCAGGTGCTGCTGGCGGTGATGGCGAGCCTGTACGCCTGCTACCACGGCCCGCAGGGGCTCACGACCATCGCCCGCCGCGTGCATCGCCTGACCGCGAAGCTGGCGGGCGGCCTGCGCCGCGTGGGCGCCGAAGTGCTGACCAGCGCGTTCTTCGACACCATCGCCGTGCGCGTCGCCGACGCCGCGACCGTACATGCCGCAGCGCACGCCAAAGAAATGAACCTGCGCGAGATCGACGCCACCACCGTCGGCATCTCGCTCGACGAGACCACCACCCGCGCCGACGTCGAGGCGCTGTGGGCGGTGTTCGCCGACGGTGCCGCGGTGCCCGCATTTGCGGATGTCGAGAACCTCGCGCCCGAGGCCCTGCCGGCCGCCCAGCTGCGCACCTCGGCCTTCCTGACGCACCCGGTGTTCAGCCTGTACCAGTCCGAGACCAAGATGCTGCGCTACCTGCGCGCGCTGGCGGACAAGGACCTCGCGCTCGACCGCACGATGATCCCGCTCGGCTCGTGCACGATGAAGCTGAACGCCACCACCGAGATGATCCCGGTGACCTGGCGCGAGTTCGGCGCCATCCACCCCTTCGCCCCGGCCGACCAGGCCCAGGGCTACGCCCAGCTCACCGCCGAGCTGGAGCAGATGCTGTGCGCCTGCACCGGCTACGACGCCGTGTCGCTGCAGCCCAACGCCGGTTCGCAGGGCGAATACGCCGGCCTGCTGGCGATCCGCGCCTGGCACGCGAGCCGCAATGAGGCGCACCGCGACGTGTGCCTGATCCCCAGCTCGGCCCACGGCACCAACCCCGCCACCGCCAACATGGCCGGCATGCACGTGGTCGTCGTGGCCTGCGATGAGAACGGCAACGTCGACGTCGCCGACCTGAAGGCCAAGGCCGAGCAGCACGCCGACAAGCTCGCTGCGATCATGATCACCTATCCCTCGACGCACGGCGTGTTCGAGACGGCGGTGCGCGAGATCACGGAGATCGTGCATTCGTATGGCGGTCAGGTGTACATCGACGGCGCCAACATGAACGCGATGGTCGGCCTGTGCGGCCCAGGCAGTTTCGGCGGCGACGTGTCGCACCTCAACCTGCACAAGACCTTCTGCATCCCGCACGGCGGCGGCGGACCGGGCGTCGGCCCGATCGGCGTCAAGTCGCACCTCGCGCCTTTCCTGCCGGGCAGCATCACGGGCGGCCTCAAGGGTATCGGCGCGGTGTCGGCCGCGCCGTGGGGCAGCGCCAGCATCCTGCCGATCACCTGGACCTACATCACGCTGATGGGCGCCGAAGGGCTGCGCAACGCGACGGTGATGGCGATCCTCAATGCCAACTACATCGCCCGACGCCTCGAGGCCCATTACCCGGTGCTGTACCGCGGCGAGAACGGCTTCGTCGCCCATGAATGCATCCTCGACCTGCGCCCGCTCAAGGACAGCACCGGCGTCAGCGTCGATGACGTCGCCAAGCGCCTGATCGACTTCGGCTTCCATGCGCCGACGATGTCCTTCCCGGTGCCCGGCACGCTGATGATCGAGCCGACCGAGAGCGAATCGAAGGAAGAACTCGACCGCTTCTGCGACGCGATGATCGCGATCCGCGAGGAGATCGCCAAGGTCGGCAGCGGCGAGTTCGACGCCAAGGACAACCCGCTGGTCAACGCCCCGCACACCGCGGAAGCCATCGCCGGGGAATGGACGCACCCGTACAGCCGCGAACAGGCCGTGTATCCGCTCGCCAGCCTGCGTGCGAACAAGTACTGGTCACCGGTGGGCCGGGTCGATAACGTGTACGGCGACCGCAATCTCGTGTGCGCCTGCCCGCCGATGTCGGACTATGAATAAAGCACACACACCACAGGAGCCGAGGACATGAACGCATCTCTCGTCATCACCCTGATCGGCACGGACCGCCCAGGCCTCGTCAATGCGCTGGCGGCGCGTGCCGCCGCGTGCGGCGCGAACTGGCTGGAGAGCAGCATGGCCCAGCTCGCCGGGCATTTCGCGGGCATCGTGCGCCTGGAAATCGCCGAGGCCGATGCCGGCAGGCTCGAGGGGGCGCTGCGTGAGCTGGAATCCGAAGGCCTGCGCCTGACGATCGAGCGCGGGGCCGCCGCGCCGGTCGCAGGTCCGTCGCGCACGACGAAGCTCGCCCTGGTCGGACACGACCGTCCGGGCATCGTGCGCGAAATCTCGGCCGCGCTGGCGCGTCACGGTGCCAGTATCGGCAAGCTCGAAACCGCCTGCGAGAACGCCTCGTTCAGCGGCGAGCCGCTGTTCCGCGCCCGCATCGAAGTGCAGGTGCCCGCGTCCGTCGAGCCGGCAGTCCTGAAGGCAGAGCTGGAAGCGCTGGCGAACGAGCTGATGGTGGATCTCAACCTGGAGGGCGAGTCCGCCGACTGATCGAGCACCACCTGCCTGCGCGTGATGCAGGCGCAGGGCACGGTGTTCACCAACGTACTTGATAAAGGAAAGCACATGAGCGACACCCACTCCGACGCGCCGCTGCTGCGCACCCCGCTGTACGACCTGCACGTCTCCCTCGGCGCCAAGATGGTGCCCTTTGCCGGCTACGCGATGCCGGTGCAGTACCCGAGCGGGATCATCAAGGAACATACCCACACCCGCACGCAGGCCGGCCTGTTCGACGTGTCGCACATGGGCCAGGTGTTCCTCGTCGGCCCGGAGGCCGCCGCGGCGCTGGAAACCCTGGTGCCGGTCGACATCATCGACCTGCCGCAGGGCATGCAGCGTTACGCGCTGTTTACCAACGACACCGGCGGCGTCATGGACGACCTGATGGTGGCGAACTTCGGCGACCGCCTGTTCGTGGTGGTGAACGCGGCGTGCAAGGCGCAGGACATCGCCCACATGCAGAAGCACCTGTCCGGCCGCTGCAAGGTCGAGGTCCTGGACGACCGCGCGCTGCTCGCGCTGCAGGGCCCCGCCGCCGCCACCGTGCTCGCCCGCCTCGCCCCCGAGGTCGCCAGGATGGTGTTCATGAACAGCCTCACCGTGAACCTCCTCGGCGTGTCGTGCTACGTCAGCCGCTCGGGTTACACCGGCGAGGACGGCTACGAGATCTCGGTGCCCGCCGACAAGGCCGAAGCCCTGGCGCGCGAGCTGCTGAGCCACCCCGAAGTCGCTCCGATCGGGCTGGGCGCGCGCGACTCGCTGCGCCTCGAAGCCGGCCTGTGCCTGTACGGCCATGACCTCGACGTGAACACCTCGCCGGTCGAAAGCAGCCTGCTGTGGGCGCTGTCCAAGCCGCGCCGTGCCGACGGCGCACGCGCGGGCGGCTACCCCGGCGCCGACGTGATCCTCGGCCACATCGCCAACGGCGTGTCGCGCAAGCGCGTCGGCCTGCGTC
Organism: Thauera chlorobenzoica; assembly: GCF_001922305.1. NCBI lineage: Bacteria > Pseudomonadati > Pseudomonadota > Betaproteobacteria > Rhodocyclales > Zoogloeaceae > Thauera > Thauera chlorobenzoica. The sequence continues at coordinate 3,287,312 of NZ_CP018839.1, forward strand.
CGAACGCCCGCGTGCCGGTGCGTGAAGGCGCCGAGATCATCGACGCGGATGGCCGCAAGGTCGGCGTGGTGACCAGCGGCGGCTTTGGCCCGACGCTGGAAGCGCCCGTCGCGATGGGCTACGTCGAAACCGCGCTCGCCAAGGTGGGCACCCCGCTCTCTGCGATGGTGCGCGGCAAGCCGGTCCCGATCGAAGTCGCCAGCACCCCCTTCGTGCCGCAGCGCTACTACCGCGGCTGATGCCGCACCGGGGGGCACGGCATTGCTCACGACCGCGTCTACGCCCGCCCGCAACTGGAACGTCTGGCCTTCATCCGCCACTGCCGCACACTCGACCTGCCGTTGGCCGGGATCAAGCGTCTGCTCGATTTCGTCGCCCACCCGCAGGCCGACTGCGGCGACATCAACAGGCTGGTCGATGGGCAGTTGAGCCGCGTGCGGGCACGGCCGACCTCGCTACTCGCCCACCGTCCCCCGCCCTGCCTTCACCGCTGCGCGCCGCGCCTTGCCCTCCAGGCGCCGGGTCACCGAGGCGCGCGTCGGCCGGGTGGCGCGGCGCGCCTTGGGCGGTGCCGCCACGCGGTTGATCAGTTCTTCCAGCCGCCGCAGCGCTTCGGCCCGGTTCTTCTCCAGGCTGCGGAACTTCTGCGCCTTGATGATCACGACACCGTCCTTGCTGATGCGCTGGTCGCCCAGCTGCAGCAGCCGCGCCCGGATCTCCTCGGGCAAGGATGAGGCGGCGATGTCGAAGCGCAGATGAACCGCGGTCGACACCTTGTTCACGTTCTGCCCGCCCGCCCCCTGGGCGCGGATCGCGGTGATTTCGACTTCGTCGGGCGAGACGGTCACATGGGGGCGCATCGGTGTCCGCCTTGCGGTTCAGGCGTTGCCTGCCGCCGCTCGGCCGGCCTCGCGCGCCGCTTCTTCCCTGCGCGCCGCCTCGATGATCTGCATCACTTCGTCGACATCGGCGCATCCCTCTTCCGCCCTGAAGACCCCGGTGAGCACGCTCTCGGGCTGAAGCTGGCCCGATTCGTACAGCGACCAGATCTCGCTGCCGTAGTCGGTGTCCAGTAGCGCGGGGGCGAATTGCCCGAAGTACGCGGCGAGGTTGGCGACATCGCGCTCGAGCATGCGGCGGGCGTTGTTGTTGGCCGCAGCATCGACCGCCTGCGGCAGGTCGATGATCACCGGCCCGTCGCGGTCGATGAGCACGTTGTACTCGGACAGATCGCCATGCACGATGCCGGCGCACAGCATGCGTACGACCTCGCGCACGAGCACCGCATGGTAGCGGCGCGCATCCGCCTCGCTCAGCACGACGTCGTTGAGGCGCGGCGCCGGCTCGCCGTCTTCGTCGGCCACCAGTTCCATCAGCAGCACGCCTTCGTGAAAATCGTAAGGCGTCGGCACGCGCACCCCGGCAGCGGCGAGACTGCGCAGCGCGTCCACCTCGGCGTGCTGCCACGCAGCTTCCTGTTCCTGCCGCCCGTAGCGCGAGCCCTTGGCCATCGCACGGGCCTGGCGGCTGTTCCGGGTCTTGCGCCCTTCCGTGTAATCGACCGCGTGGTGAAAACCGCGCTTGTTGGCTTCCTTGTAGACCTTGGCGCAGCGCAGCGTGTCGCCGCACTGGACGACATAGACCATCGCCTCCTTGCCGCTCATCAGTTGCCGGATGACGGCGTCGACGAGGCCATCGGCCACCAGGGGCTGGATCCTGCTCGGGGTTTTCATGCCTTGGGGGTGCTCCTGGGCGCGGCGCCGTGAGTCGGGTGTCGTTGCGCTGCGTTACTGCGCACCATGTGAAGGTAAAGCGCCTCGACCTTCTCCCGCGCCCACGGCGTGCGACGCAGGAACTTGAGGCTCGAGGCGATGCCCGGTTCGTGGTTGAAGCAGCGAATGTCGATCTGCCGTCCGAGCGCCGCCCAGCCGTAGCACGCCACCAGTTCGGTCAGGATCCGCTCCAGCGTGAGGCCATGCAGGGGATTGTTGGGTTGGGGTGCTGTCATCGCGTTCTCTTGCGTCCGGGCCGGCGGTGGTGTGGGTCGATTGGCCTACGTGGTAACTCGCGACGCGGCCACGACGGTTTCGCTCACGTCATAATTTCGAACCCGGTCGCCCTCGCCCACCATGGCACGTTTCAAACATACCTTCGCAACCCATTGATTTGTATAGGGCGCGTGCGAAACCGCCTTTCGCACAAACAGAGAGTAGAGAGCCCTCTCTGCCTAATTTTTGTGCAGTTTATGACGAATGTGGTGTTTCAGACGCGACCGCACCTTTCGCACGCATCGCTGGAACCCGCGCCAGTGCTGGCGTTACGGGCAGATAAGACAAAGCCCGGAGCGAGTCCGGGCTTTGAGGGTATTGGTGGTGCTGGGGCGACCGGGATCGAACCGAATATTAGCACTTGTGGGTAACTGAGGGTAAGTGAGGGCAATCGACGTTTCCCGCCCGTGCAGCACGCGCGCCGAAGGTCGTCGGTCGAGATCATCAACCCCAGGAAGGCAACCTCGTCGGCAATCAAAACGTGGAACTGGGTGCCGGCTTACGACCCAAACCAGCCGTCGGGCACTTTGTGGTGCGAACGGCAAGTAACCGAGTGAAGCCGTCACCTCGCATGACATGTTGGGCGACGTGAAATTGGTGCTTCGTTTAATCAATGTGAGTGCCGATGGTGGATGTCTGGAAAGTGCGGGTGCTTGTGGACCAGCCCCTCGTGGCGGTGCCAATGCTCATGTGGCTCGTCACTGTTCCAGGCGAAGTCGTGTTCGTGCTGGTGGTGTTCGTCATGGGTGTGCCGATGGCCATGCTCCATCGGCTCATGCGTGTGCTCGTGCTCGTGGTGCTCGGTGAGGTGTAGCCACACCCCCCAGCCCATCAGGGCTGCCGCAATCCAGAATGCGCTCGAGGTCGACTCGCCGAGCAGGGCCAGCGACACGGCCGCACCGATGAAGGGCGCGGTCGAGAAGTAGGCGCCGGTACGCGCCGTGCCCAGTCCGCGCAGCGCAAGCACAAAGAGCACCAGGCTGATGCCATAGCCGAACAACCCGACGACCATGGTGCCGAGCAGGACCGCGCCGTCCGGCAGGCTCGCGCCGAGCGCAAACGCCAGCCCGACGTTGACCGTGCCCGCCACTGCACCTTTCGTGGCCGCGATGAAGAGTGCATCGGAGGCCGACACGCGCCGCGTCAGGTTGTTGTCGATTGCCCAGCACAGACAGCCGGCAGCGATGGCGAGCGGGCCGATCCAATCGTTCGCGCTCCCTCCACCACCCGACCAGGACAGCACGACCCCGCCGGCGACGATCGCGAGCATGCCGAGCACGATGCGGCGGTCGGCGTTCTCCCTGAATACGACCCACGCGATCACGGCGGTCAACACCGCTTCGAGGTTGAGCAGCAGCGACGCGGTCGAGCCGCTGGTGCGTGTGAGGCCGAACATGAGCGCGAGCGGGCCGAGCACGCCGCCGAAGAAGATCGCCCCCAGCAGCCACCGCCATTCACCCTCGGCCAAGCCGGAGGGCGTCCAGCCGCGATCGCGGATCAGGCGCGCCGCAGCGAGCCCGAGCCCGCTGCCAAGGTAGAGCAAGCCGGCCAGCAACCACGGCGACATCTCGCCGACCAGCAGCTTGGCGAACGGGGTGCTCGCGCCGAACAAGGCCGCCGCGAGCAACGCATGGATCACGTAGATGTTGTTCATTGCCCTTGCCAGACCGGTGTGGCCAGAATGATCGGAAACGCCCCCACCCCGGCGGGATGGGGGCGCTGCGCTTACAACACTCGCTCGATCTTGGTGTAATCGCCTTGGGTCTTGAGCGTGACCGTGACGTCGGAGCCGGAGCGGTTCCGCCAGAACCAGCCGTGCTTGCCATCGAACGCGGCAACCAGGTCGCCCTGGTTGCCGAGCTCGTTACGCCCCTTGCCGTAGCCGTGATAGAAGTTTTTCGGCGCGTCGTAGGGGTCGCCATGGGTGTCGAAGTTCACCGGGCCACCGGCGCTCGCCCACTCATAGCGGACACGGCTGTCCTTGTTCATCGTCAGTTTGACTTCGGCGCCCTGACCGGGTTTGAGCGTCACGGTCACCGTGTCTTGTCGTCCGGCGACAGGCTCGGGTGCGACCGCTGCGGGCGGCAGTGCGGCGACCGCGACTGGCGCAGGCGCCGGTGCCGGGACAGGCGCCGCTTCGGCACGAACCGTAGGGGCGACGGCTACGGGCTGTGCGGGCGCCGTTTCCGTAGCAACGCGCTCTTCTGCGCGGGCCTCGGCCGCCAGCGACATCTTGATTTCGCCCATCGGCGTCAGACCGAGTGCGCGGCCGATGCCCGTGGGGTCGATGCCGTACTCGGCGGGCAGCACGGTGGTGACGAGCAGTCCGCCGGCGATCAGGGCAGCCAGGGCGGTCGAGCGCAGCAGCTTGCCGGTGCTTGGCAGTTCGGCGCGGCGGGGAAGATCGGTGTTGTACATGGTGGATGACTCCTTGAATCTCAGGATACGAACAGGCCGGTGAGCTGATAGCCGATTAGCATGAACCCGGCGCACATCATGGCGACGTTGGCGGTATAGGCGTGCTGGAAGAAGCCGGCGCTGCGGCGCCAGAAGCCCATCGCGATCAGGATCGCGCCCAGCGCGAGCAACTGGCCGATCTCCACGCCGACGTTGAACGCCAGCAGGTTGGGCAGCAAGCCATCGCGGGCGATCTCGAACTCCTGGATCTTGGCCGCGAGGCCGAAGCCGTGGAACAGGCCGAAGACCAGGGTCGCCACTTTGGTGTTCGGCTGCACGCCGAACCAGCGCTGGAAGGCGCCGAGGTTGTCGAGCGCCTTGTAGACGACCGACAGGCCGATGATCGCGTCGATCAGGTAGGCATTGACGTTCACCCCGGCGTAGACGCCGTACAGCATGGTGACCGAGTGCCCGATCGCGAACAGGCTGACGTAGAGCGCGATGTCCTTGAGCTTGTAGAGGAAGAAGATCACCCCGGCGAGGAACAGCAGATGGTCGTAACCGGTGACCATGTGCTTGGCGCCAAGGTAGGTGAAGGGCAGCAGGTGCGTACCCGAGATCTCCTGGATGTAGCCCTTGTCGCCCTCGGCCACGCCATGGGCGTGCGCGAAAGCGGTCAGGAGCAGGTAGAGCAGTACGCCTGTGAAAGCGTGCAGCAGCGGCCCGGAGCGTGGCAGCACGGCTGCCCGCCCCCGGCTGGGGAAGGAGTGCGTCATGAGAGTCTTCCGATGAAGTTTGCTGGGGGAGTCCGGCGCTTCACGCGCGGAACTCGACAGGTCAAACGATCAGGAGACGTTTTGGCGGGCGCTCAAGCGTGGCGCAGGGCGCGGGATAGTCGGGTCGACGCTCGTCGGCGATCCACTGATTCGACAGCGGCGGAACATCTACAGCGTGCGTGGGTGGCACGTTCGGCTTGTCATGGCTGTGATCAGCCGGGTTGTGACCGTGTTGGTGGGGGCCGCCCTCGTCCTCGACGTCATCATGGCGATGGCCATGATCGTCCTGCCCCGTGTCCGCATCGGCAAACGCATGCGCGTGGGTGGTTGCACGCAAGGGGTCGTGAGACAGGGAGATCGCACTCGAGAACGCGAACAGCGCATGCGACAGCATCAGCAGCCCGATCACCCCCCTCGCCAGCACGCGGGCGATCTTTTGCGAGAAGATGGGGTGGGCGGCAAACACGGTCATGGAGGGGCAGTTTCGAGAGGGCTGGGCGCCTTCGGCGATCGGTGCGCCGTTTTATACAGGAGTCCGGCTTGTTGCGGGAAATTCGCAACGATTGGAAACGTCAGGGCCGTGGCGAAAATTGCCCCTCCCACGCGTGGGCGCAACTCCGTTGGCGGCACCAAGGTTTGGGGGCGAGGCAAGGAGAGCAGCAGGCGGGAGTGTGGCTCGGATGGCCGTCATCCCGATGCTGATGCGGTTTGCGAGGTCGCCGCAGAGCTTTCTAATAGCGAGAACGGAACGTTGTCGTTCAAACATCAGACAACACTCATCAGCTTGGGAAGTTCGGTTTTGAGCTATCTCGCACGTTTCGTGAGCCTGCCCAAGTCATCAACCGGCTGCATGCGCGTCTGCCGTTCGGTCAAGGCCTTGGGCTGACGAAACCCGGCTCGCCAACCCTGACCGTATCCTTTCATTCTCATGACTTAAACGTAATTGCCGGGTCACCGACCTGTCAGTAGTCGGCTCCTATGATGGGGTCCATGGTTACTCAAACAAGAGCAGCCAATCTGGACAACTGAACAAGGAGCCAATCATGAAAAGGTCGATCATCGCCGTTCTCGCCGTCTCGGCGATCAGTACCCTTGGATCTTCGGCCGCTTTCGCACAGACCGAACGTGAGATGGCCGCGTATGGCTACACCAGCAACGCCACCCCCTCACGCACCATTACCGTCAATGCGAGCACTCGCCATATCAACGTGACTCGCCTGGAGACCGTTGCACTGAAGGTCGGTGACAACAAGACGGTCACATGGACCTTCGACACCTTGGGAAAGAACAGCTTTCCGCTTTCGAAGATCGTCCCGGGGGCGGATCAGGTGACGGTTTATCTCGAAGAAAGCCCTCTGTACAGCGGTTCCTGATAGCGCCAACGTCCCATAGGGACCGAGGCAGGTAAGGCATCGGGCAATCTTCAAATGGAGGCGACCGATGCGATTCTTAGTTGGTATTTCCAGCAGTTCATTCAAGGAGAGGAGCATGTTGAAGAAAGCATTGATGATCGCAGCACTTGTTGCTGCCACCACGTCGGCCTTCGCAGTTGATGCCGGGACGGTCGAGAAGTCCATTCCCCTGAAAGATGGTTCGACTGTCTACATATTCAAGGACGGGAAAATGGGGATGGAGGACAAGCTGGGACGTGCGGTGAGGATGAAGCAAGGCGAGGTCATGGAGACCAAGGATGGTCAGAAGATCATGATGCACGGCGACGAGGTCATGCGCCTCGACAGCGTTCTCCACAAGGATCACCGTAACTAAAGCTACCGGGTGATCGATTTCCGAAACGGCTCCTGCGGAGCCGTTTCTTTTTTGAAGCAGCGAAGCCACAAGGGGCGGATTGCGCGGTGCAGGTCGGCCTCGGTTGCCCGGGCTACCTCGCCATGCAATGAGAGAGCAATCCGATTGAAGGCGTTGACCACATCCGCATCAAAATGCTGCATGGCCTCTCGCTCAAGAATTGCGAGTGCCTCCGAGGGCGAAATCGCCGCCTTGTAGGGCCGAGCCGAGACCAGGGCGTCAAACACGTCCACAACCGCGAATATGCGTGTTGGCGCCGGCCGAAAACTGGCCATGTAGAGGGGTGAATTCCGGCTGAAAACTGACCAGGGTGTTTAACCTCTCTGCCTCATTTTGCGGCAGAGGAACAGAGGTGATCACCATGGAAATGCTGGGCAAGGTCAGAAGGATGCATTACCGGGACGGGCTGTCCCGCTCGGAGATTGCGCGACGCACGGGGCTGTCGCGCACGACGGTGAGGAAGTGGCTCGAGGAGGCCGATGCGGCGGCGCCCCGTTACCGTCGCACGAAGGCGCCGGGCAAACTCACGGCCTTCGATGCCACGGTGGTGGGCTGGCTGGAAGCCGATGCCCGCCGCCCGAAACGGGAGCGTCGGACGGCTCAAGCGATGCTCGCGCAGTTGAAGGCACAAGGCTTCGAGGGTGGTTACACGATCCTGACCGATTTCATCCGCGACTGGCGGCACCGCAAGGGGACGAACGACCCGGGGCGGGCTTTCGTGCCGCTGAAGTTCGAACTGGGCGAGGCGTTTCAGTTCGACTGGAGCGAGGAGCGGCTGGTCATCGGTGGGGTGTGGCGCAAGCTGCAGGTGGCGCATCTGAAACTGTGTGCGAGCCATGCGTTTGTGCTGGTGGCCTACCCGAGTCAAGCCCACGAGATGCTGTTCGATGCGCACACGAGGAGTTTCAAGGCACTCGGCGGCATTGCCCGGCGCGGGATCTACGACAACATGAAAACCGCGGTCGACAAGGTCAAGAAGGGCAAGGGCCGGGTGGTCAATGCGCGTTTTTATGCGATGTGCTCGCACTACCTCTTCGATCCGGACTTCTGCAACGTGGCCAGTGGTTGGGAAAAGGGAATCGTCGAGAAGAACGTGCAGGACAGCCGGCGCCGAATCTGGCAACAGGCCGGTGAAGAGCGCTTTGGCTCGATGGCCGAGCTCAACACGGGATCGTCTCAGAAAACGGAAAATAAAGCACGTTAAGCCGGTGGCAGTGGTCGCAACGGTCTGAACTTGCCTGCGCCGACCTTGGTGCTGCTGCGCCAGAGGTACTAACTTTTCAATAAGTAGAGTCATTCCAGGATATAGCGGCACTCTGGCTGCCTGAAGAATGACTTCACGAGTTCAGGGAGTTTCTGGATGCTGCGCAATGCGCCGAGAGCGAGCCGCTTCATCTCCTCGGCACTCTCGACCAACTGGCGCGCGACCTTCCGCTTCACATGAGCCCAGACCGTTTCATCCGGATTCAGATGCGGCGAGTACGGTGGCAGGTAGCAGAGTTTGAGCATGCCGTCCAAACTCTCGATGTAGCTCTTGACCATCTTTGCCTTGTGGATCGGATGGCCATCGACGATCAGGAACACCGGCTTCTCGGCATTGACCATCAAGCGCTTGAGGAACTCGACAAACACCTTTGCACCGACGGATCCTTCATGCAGCATGAACCGAAACTCACCCTGCGTGCCGACCGCCGAGATCATGTTCAGCGAGAAGCGCCGGCCCGTCGCCTGCACCACCGGCGTCTGGCCCTGCGGCGCCCAGGTCGTGCCGGTGTGGTAGTCCGAGCGGATACCCGACTCGTCGCCAAAGTAGATCGTTGCTCCGACCCGCTTGGCTTCAGCACGGATCGCGGGGTACGTCTCCGTCTCCCACGTGCGCACCAGCACAGGGTCTTGCTGCCATGCTTGGTAGAGCGGCTTCTGGGCGCTGAAGCCCAGGATTTTCATGAGGCGGTGGACCGAGGAGATCGACAACTCCTTCTTGAACTGGCGCTTGATCAGGTGACGGATCAGCGACAGCGTCCACAAGCCGAACTCGAACTTGAACTGCTGCGGGTTATGGTCACGAACGGCATTGGCGATCCACGACAACTCCTCGGCGCTGAGTTTGCTGGGGCGCCCCGGAATCGGCTTGGCCAGCAATGCGTTCTGCCCGCCATTGGCAAAGTCGGCGAGCCACCGGAAAACGCTGCGCTCATTCACGCCATACGCCGCCGCGACGCTTTGCACCGTCTGCCCCTCACGCACCGCTTTGACAGCCTGCTGCCGCATCACCTGCAAGGTGTGATGATCGAGGGCGCGGCCGTCGGAAGGTCGTTTGCATTTCATGGGGCATATTATCGCTCACATGACACTACTTACGGGAAAGTTAGTAATCGCCGGTCAGATTGATGTGTTCCCACCCCAGCGGTGACAGGTATTGAAACAGCGTCTCGTCTACCGGTTTGCCGTGCCCGTTCAAAGCATTGGTTGCCCGTTCCAGATAGGCCGTGTTCCAAAGCACGATGGCCGCCGTTACCAGATTGAGGCCGCTGGCCCGGTAGCGTTGTTGCTCAAAACTGCGGTCGCGGATTTCGCCCAGTCGGTTGAAGAACACCGCCCTGGCCAGCGCGTTGCGCGCCTCGCCTTTGTTGAGTCCGGCCTGCACGCGGCGGCGCAGCTCCACGCTTTGCAGCCAATCCAGTATGAACAGCGTGCGCTCAATGCGCCCCAGCTCGCGCAGTGCAACGGCCAGTCCGTTCTGACGCGGATAGCTGCCGAGCTTGCGCAACATCAGCGAGGCCGTCACCGTACCCTGCTTGATCGAAGTGGCGAACCGCAAGATTTCATCCCAATGGGCGCGTATCTGCTTGATGTTCAGCCGGTCGCTGCTAATCATCGGCTTGAGCGCGTCATAGGCGGCATCGCCCTTTGGGATGAATAGCTTGGTGTCGCCCAGGTCTCGGATACGTGGCGCGAATCGGAAGCCCAGTAGGTGCATCAGGCCGAAGACATGATCGGTAAAGCCCGCTGTGTCGGTGTAGTGCTCCTCGATCCGCAAGTCCGACTCGTGGTACAGCAGGCCATCGAGCACATAGGTTGAATCACGCACGCCGACGTTGACTACCTTGGTGCTGAAGGGCGCGTACTGGTCGGAGATATGGGTATAAAACGTCCGGCCTGGACTGCTTCCATACTTCGGGTTGATATGCCCGGTGCTCTCCGCTTTGCTGCCGGTTCTGAAATTTTGGCCATCCGACGATGACGTGGTGCCATCGCCCCAGTTTCCGGCAAAGGATTGCCGGAACTGCGCGTTGACCAGTTCGGCCAGCGCCGTTGAGTACGTTTCATCCCGGATGTGCCAGGCTTGCAGCCACGACAGCTTGGCGTAAGTCGTGCCTGGGCAGGACTCGGCCATCTTGGTTAGCCCGAGATTGATGCCATCAGCCAGGATCGTCGTCAGCAGCAAGGTTTTGTCCTTGGCCGTGTCGCCGGTCTTCAGATGCGTGAAATGCCGGGTGAAGCCTGTCCACTCATCAACTTCCATCAGCAGTTCGGTAATCTTGACGTGTGGCAGCAGCATCGCCGACTGGTCGATTAGGGCTTGTGCGGTCTCCGGCACCGCCGCGTCCAGCGGCGTGATCTTCAGGCCGGACTCGGTAATGATGGCATCCGGCAGATCATTGGCCGCCGCCATGCGGTTGACGGTGGCAAGCTGCTGTTCCAGCAATGCCAGTCGGTCGTGCAAATACTGATCGCAATCGGTGGCCACTGCCAGCGACAATTCGTTGGCCAGCTTCAGAGTAGCGAACTTCTCGGCCGGCACCAGGTACTCATCAAAGTCCTTGAACTGGCGCGAACCCTGCACCCAGACATCGCCTGATCGCAGCGCGTTCTTTAGCTCTGACAGGGCGCACAGCTCGTAGTAGCGCCGGTCAATGCCATCGTCCGTGAGCACCAGTTTCGCCCAGCGTGGCTTGATGAATGCGGTCGGCGCGTCGGCGGGCACCTTGCGGGCGTTGTCGCTGTTCATGCCGCGAAGCACCTCGATGGCATCGAGTACGCCCTTGGCGGCTGGTGCCGCCCGTAACTTAAGTACGTCCAGGAACTGCGGCGCGTAGCGGCGCAACGTGGCGTAGCTTTCACCGATGCGATGCAGAAAGTCGAAGCTCTCCGGCTGCGCGAGCTTTTGCGCCTCCGTGACGCTGGCGGCGAAGGTATCCCACGGCATTACGGCCTCGATGGCGGCGAACGGATCGCCGCCGCTCTGTTTGGCTTCCAGCAAGGCTTGGCCGATGCGGCCATACATCCGCACCTTGTCATTGATCGCCTTGCCGGAAGCCTGAAACTGCTGCTGATGCTTGTTCTTGGCGGCGTTGAATAGTTTGCCAATGATGCGGTCGTGCAGGTCGATGATTTCGTCGGTGACGGTGGCCATGCCTTCAATGGCCAGCGAAACCAGAGTGGCATAGCGTCGTTGCATCTCGAACTTTGCCAGATCGGCAGGCGTCATCTGCCCACCCTCACGGGCGATCTTGAGCAGGCGGTTCTGGTGAACTTGTCGCTCGATGCCTGCGGGAAGGTCAAGCGCCTGCCAAGCCTTGAGGCGCTCGATGTGTTCAAGCATATGCCGAGAGTTCGGCTTGACGGGCGACTGGCGCAGCCATGCCAGCCACGTCAATTTGCTGCCGTCCTTGCGCTTGAGAAGTTCGTCCAGGCGCTGACGGTGGAGCGATAACAAAGAATCGGTCAACGCCGCGTAAATACGCCGGTTGGCACGGGTGATGGCCTCGGCGCTCGCGCGCTCGATGGCATTCATGGCGGGCAGGATGATGCTCTGCCGCCGCAGGTTTTCGACAAGGGTGCTGGCCAGCACAATCCCTTTATCGGTCTGCAAGGCCAGCTCGGTCAATGTATGCACGGCTTGCCGGTAGTGACTCATGGTGAAGGGCTTGAACCCGAACACCGTTTGCAGCTCGACCAAGTGCTCCCGCCGCGTCTGCTCGCGCTGGCCGTAATCGTTCCAACTTTCCACCGGCACCTTGAGTTGTGCGGCCACCATGCGCAACAGGGGCGGAAACGGAGGCTCATCGATGCCCAAGAAGATGCCAGGGAATCGCAAGTAGCAAAGCTGCACGGCGAAGCCCAATCGATTCGCAGCGCCGCGACGCTGGCGGATCACCGATAGGTCGGTTTCGTTGAACGTGTAGTGCCGTATCAGTTCGTCTTTGGCATCTGGTAGTGCCAGCAGGCTTTCGCGCTCGGTGGCGGACAGGATTGAGCGGCGCGGCATGATCAGTCTTCCCGCAGGTACTGGTACAAGGTTTCGCGACTGATGCCGAAGTCACGGGCCACCAAGGTTTTTTGATCGCCTGCCGCGACTCGCTGTTTCAACTTGGCAATTTGTTCGCTGTTCAGCGATTTCTTTCGTCCCCGGTAGGCACCGCGCTGCTTGGCCAGCACGATTCCCTCGCGCTGGCGTTCGCGGATCAGTGCGCGCTCGAACTCCGCAAAAGCCCCCATGACCGACAGCATCAAATTGGCCATCGGTGAGTCATCGCCGGTGAACGCCAGCCCTTCTTTGACAAACTCCATCCGCACGCCCCGTTGTGTCAGCCCCTGAACGATGCGGCGCAGGTCATCGAGATTGCGTGCCAACCTGTCCATGCTGTGCACCACCACGGTGTCGCCCTCGCGCACAAAGGCCAGCAGCCTTTCAAGTTCGGGACGTTGCGTGTCCTTGCCGGAAGCCTTATCGGTGAATACCTTACCGACTTCGATTTGCTCCAGTTGCCGATCAGGGTTCTGGTCGAAGCTGCTGACGCGGATATAGCCAATGCGTTGACCTTGCAAGGTGCCTCCAAAGGTAAAAGTGTCAGGATGAAATCCATTACCCTTGGCGGCTTGTGTCAATAAATACAAACTACAACTCTATTCTGACGTGCTTTGCGCCAAGCATCTGACATCAGGTTAGGGTATAGCTTAACCGGACACCTCGGCCTCTGTGCCTTTACTGCTTTTCGGTACAACCGTCAAGAACAGGCAGAGCGCTCCGATAGTTATCGCCACATCAGCGAGGTTGAAGGCGGGCCAGTGCGCAAGTCGCCAATGGAAGTCAAGGAAATCAACAACCTGTCCACGCAGCACACGATCCGCGACATTGCCCAGCGCACCGCCGAGGATCAGGCTGTATCCCATCGCTTCGAGACGGGGCAATTGCTGGCACAGCATGCGTCCCAGCCAAGCAGAAACGACCAGGCCCAGCGTGATGAAAAAGTAACGTTGCCAGCCGCCAGCGTTCGCCAGAAAGCTGAATGCCGCGCCGGGATTCAGGACATGGACGAAGTTGAAGAAGGGCGTGACTTCGACCTGTTCACCGTAGGCAAACGTGCGGGTGATGGCGAACTTTGCGAGCTGATCGGTCATGACAGCACTGGCGGCCACTGCGAACCAGACCCAAGTCGATGTGCGGCGAGCCGATTGCCACACAGGGACGGCCAGCGGCATCAGCCACCCGGCGAGCGCCGTGCAACTCAATCCAAGTACCCACCCCGCCAGCACATCGGCAGGAAAGTGCATTCCGGCTGCGATGCGTGACCAACCGACCAATGCGGCGTACAACACCAAGCCGATGCGGCCACGACGGCCTATCAAAGGCCAGAGCGCGCCGACCACCAGCGCGGCATAGGTGGCATGCCCGCTGGGCAGGCTGTAGTGTCGTTCGATGCCCCCGATAACGCGCACCATGTCGCCAAAAACGGCAGGCGGGCGTGGAAAGTCGATCCATAGCTTCAAGATGGTGGCGACGAGAAATGCCAACGCAAAGGCCACGCTAAAGACTCTGAGTCTGTACCGGATGGCATCGGCCCGCGTTGGGTCAGGTGCCGACTTTGACCATCCCCACATCGCCAAGAGCATCAGTGGTGCAGTCCAGTAGTTGCCTATCACAAGGTTGAAGAACGATGCCAGCGGTTCCAGCGCTGCAGGTGTGCTCATGTTGATGGCTTGGAACAACGCGATGTTCAGACCACCCCAGTCGTAGAGAAAGAATTTCCAGCTCATTTGCGCAACAGCCTCAAGCCATTGCCAACGACGAGCAAGCTGGCCCCCATATCAGCAAACACCGCCATCCACATGGTCGCTTGACCCGTGAAGGTCAGCACCAGAAATACTGCCTTGATGCCAAGGGCCAGCACAATGTTTTGCATCAGCACCTGCGCCGTCGCACGCGACAGGCGCACGAAGGTCGGAATCTTGCGCAGGTTGTCGTCCATCAGGGCCACGTCGGCGGTCTCGATTGCGGTATCTGTGCCAGCCGCTCCCATTGCAAAGCCGATGTCCGCACGCGCCAAGGCCGGGGCATCGTTGATGCCATCACCGACCATGCCAACCTTGCCGCTTCGGGCCAGTTGCTCCACTTCGCGCAATTTGTCATCTGGGAGTAGGTTGCCTTGCGCACGGTCGATTCCGGCTTGTGCGGCAATGGCCTGTGCCGTATGGGGGTTGTCGCCGGTCAGCATCATGGTGTTGATGCCCAGTGCGTGCAGCTCGGCGATGGCGGTCCTGCTGCTGTCCTTGATGGTGTCCGCTACGGCGAATAAGGCATGTACCGCCTTTGCGCCTACCAACATCACGACGGTCTTGCCAGCGGTTTCCAGCGCAGCGATGCGCTGCTCCAGCTCTGGTGTGCACTGCCCCAGCTCTTCGAGCATCCGGTGGTTGCCCAGATGGTAGGTCGCACCGTTGATTTGGCCTTGCACACCCCGACCGGGCAGCGCGTTGAATTCGGCCACGTCGAGCAAGGCAACCCCGTCCGTCTGCGCGGCCTGTGCCACCGCCTTGGATACAGGATGGTCCGAGCGGGCCGCCAGACTGGCAGCGATGCTGCGGCTGTCCGAGGCGAGTGCATTGCCCCATGTGACAAAGTCGGTCTGTGCGGGCTTGCCGTGCGTGATCGTGCCGGTCTTGTCCAGAGCCAGCCAGCGCAGCTTGCGGCCTTCTTCCAGATAGACGCCACCTTTGATGAGAATGCCGTGGCGGGCGGCGGCGGCCAGGCCGCTGACGATGCTGACCGGTGTAGAGATCACCAGTGCGCACGGGCAGGCGACCACCAGCAGAACCAATGCACGGTAGATCCAGTCGAGCCATGCCGCACCCATGAACAGCGGCGGCAACAACGCGACGGCGATGGCAACGCCGAATACAACGGGGGTGTACCAGCGGGCGAACTGATCGACAAAACGCTGAGTCGGCGCACGACTACCTTGCGCAGCCTCTACCGCGTGAATGATCCGGGCCAAAGTGGAGTTGTTGGCCAAGGCGGTGACGCGGTACTCGAACGAGCCGGATTCGTTGATCGTGCCAGCGAACACCGAATCACCGGGGGATTTTTCGACCGGGAGGCTTTCACCCGTGATCGGGGCTTGGTTGACGGCAGAGCGGCCTTCCAGCACCTCACCATCAAGGGCGATGCGCTCACCTGGTTTGACCCGGACGCGGGCGCCGATGGTGATTTGCTTGGCGCCCACCTCGCGCCATGTGCCGTCAGCCTGCTGTACCGTGGCCTGTTCCGGGGTCAGGTCGAGCAGGCCACGGATAGCGTTACGAGCGCGATCCAGCGATTTGGCTTCGATTACCTCGGCCAGCGCGAACAGTACCATCACCATTGCCGCTTCGGGCCAGTGGCCGATCAACATGGCACCCGTGACCGCAATCGACATGAGGGCGTTCATGTTGAGATTACGGTTCTTGAGCGCAATCCACCCCTTCTTGTAGGTGGAGAGGCCACCCGTGAAGACCGCGACAAGCGCCAGAACGACAACCGACCAGTGATTGCCGTTGTGGAGCCAGTAGACCGCCTCGGCCGCCGATGCAGTGACCAAGGAGATGCCCAGCGGCCACCAGTTGGTCGGCGTGGTCACAGGGGCGGCGGATGGAGATGCGACCTCTGCCGTGTCCACGACCTGCGCCTCGAATCCAAGCGCTTGCAGTGCCACGAGCACGTCTGGCAGAACCTGGTTCGCATGGCGTACCGACAGCGTGCGCTGCATCAGGTTGAAATCGAGATCAGCAACACCGGCCACGGTGCCGAGCTTGTTGCGGATCAACGTCTCTTCGGTCGGGCAATCCATCTTGGCAATGGACAGCTTGGTCGTCTGCTCGGCCGACGCCTGATCCATGCGCACAGCTTGCATGCCGATGGCCTTCAGCGCCTGCTCGACGGGAGACAACGAAGGCAATTCGTGTCGCACGGCCAAGGTACGTTGCATCAGGTTGAATTCAAGACCCGCCACCCCCGCCAGACCGGCCAGTTTGCTTCGGATCAGCGCCTCTTCGGTCGGGCAATCCATGTTCTCGATGCGGTACACCGCTTGAGCCGATCCGGTTGCCAGCGGGGCCGGTGCCGTGGGTTGGATGATCGGCTCAGTCGTGCAGCCACACCCCTTTGAAGCGCATTCGCTCATGAGTAACTCCTGAAAATCTTCTATTCAGCCTCCATTAAAATCTCTATAGTCACTATAGAGTCAAGTGATAATTGGAGATTGATGCATGGAAATCAGAATTGGCGACCTCGCCAAGCGCTCTGGGTGCGAGGTCGTGACCATCCGCTACTACGAGAAGGAAGGGCTACTGCCGAAGCCAGCGCGAAGCGGTGGCAACTTCCGGCTGTACGGTGAGGCGCACATTGAGCGCTTGCAATTCATCCGTCATTGCCGTTCGCTCGACATGACGTTGAGCGAGATTCGCGCATTGCTGGGTCTGCGAGACAACCCGATGCAGGACTGTGGGGAGGTCAACACGCTGCTGGAGGCCCATATTCAACAGGTGGAAATGCGTGTGTCCGCGCTGTTGCAGTTAAAACGGCACTTGGTTGATTTGCGCGAGAAGTGTTCTGGCTCTCGATCTGTAGAGGCGTGCGGCATTTTGCAAGGGTTGGGCAATTGCAATTGCCATGGTGAAAGTGCCACGAACAGTCAAACATCTGGGTAAGTAAGGGCTTAGCGTGCTTTATTTTCCGTTTTCTGAGGCGACCCCAACACCTGGCTGCTGGCCCGTTGCCGCAGTCTCTGGCAGGAGTTGCGCCATCCGCAGTACGCGCTGACGGTTGCCGAGATGCTCGAGCACGAGCAAGCCCACCTGATGCCGATGATCGCGCCCTTCGATGGGTACGTCGAAGCGCCGGGGCGGGTATCGAGCACCTGCCTGGTGACGGCGGACCGCAATCACTACTCGGTGCCGTGCGAGTTGGCGGGCAAGCTGATCAGCAAGCGCTTCTACCCGGAGTGCATCGAGTTCGTGTTCGACGAGGTGATTGTGGCCAGCCACCCGCGTCTGTTCGAGCGCGAGCAGACCTGCTACGACTGGCGTCACTACCTGCCGCTTCTCGAACGCAAACCGGGTGCGCTGCGCAATGGCGCGCCGTTTGCCGAGATGCCCACCGCACTCCTGCGCTTGCAGCGCTTGCTGCTGCGTCGAGACGGCGGCGATCGGGTGATGAGTCAGGTACTCACGATGGTCCCCAAGGTCGGCCTGGAGCCGGTGTTGGTGGCCGTGGAACTGGTGCTCGACTCCGGCATGGTCAGCATCGAGCATGTGCTCAACGTGATCGCACGGCTGAACCAGGCGCCCCTACCGGAATCGGTCGAAACGAGTCTCGAACTCAAGGCGCTGCCGCTGGCCGACACGCGGCGCTACGACAGCCTGCGCGAACGACAGGAGGCCGATCATGCGTGATATTGGCGCGGAACTGAAAAGCCTGCGTCTGTTCGGCATGGCCGCCGCCTGGAACGAGATCAGCGCTGACGACGGTGCGGCGGTACAGAGCTCACGCTGGCTGATCGAGCGTAACCGGTAACTGAGCGGCGTCCTTCTCGCGGCGTAGCGATCGTTGAATAATTCTCGCCATGTTCAACGACGACGGGATTGGCAGTGATGGCATCGACGGTGAGGAGCAAATGGCGGCGACGCGGCCACGAGGAATGGCGGGCGGTGTTCGATCGCTTTGCGGCAAGCGGTCTGAGCATCCGGCAGTTCTGCGACAGCGAGGGCTTGAGCAAGTCGAGTTTCGAGCGCTGGCGCGGCCTGCTGGCCGGTGAGGCGTCGAGCGTCGCCGATCGCGGCGATGCGTGCGCTCGTGCGGGCTTTGTCGATGCGGGCCTGGTCGACGTTGGCGGCGGTGCAGGCCGGCTCGAGCTCAAGCTCGATCTGGGTGGCGGTGTCGTGCTGCATCTGGTGCGCGGCTGATGTTCTTCCCCGAAGGGGCGGTGCGGGTGCATGTCTATGGCCGCCCGGTTGACATGCGCAAGTCCTTCGATGGGCTGTACGCGCTCACCCGCCACGCACTTGGGTGCGATCCGCTGTCGGGCGAGCTGTTCGTGTTCATCAACCGGCGCGGCACGCAGATGAAGGTGCTGTACTGGGATCGCAGCGGCTTTTGCGTGTGGGCCAAGCGCCTCGAGCAGGGACGGTTCGTGTCCGACTGGTCGCGGGTGCTCACTCGCCAGATGGACTGGACCGGGCTGAAGCTGTTGCTCGAAGGCATCGAGCCGGCGCGCTTCAAGCGCCGTTTCAAGCTCCCGGAAGTGGCCGCCAAGCCCGCATGAATGCTGGGTTTTACGGTAAAATTCCGGCCATGACGACGCCCGTTTCGCTGACCGTTCCGACGCCCGCCGAGGCCGCCCGCTGGGCGCCCGAGCAAATCGTCGCACTGGCCCAGGCGAACGCGGCCGCCGCCCGCCAACTCGATGCCCTGCAGCTCGAGTTCCAGGCGATGAAGCATCAGATCGAGTGGTTCCGGCGCCAGCTCTTCGGGGCGAAGAGCGAGAAGCGCATCGTCGATGCGAGCCCGCATCAGATGAACCTGGGCGAGTTGCCGGTGCCCGAATCCTCGCCGCCGCCCCCTGCCAAGGACATCGCCGCCCACACCCGCCGGGCCCGCACCACCGATTACGCGGCGGGCGACGCATCGGCGCTGTTCTTCGACGAAGCCCGCGTGCCGGTCGAGACCATCGCCGTGGCGAACCCGGAAATCGACGGGCTCACCGCCGACCAGTTCGAGGTGATCGGCGAGAAGGTCAGTCACCGCCTGGCACAGCGCCCGGGCAGCTACGTGATCCTCAAGTATGTGCGTCCGGTGATCAAGCGCCTCGACACCCAGGCGATTTCCTGCCCGGCGGCACCCGAGGGGGTGATTCGCGGCAGCCGCGCCGATGTGAGCTTCGTCGCCGGGCTCATCACCGACAAGTTCTGCTACCACCAGCCGCTGTACCGCCAGCACCAGCGGCTCGGGGACAACGGCATCAAGGTTTCGCGCCCGTGGCTCACGCAGCTCACTCACGGGGCGCTGTCGCTGCTCGAACCCATCTTTACGGCCCAACTCGACTCGATCCGCGCGAGCCGCATCAAGGCGATGGACGAGACCCCGATCAAGGCCGGCCGGGCCGGCCCGGGCAAGATGAAGGGCGGCTACTTCTGGCCGGTCTATGGCGAGCGTGACGAAATCTGCTTCGCCTATCACGAGGGGCGCAGTGGCAAGCACATTGCGCAGACCCTGGGCACCGACCCGCCGCCCGAGGGGGCGGTGCTGCTTACCGATGGCTATGCGGCCTACGAACGCTACGCGGAAAAATGCGGGCTCACGCACGCGCAATGCTGGGCGCACTCGAGGAGGAAGTTCTTCGATGCGCAGGCGCTCGAGCCCGAGCGTGCGGGCCAGGCGCTGGAGATGATCGGAAAACTGTACGCGGTGGAGAAGCACATCCGCGAGGCCAGGCTCGTCGGTGAGGCACGCCGCGCGCATCGGCTCGCGCAGGCCAAGCCCGTGCTCCAGCAGTTCTTCGCCTGGGTCGACGCCCAGTTCGAATCCCAGGGCCTGTTGCCCAGCTCACCGCTCACCACCGCCATGGCGTACGTGCGCGAGCGCCGGGCCGCCCTCGAGGTGTACCTCTCCGATCCCGAGGTGCCGATCGACACCAACCATCTGGAGCGGGCGCTACGCGTGGTGCCGATGGGCCGTCGCAACTGGCTCTTCTGCTGGACCGAGGTCGGGGCAAAGTACGTGGGCATCGCGCAGAGTCTGATCGCCACCTGCCGCCTGCACGACATCGACCCCTATACGTACCTGGTCGATGTGCTCCAGCGCATCGGCCAGCATCCGGCCGCCAACGTGGCGCAGCTCACCCCAAGGCTGTGGAAGCAACACTTCGCGGCCAATCCGCTGCGATCCGATCTCTTCGAAATCTCGAAGTAGGCAAGGACGCCGGGCAGTTACCGCTTACGATCGAGCAACTGCTGCAGGCCGAGGGTACCGATCGTGCGATGCGCTCGATCCGCTACCAGATGAGTGCCGCGCGTTTCCCGGTGCACCGGGATCTGGCCGGTTTCGACTTCGAGCAGTCGTGCGTCGAGCGCAAGCTGATCAGCGAACTGAGCGATCTGGGCTTTGCCGACCAAGCCCACAATGTCGTGTTCGTCGGCGGCCCGGGCACCGGCAAGACGCATCTGGCCACCGCGTTGGGCATCTCGGGCGTCACCCGTCATGGGCGGCGGGTGCGTTTTTACTCCACCGTGGATCTGGTCAATGCGCTCGAACAGGAGAAGGCCGCCGGCAAGGCCGGGCGCATCGCGCTGTCGCTGCGCAACGTCGATCTGGTCATCCTGGACGAGTTGGGTTACCTGCCATTCAGCCAGGCCGGCGGTGCCTTGCTCTTCCACCTGCTCTCCAAGCTCTATGAGCACACCAGCGTGATGATCACGACCAATCTCACCTTTGGCGAGTGGGCGAGCGTGTTCGGCGACGCGAAGATGACCACGGCCTTGCTCGACCGCCTGACCCACCACTGCCACATCATCGAGACCGGCAACGCGTCCTGGCGCTTCCAGCACAGCAGTGCGGCGGCCAAGTCACGCATCCAGTCGCGGGAGACGGCCCGGCGGGCCGCGCCGGCAAGCGAGGCTGAGGCATCTGAGCCGTTCTGAGTCGGCGTCGCGCGGGGGAATCTGCTTCGGGCTACGCCCTTCGCAGATTCCCCCGCGCCACTTCACGCGCCCGAACACATCGAAACGAGAGATAGGAGGGAGTTCCCACCCCAGAATCCGCTACACTTATCCACAGTCGCCGCAATGACAGGCGGCTATCGTCCCTGGTCAGAATTCAACCGGAACACCTGGTCAGTATTGGACCGGCGCCAACACGCGCGGAAATCAAGCGTCTCGCGGCGCTGGAGCTTGAAGCGTCCGATCTCTCCGGTCTCGGGACAGACGGTATGCAGTTGGATCACGCGCTTGGCGATGTCCATTCCGATTACGCTAATCTTCATCATGGCCCCTCCTGCTTGAGTGGTTTGAATCGACATCTCCACTTTGGCACTCAGATGCCGTTGCAGCGAGGGGCCCCCTATCGTCTTCAGAGCCCCTGCCGGCCCCGTTGCCGGGGGAGGCGTCCATACCATCTGATCAATTGATGTTCTGAGCACGCTCACCCAAGCCAGCCATTTTCGCCGACTCCGATGATCGATTTCTCCGCTTCTACCGCTGCTGTTCGAGGCCGTTCCGGCCCCGAGCACCCGTTTGATGAAAGTGATCACTGGGCGCTCGATTATGGCCGCGTACCCGCAAACTCCCCTGCAGCATCGAAAACATGCCCCATGCGGTCGGCCTTCGTGTCGAGGTAGGCTGTGTTGTGTGAGTTTCTCCCGCCCGGCAACGCAACCCGCTCGACGACCTCGAACCCCATCGCGCTCAGGGCTTCCGTCTTCGCCGGATTGTTCGTCATCAAGCGTAACCGTCGAACGCCGATGTGCCTCAGCAAAGGAGCGCAGACCGCATAATCCCGGGCGTCTGCCGGAAATCCCAGGCGCAGATTGGCCTCGACCGTATCCGCCCCGCAATCCTGCAGACCATACGCCCTGATCTTGTTGTGCAGGCCGATTCCCCGCCCCTCCTGGCGCAGGTACAGCAGGGCTCCGCTGCCCTCGGCACCGATCCGCTCCAGCGCGCTGCGCAGTTGATGACCGCAGTCGCAGCGCAGGCTAAACAGCGCGTCACCGGTGAGGCATTCCGAATGGATGCGCGCGAGCACCGGGTCTGCGCCAGAGACGTTACCCATCGTCAGAACCAAGTGTTCCTTATGAACCAAATCGATGAAACTGTGCGCAACGAACATACCCCACCGCGTAGGGAGCTGACTCGAGGCGACAAAACGCACCCCGCGGTGCGGCCGGCTGCGGACAGCATCGTTCCGCCCGGCCCCTCCTGCTGCTGCCGTCTTTTCGGGCTCTTCGATCTCAGGCTGCTGGAACATCGGGCCTCCCCTCATGAAGAGCGATCCGCATCGACAGGTCGATCGCCTTGACGTCCTTCGTGATGCTTCCGATCGAGATACGATCGACACCGGTTTCCGCCACCGTGCGCAGATTGCTCAATGTAATCCCCCCGGACGCTTCGAGCTCCGCCCGACCTGCCGTGATCCGCACTGCATGGCGCATCTGTTCAACGTTGAAGTTGTCCAAGAGAATGAGCTTGGCGCCGGCCACGAGCGCTTCCTCGAGCTCCGCGCAATTCTCAACCTCGATCTGCAGCGGGATCCCGGCGGGTGCAATCTCCGCCGCAGCTCGCAGCGCCTGCGCAATCCCGCCCGCGACCGCGATGTGGTTCTCCTTGATCAGTACCCCTGCGTAGAGTCCCATGCGATGGTTGTGTCCGCCACCGACCCGCACCGCGTATTTCTGTGCGACGCGCAGACCCGGCAGCGTCTTGCGCGTGTCGTAGATGCACGCCCCCGTTCCGGCCACTGCTGCCACGTATGCCCGCGTCGCGGAGGCAGTCGCGGAGAGGGCTTGCAGAAAATTGAGTGCGGCCCGCTCGGCAGTCAGCAGCGCGCGAGCGTTGCCGTGGATTTCGCACAGCGTGTCCCCGGGCGACACCTCGGTCCCTTCCTTCGCACGCCAGTCGATGTCGACGGCCCCATCGATCTCTCGGAAACACTGTTCGAACCACGGCGCCCCGCACAGTACGGCGCGCTCTCGGCTGATCACCGTCGCGTGCGCCCGGCGGTCCGCCGGAACCAGCATTGCGGTGAAATCGCACCCCCCGATATCCTCCTCGAGCGCCGCACGCACCAAAGTCGAGATCTCCGATTCGAAACTCCTGTCGTTGCTCATGACGTCTCCTCCTGCATCGGAGCATCAAACGGCGACGTCGGGGTTCAGCGCGTAGCGGCCGGCCAGCGTCGCGGTGTCGAGCACGTGCGGGCGGATCGCCTCGATGACGTCGCGTGCGCCGAAAGTCCCCGCCAGTGGGCATTTCGCCGTGTCGAGTGCATACAGCGTAAAGACGTAGCGATGCGGGATTTCGTCATTCCATGGCGGGCACGGTCCGTCGTAGCCGAAATACTGTCCGGCCATGTGCTCGTCGCCGGCAAACCACTGCGTGTAATCGTTGAGCCCCTGACGGGTGCCGTGCGGCGCGTACGGCCCAGGCTTGCCGCGCGGAACGACACCGTTCGAAAATTCCCCTTTGCCGATACCTTGCAGTTCCGGGGATATATCGACAAGGGTCCAGTGATACAAGTCGACCCGCGGAATTCCGGCGGCGACCAGCCGTCCTTCCTTGTTTAAATCGTCAAGCACCGACGGCACATCCGGATCGTGGCACACGATGGCGAGCGATCGGGTGCCCGCGGGCAGGTCGCTCCACGCCAGATCGGGATTGAGATTGCCCGAAAGGACGATATGCGTCTCGGGGTGAGGTGCAGCAAACGCACATTCCTCTGGAATTCTTCCATTGTCGTCAAAGCAGGTACTGGTCAGTCGCATGACAATTTCCTCTCGTTGCAAGAATCATTCAGATCGCCGATTCCGCCGCCATCGGCGATACCGGAGGTAGTGGTTTCACAAGTTCGCCCGCTCGCGATAGAGCCAGGGCCGAAACAGTCTGGTGCGGAGCAAGTCAAGATAGTTGTCGCCTGATTCATGCAGCCAACTGCTTTATGTCTTCAGCATTGCTATGGATAGCAGCGTCGCACTCCGGGTTGAGCGTCACGACCTCGATCGGCGACCAGTTGCGTGTGCCGCGGGACCAGCGGGCCGGGTTTCGCTCGCGCGCCTTCAGGTACGTCTCGTGACGCGCCTGCAGGATCGCTCGGTCCTCGAGGGCATGGCGCTGCGCCGGGGTGACGTAGCGGATGCCGCTATGGCGGTGCTCGACGTTGTACCAGTGCACAAAGTCGCGCCCCCACTGGCGGGCATCTTCAAGGGTGGCGAAGCCACGCGCGGGAAACTCGGGGCGGTACTTCGCCGTCTTGAAGAGCGACTCCACGTAGGCGTTGTCGTCGGAGACGCGCGGGTGCGAGTACGACGGTTTGATGCTCAGCCAGTGCAGCAGCGCCAGGACGTTGGTCGCCTTGAGCGTGCTGCCGTTGTCTCCATGCAACACGGGCTTTTCGAGCATGGCGTGCACGCCCTCGGAGAGCGCCGTGCGCTTGAGCAAGCACACCGCATGGTCCGAATCATCGGCGTCGTGGATCTCCCAACCGACGATCTTGCGGCTGTACAGATCCATGATCAGGTAAAGGTAGAACCAGTGTCCCTGCACTGCCGTGGGCAGATAGGTCATATCCCAGCACCACACCTGGCCGGGTGCGGTAGCCACATGTGTGGTCGGCGTGCGCGAGGGCTGGGGCGCACGGGTGCGGCCGCGGTGCTGCGTTTGCCCATGGGCGCGCAGCACCCGCTGGAAGCTCGATTCACTGGCGATGTAGATGCCTTCGTCGGCCAATGCCGGCACGATGCGCGCCGGCGGCTGGTCGGCGAAACGCGGCTCGTTGGCCACCGCCAGGATGCGGGCGCGCTCCGCTTCGGTCAGCGCATGTGCAGGCGTCGGCCGCTCGGCCTCGGGCCGTCGGTCGCCGGTGCGAAGGCCCCCCTCGGCGGTCCAGCGCTGCAGCGTGCGCACGGTGATGCCGGCCTCCTCGCAGGCCGGGCGCAGGCGTGCACCGGCCGCATGAGCCGCCTCGATATTGCGGACCAGTGTGTGGCGATCTTCCAGGGCGATCATGCGTCCTCGTCCTTGTCCGTCGGAAAGATCGCCGACAGTTTTTTTCGCAGCACCAACAGCGCGGCGGCTTCGGCCAAGGCTTTGTCCTTGCGGCGCAGTTCGCGCTCGAGTTCCTTGATGCGGCGCCGATCGGCCTTCGTGGCGCTCGGGCTTGCGCGCACCTCTTCCGGGGCGGCCAACGCCTGCGTGGCGGCTGCACGCCACTGCTCGAGATCCTGGGGATACAGGCCCTTCTCGCGGCACCACGCGCCCTTGGTAGCCTCGTCCATCGCCGCGGTCGCCAGCACCGCCTCAAATCGGGCCGGCGCTGTCCAAGCCCGCTCGCGAGCGGGCTTGGACAGCGCATCCGCGCGCCACCGCTCCAGCGTTGCCGCTGTGATGCACAACTCACGTGAAACCGTTTCCACCGATGCGCTCTCCGGGGGCAGCAACCTTGCCACCACCTTGTCTTTAAATGCTTGTCCGTATCTGGCCACTTCGTTCTTCCGCTATCGCCCTCGAGTTTCAGATTTTATCGAGGCGACAACCATTCTGACCCAGAGGGGGTGATCGAGGGCATGACGATGTAGGTCAGCAGGACCACCGCAATCGGCACCAGTACCATCGTCGCCACATAAAGCGGCAGGTGATCGAGCACGGGTCGCAACACCATCAACAGCGGCGTGATCGTCAGATACACGCCGAGAGCGCTCGCGATCATCATCTTGTGGCGGGGCGGTGGAATCATCGGCTGGGGCGAACCGGCGTTTGCCGGCAACTGAAACCATGTTTCCAAACCCACCGCCTGCTCGATCAGCACCGGTGCGCTCTCGACTGATTCGAGCTGCCTCACCAGTTCCAGCCGTTGCGCAGAGTCCTCCCATTGCCGCAGACTTGCGAAGCTGTCGAAGCTCACGATAATCCGGTACGCACGTTCCCCGGCTCCGGTGGGCTTGAGGACGGTGGCGCCCAGGTTGCCAGGGAACTGGCGAGCCGCACGAAGCCCTCCGCTCATGAGGACTTCCCACTCCAACTCCCGCCCGGGTTTCGGCACCCGAGTGACCATTAGCGTTACAGGATCCTTGAGCGCAGCCTGCCCCTCAGCAATCAATTGCGGTCCCTCCGGTGGTGGATTGTCCGTCAGTAGGATGAAGTCTCGCGACGCTCACCCGGCCTCGAACCGGCGCGCATCGCCATCCATGCTCCGAATACTGCGGCGATTCCCCCGGCTGCCTGAGCAAGAGGCGAGGGAGCCAACAGCGCAAATCCTGCGGCCAGGAAACACAGGCGATGCACGATGCCGAGCGGCCATTTCCAGAAACCTTCGGCCGCCAGACACAGACAGGCCACGGCAAGGGTCACCCCC
The DNA here is from genome assembly GCF_001922305.1 of Thauera chlorobenzoica. NCBI lineage: Bacteria > Pseudomonadati > Pseudomonadota > Betaproteobacteria > Rhodocyclales > Zoogloeaceae > Thauera > Thauera chlorobenzoica. The sequence goes on from NZ_CP018839.1 coordinate 3,313,717, forward strand.
AGACAGGCAAATGCAATCTGCAGCGGCGCTCCCGAGAACAGAATGCCATTGTTGTACACGAAGGCAAAAGGAACGATGAACGCAACCATCGCCATTCTTACCGCCGCGAGCCCGATGGCAAGAGGGTTGGCGAGCGCGATGGGGGCAGCAGCAAACGCGGCAACGGCGATCGGCGGGGTCATCGCCGACAGGCTGGCGTAATAGACAAGAAACAGATGCGCAGCGATCAGCGAAACGCCAAGCTTCGTGAGCGCCGGCGCGACCAGCACCGCGGCGAGGATATACACGCTCGGGGTCGGCATTCCCATCCCCAGCACCAGCGTGATGACCGCGGCGACCACCAGCGACAGGAACAGATCCGTGCCGGCAAGGAGGAAGATGAGTTCGGTTACCTTGGCGCCGAGCCCGGTCATCGACAGCCCGCCCACGACCAGCCCCGCGGCCGCACATGCGGCGACTACCGGCATCACCCGCAGGGTCGCTTCCGCAAGAATCTCGTAGAACCCTCTGAAACTCAGGCGCGTCTCCCGCCTGCACATCGCCACCGCGATCACCGCGAGGGTGCCGAATGCGGCCACGAAATTGGGGGAGTATCCGATGAGCAGCGCAAGCACCAGAGCGATCAGCGGGACCAGGAACATCCCTCCTCGCCGCATCGTGTCGGCGAAAACCGGCACCTTGTCGAGCCCGGTAATCCCCAACTTGAGGGAGTTGAGGTGCACCTGCAGATAGACGCAGAAATAACAGAGGAATGCCGGCACGATCCCCGCCAGGGCGATATCCGTATATCGGATGCCGGTGAACTCGGCCATGATGAAGGCTGCCGAACCCATCACGGGGGGCAGGATGCTGCCGCCAGTGGATGCGGCGACCTCGATTCCGCCGGCAAGGGCACCCGAGTAGCCAAGCTTCTTCATCATCGGGATCGTGATCGACCCGGTGGTGACCACGTCGGCCGTGGGACTTCCGGAAATGGTCCCGTAGAGTCCCGACGAGACTACCGCGATTTTCGCGGGACCGCCGGGGCTCTTGCCGCTCACGGCTGAAGCGGCATCGAAGAAGAAATCGCCGCCTCCCGTGCGCGACAGGAAGGTTCCGAACAGGCCGAACAGGAAGACGTACGTCAATGCGACTCTGATCGGCGCACCAAAGATTCCGTCGGTCGTGAACGCGAGGATATCGAGAAAGTGGAGATAGTCGATCGGACCGTGGCCGAGCACGCCCGGCAACCGGTCACCCCACAAATTGTAGGCAAGGAACACGAGCACGATCGACGTCAGCCCCGGGCCTACGGTGCGCCGTGTCGCTTCGAGAGTGATGAGCAGCAGCCCGCTTCCGCAAAGGATGTCCCACGCAGTCAGTTCGTCGAGCAGTGTAATGCGGGTCACGATCCGCTCGTTGTGGAACCAGAAATAGGCCGAGATGCCGATGCTCGCCGCCGCGAGGATCAGATCCCAGACGGGAACACGGTCGCGACTCGAGTTCGCGCTCGCCCCCGTCGTCAGGAAGACCAGCGCGAGCATCAGCCCGAGGAAGACGATCGTCATCGCATAGATCTGGACGATCTGGATCGTTGTCACCCAGACGATGCCGAGCGCAACCAGCGCCGCAAAGGGTTTCAGCAGATGCCCCGCCCAACTGTCGGGGTCGCGGCGGGCACCGGTCGTCAGGAATCTGCTCAGGAATGAAAGGCTAATGCTGGACACGTTTGGTTCTCCTCGTACGGCTTGCGTCCCTCAGCCCCCACCAGACCTCGACCGGCGGCCACGCCCCATGGAGGAAGCGGCACGCATGATGGTGGAGATCGGTGGTAGCAGCGAACGGCCGGGACGCTGATGATCCGTGACCTTGCAACCGGCGATGACGGCAAGGACTAATAGCGCGGAGTGAAGGGAATGCCGCGGATTCGGTTCGTCGTACCTACTTGAGCAGGCCGGCTTCCCGGTAATAGGCTTCGGCGCCCTTGTGATACGGAATGACTTTCTGACTTGCGAGGAATTCAGGCGTGATCGCCTTCAGACTGCTATGTGCCCCCTGCAGCTTGTCGATGTGCTTATGCAGCGCCTCGGCGAGGTCATGGGCAACCTTGTCTTCCATTTTGCTGTTGACCATGAGCACCGCTCCAAGCGCGACCGTCGGAACATCGACCGGTTGCCAGGGATAACTTCCGGCCTTGACGATGAAGGGCGCGACCTTCAGCTCTTGCGACACCGTATTGATTACGCGCTCGGAAACCGGCAGCAGCACAAGTTCGACCGCATCGCCGGCCTGGACAATGAAACTCGTCCGGACGAAAACCCCATTCGCGAACATGTCGATCCGCCTGTCCTTCATCAGGTCGCCCTGCTCGTCGGAGGCCGCGTAAATGACGTCGCCCCCCCATTTCTTGATGTCATCCACGGTCACACCGATCGCCTTGAACAGCTCGATGGCGACGTGCTCGGTGATGTTACCCCGCTTGTTCAGGGCGATCCGGAGCGGTGGCTTCTTCGCTGCGAGATCGTCAAAGCTGTGAATGCCGTATTTCTCGGCGAACGCCTTCGTGATGACCATCTGCATCGGCGCCCAGTTGTATAACAGGGCAATCGCCCGGAGACTGGTAACCGGTCTTGCAAAGGGCTTCGCGCCGAGCGTCGCGATCTGAAGCTCGGCATCGTGCGCAATGCCCAATTCGACCTTTCCCTGGTCGATAAGCGCAATATTCGCGAGTCCACCTCCCGATGTCTGGTATGTGACGTCGGAACCCGGAAAGCTGTCCTTGATCGCCCCATCGATACCGACACCGATCATCGTCCATAACCCGCTCGGACTCGCGCCTGAAAGGGTCATCCGGTAAGGGTCCGCCGCTGCACTGAAACTCAATAACACAAAGGCAAGTCCGCAAATGATGAATCGCAACATTTTGTTTCCTCCTTGTAGTTCTTTATGAAACGTCGGCTGTATCGGAGCAGTGTCCCGGTAAGGGACTTATCTGTCTTGTAAGTGCGTGCTATATCTCTTTCTTGACCGGATTATCTTTACGGTAATGGTCGCGATCAACGGAACCAGGCTTGCAGAACCGAAATAAACATCCACAATCTGGATGTTTATTTCTGGTCCGTGCGGGCCCGGTTCACACCATTGTTCTGACCCGCCAACTATCGGTGCATGCGAAAATCAATGGCGGATCCGACGCCGGGCATGATCGCCATGCCCGTCACTGAAACGCCCCCTCTCGCTCGCAGGCCATGTATTCGTCCACGGTCATGCCGAGAAGCTCCTGGAACACGTAAGCGTTGTCCTGCCCAATTCGTGGGGCGGCTGCGGTGACATCACCCGGCGTCGCCGACAGATCGAAGGCCGAGAAATAGCACGCCACGTCGCCGATACTGCCGTGCAGGCGACGACGCCAGATGCGCCGGTACGCAAGCTGCGGATCGCAGAACAAGTCTGCGATCGTATTGACCGGATAGGCGTGAACCCCGACCGCCTGAAGCTGCGCCGCTGTCTGCTCGGCGGCACGCGTTAGCATGCACCGGGAAACGATCTCGTCGAGTTCCCCCACGTTCGCGTGCCGGCTCGCGTGCGTCGCGAACCGGTGGTCGGATCGGAGTTCAGGACGCCCCAACACGTTCGCGAAACGCCCAAACTCCTCATCGGACCAGCACGACAGCGCAAGCCACGCTCCGTCGCTGCACTGATAGGCATTGTGCGGAGCGGCATCCGGATCGCGGTTGTCCGCGCGCTCGGCCACACGACCATTGCGGTGGTAGTCGAAAAGTGCGCCGGCGATGAACATCAAGCCACTCTCGTATTGCGCCAGATCGATCCACGCGCCCTCGCCCGTCCGTCGCTGGCGGTCGACCGCCGCCAGGACCGCAGTTGCACCCAGCGTCGAGGCAATAAAGTCGATGTACGGGCCGTAGAGCAGCATTGGCGGACCGTCGGGACTGCCGGTCAACCCGCAAAATCCGGCGAGCGCCGACAACTGAGAGCCGAACCCCGGCGTCTGCGCACGCGGGCCGGTCTGACCCATGTTGCAACTCGAGATCATGACAATCCCGGGGTTCAATTCTCGCGCCGCCTCGTAACCGAGTCCCAGCCGATCCATGACTTCCGGTCGCATGTTCTCGACGACGATATCCGCCCAGCCGACCAGCCGCCGCGCGAGGTCGGTACCGGCCGAGGTCTTCAGGTCCAGCGTTACGGCATGCTTCGAGTCATTGAAGATCGCGAAACAGCCGCCCCGGTCGGGGCCCGGCTTACCGTCCTTGAATGGCGGATACTCTGTGCGGAAACCATCAGGACGCTGATGTGACTCCACGTGCACGACGGTCGCGCCGAAGGTTGCGAGCATCTTGCCGATGTGCGGCCCTGCCGCGTACGCGCCAAACTCGGCCACCTTGACTCCGGCCAAGGCTTGAGAAATCGCGCTCATACGAGTTGCCCCTCCTTCTCCATCACCGTCGCCCCCGCGACGTCCACCGGCTTCGATCCCGCACGGCATTCATTGAGCAAGGTCACAACATCGATCTCCTCACCGGGCCGATGACGCAGGGGTTGCCGGGCCTGGTCGACAATCGCGAAGCTGCCGCAATGCCGCTGCAACTCGCCGTCGGGACCCTGCAGGTCGTCCCAGAACGCGCGGGCGCCGAGTTGCGGATCGGTGGCGATATCCTGCATCGTGGAAACCGGATAACCGAGCATCTCCCGCCGACTCGCCTGCTCAAGAAATTCTCGCTTCGGGATACCCAGAAAGAACGCAGCGATCGGGCGTTCCATCTCGTCGACTTCCTCCTGGCTGGCAAGCTTCGGATCGAAGCGCTTCCAGTCGGTCTGTGTCAGCACCCCGAGATCCGCCCCGCACTCACGCATCCACTCGACGAGCCGCGCGTTGGTCCGTCGCCCGGCCGGACCACCGTACAGCACGAAGTTCAGATAGCCGTCGGCGCAGGGCCAGAATGCGCGGAAGCGCGCGCCCTTTACGGAGCGGCCGCTGACAAAGGCGCCGGCACGCGTCGGATTCGTGCGTTCCATATCCCAGAACGCCGGCGCATGGGACAGCGCGAGGATGACGGAAGCTTGTGCAGACACGTCAATACGCTGGCCTACACCCGTCGCCGTTCTGTGAATCAGCGCCGTGAGGACACCGACTGCAGCCTGAGCGCCAGCCCAACAATAGGACTGCGGCACGGTCACGCGCAGCGGGGTCTCACCGGGCTCGCCGGCAAGCGACATCGCACCACCTGCGGCCATCAGCTCAAGATCCGAAGCAAGCCACCCGGCGCGCGGGCCTTCGGCACCAAACGGTGTCACCGACACCTGGATCAGCCGAGAGTTGCGTTGCCGCAACCGCTCGGGGTCCAGCCACGACGCGAACGGCGTGCCCGGCTGCGCCGATTCGACGAGGATATCCGTGTGATCGATCAGGTGATCGAACTGCGACCGTCCTTCGGGCGTTTCGAGATCAAGCCGCAACAGGCGCTTATTAACGTTGTAGGCCTGCCAGTCTGGATCGTCGACGGGCATCCCAGGTGCCTCAATCTTGATTACGTCTGCCCCGAGATCGGCCAGCAACCGCCCGGCGAGCCAGCCGATGCGGTTGCTGAGATCCAGGACGCGGTATGCGCTTAACATGGGCGCTCCTTGTCGTCCTGGCGGTCTCTTAACGGCCGGTGCGGGCGAGCGACAGCACCCAGCCGGCCATGCGCGACTTCATCTTGTCGATGTCCTTGGCGTCGAAGAAGTTCTCCGGCTTGACCAGATCGACGCCATACACCGGCCGGTGGAAGTCGCTCTCGTAGCCGTACGGCACCGTCGCGTCGATGCCCATGCCGCCTTCGAACTGGGTGTTGGAAGCGGTCCATTGCTTGTCACCCGAGGTCATGCGTTCGGCCGGCATGAAGGTCTGACCGCGCCCACCCGGCAGCGGATTGAGGATGTCGGTCTGCGGATTCACGCGGGTGGTGAGACACCACATGATGTCGTCCATCGAGTAGATGTCGACGTCTTCGCTCACCGCAATGGCCAGCCGCATGCCCTGCGAGCAGGCGAGGATGGCGGCGAGGAAGTTGCGCTGCCAGCCTTCCTCGATCTGGTTGCGCTTCTTCACCTGGATGATGCAGCCGCCCCAGTCGGTCATGCAGTACGGAATATGCACGTTCTGCACGATGCCCGGTTGCAGGCGCTCGCACAGGGCGAAGATCGCCGATTCGCGCACCGAGGTGTCAATGTTGGCGTCGTCCGCGGTGTGCACGCCGAGCGGGAAGATGATCGGCTTGCTCTCGCGGCGGCGCATCGTGATCGCGGTGACGTGGAAAGTCGGCGCCTTGTAGGCCTTGCCCATGTAGCCCGCCCATTCCGGATGGAAGTGGAAGCGGCCCTGGATGTCGGCGGCTTCCGACTCGGCGGTCTCGTAGCGCTTGTCGCGCGGATGCAGGTAGCCTTCGAGCACGTATTCCGCATCGGCCAGCGTGTAGGCGTCGATGGTGCGGCACTTGACCAGACGCACCGGCGAGCCCTGGATCGCCCCGGCGATGCCGATCTCGTCACAGCCCTTCGGCAGGATCGCGTAGTCGAAACCCGCGCCGGCGACGTAGGTGCACGACGGCGGCACGCCGAAGCACATCGTCAGCGGAATCGGCTCGTCGTCCTTGTAGTGCTCGGTCATCACCTGCCACATGTGCGATCCGGGCGAGATCTGGAAGGTGCCGACGTTGCCCCAGCGGAAGTTCATGCGGTTGTAGCCGATATGGCTGCCGCCATCGAAGTACGGGCCGACCACGCACGAGATGCCCGAGCCGATCGTCATCTCCGTCTCGAGCGGCGTGTGGCGGATCGCGGTGAGCCACTTGTTGACGTCGAGATCGGTGGTCAGCACTTCCTCCTGCACCGGAGCCTCGTCCTGGCCGATGATCACCGGCTTCAGGGGGTGATCGATGGCGCGGGCGACCTTCTTCACGCGGTCCAGCGAATTCTCCCAGCCAAACAGTTCCTCGACGACGCGGATGTCGCCGAACAGGTTGGTGATGGCACGCGCATGCGGCATGTCCTTCACGTTGTTGAACAGCATCGGCAGGCTGCCGTCGAAGATCTTCTGCAGCCCCGTGATTTCGAGGTCCGGATTGACCTCCTTGTTCGTTTCGACCAGATAGCCCTTGCTGCGGAACCACTCCAGCGCCGCGCGCAAGTCCTTTTCGCCCACCCGCTCCGCCGCTTCGCTGATTCCCTTCGTTGCCAGATCGTTCATCGCACTGCCTCCATTGAATTGAGCCTGGAATTGAGAGTTGAGTTATTGCTTTTGCGGCTGAAGATTCGCGATCTTCCGACCGCGCATCTCCCCCTCCCACCGCCGCGCAAATTCGGCCGGAATGCCGAATTGATCGAGAATCCGGGCCACCACGTGATCGACCATGTCGTCGAGCGTCGCCGGATGGTTATAGAACGCCGGCATCGGCGGCATGATCGTCGCCCCCATGCGGGAGAGCTTCAGCATGTTTTCCAGATGAATGTCGGAGAGCGGCATTTCGCGCGCGACCAGCACCAGCCGACGACGCTCCTTCAGGATCACGTCCGCGGCGCGGTGCACGAGGTGGTCCCCCGTGCCGTGCGCAATCGCCGCGAGGCTGCGCATCGAACACGGCGCGATCACCATGCCTTCGGTCATGAACGATCCCGACGAGATCGACGCCCCCATGTTGCCCTCGACGTGATCGACGTCGGCCAGCGCGCGAACCTGCTTCGCCGTGTACGGCGTCTCGTGCTCGATCGTCTGGATCGCCCACTTGCTCAGCACGAGGTGCGTTTCGACATCCGATTCCTGCAGCGCCTCGAGCAGGCGAACGCCGAAAATCACGCCCGTCGCGCCGGTGATGCCCACAATCAGTCTTTTCATTTGATCCTCGCTCAAGGGGGAAACGCGATCCAGGTCTCGCCAGAACAGTCCATATTACGAACTACAAATCAGCATCACCACCGACAACAAACCACTGTTTTGACGACTTGTTGGCAACTCTAGGCATGTGCACATGCACAAACAACCCGCCCGGCTCAATTCTTGTTCCATATTTTGGACTTTTGCAGAACACCCTCGGCAATGGCGGATTCAACAGCCGGCGGCGGAGAGAATGAGGCGGACGTGGCGGCCCGCCACGCGCTTCGCGCAGCGACATCGAACCCGACGTTTCGATTTCACCGGAAAACAGACTGACTTGCGGACATGCCACCGCAAACCGCACCAGCGAATGCGGGCAGTCAGGCGCTCCCAATCAGGAATTCAGCGAAGCAGATAAACAACCCCAGCAAGGAAAACGACCATGCGCATCGCAGGCGCGAATCACAGCCCCGCACCGCGGAGATGACACCCAGGGGATTGCGTCGATACACCCCTCACGGGTGGACGGTATCGCTCACCGCCGCTTCGAGATTGACGATTTCGGACCGAATGAGCGCAACCAACTCCTTCTGGCGCTTCTCGGCCATCCGCTCGGAAATGGCGCCTATGCTGATTGCGAGAAAGGGTTCGCCGGAGCGCGAGCGTATCGGCAACCCGACCGAAGTCGCGCCAGGCGTGATATGGGCATCGTTCAGCGCATAACCCAGTTCGCGGCATCGCTTCAGCAAACGCATCAGCGCGGGCACCGTCAGATTGTTGTATGCCCCGAGCCGCAGCGCATTGGCTGACACGATATCCTCGATAGCTTCATCCGCCAGGGACATCAGCAATGCCAGCCCGCCCGCACCAACCCCCAACGGGCGCCGCGTGCCCACGTCCAGCGTGAGCGTCTTGATCGGAAACGATCCCTCGGCGCGATCGACACACACAGTATCGAAACCACTGCGTATCGTCAGGAAGACCGTGTCGCCGGTCTGCTCGGCGAGCCTCGCCAATGCCGGCCGGCAAATGTCGCGCAGGTTGAAGCTGGATGAGGCGGCAAGCCCGAGTTCGAAGGTCAGACGCCCCAGAAAGTAACGACGCGTCTCAGCATCCTGGCTGACCAGCCCCTCCGTAATCAGGCATTTCAATATCCGATGCACTGTCGGCCGCTCGAGCCTGGCGTGGCTGGAGATATCCACCAGGCGCAGGCCGGTGCCATTGCGTGAAGCGATGATGCGCAGCACATGGGCCGCACGCTGGATGCTCTGTGTTCCTGAACCGGGGGAAGCGTGGTCACTCACGGCACAATTCCTTATTTAGGTCCACATATTGAAATTTTATTGCCAGCCTTTGGCTTGTCAATCTTCATTCCGAAGAATAGATTCGATTCCACAAAACACGCGACCCGGTCGTGCGGCTCAAGACAAGTCTGCATGTTGGACATTATCACGGCGTGCGTACCGTTGCAGCGGCGAGTGGCGCTGCAACCCCTGCAGCGCTTGTTTTTGAAATATGGAGCGCTTATGGAAGACCAAGTGATTCTGGTTGACCTGAACGACAATCAAGTCGGCTTCGCCGGCAAGATGGCGGCGCATCGCAGCGGCGAGCTTCACCGCGCCATTTCGATATTCGTCTTCGACGCTGCCAGCCGGGTCCTGCTGCAAAAGCGCGCCTCGACGAAATATCATTCCGGGGGACTTTGGAGTAATACGTGTTGCAGCCATCCGCGCCCAAATGAAGACACCACCGATGCGGCGCGCCGCCGGTTGCGCGAGGAAATGGGTTTCGATTGCGAACTTCAGGAAGTGTTCAGCTTCGTGTACCAGACAAGGTTCGACAACGGCCTCATCGAGCACGAATATGATCACGTCTTTTTCGGACATCATGATGACAAGCCCGTATTGAATCCGGAAGAGGCCGAAGACTGGAAGTGGATGGACATGAGGCAATTGGCCGCCGATATACGTGAACACCCGGAGAGCTACAGCGTCTGGCTGGCGGCATGTGTTGACCGCGTTGTCAGTTTTCGGACTTCAGGGCACTCCGGCCACCTTACGGAGGAGACATGTCGGGAAATTCGATCGGCAAACTCTTTGTCGTAAGCAGCTTCGGCGAAAGCCACGGCCCCGCACTGGGAGGCGTGGTCGACGGCTGCCCCCCGGGGCTCGAGTTGTCGGAGTCGGATATCCAGCCCGATCTCGACCGCCGCAAACCCATTCCATTACACACAATTCATTCATCATGCTGGTCACGCGCGTACTTGAGCCCCGCCGCGAAATCCATGACGCGCTGAAGACCGATCCAGATCGTCTTCACGCCGGGCTCGCCGTCGCCCTTGCGCCCGAGAAAGCCGCCGAGCATGGCCACCAGACGCACCATCTCGTTGAGTGCAGGCGGTTTCTCAGGAGGACGCTGCTTGTTCAGGATGAAGGCCGCCTGCCATTCGTCACGCTCGAAGAGCAATTCGGCCTCGAGCTCGGGACAGGTTCGGCCCAGTCGCATCAGCCGGGCAATACGCCAGGCCACCACCATGAACAGCGCCAGCGCGCGCTCCAGGCGCGGCACCGTCGCCAGTTGCAGCGCCTCGACCTTGCAGCCGTTCTTGAGCACGTGGAAGAAGAGTTCGATCTCCCAGCGCGCCCGGTACCAGTCGATGAGTTCGCTTGCCGCCTCGAAGCTGGCCGCCTCGCGGTTGGTGAGCAGCCGCCATTCGACCGGCTTCACGCCGGCCGGTGCACCGATCTCACGGGCGATCACGCACGTCGCCTCGAGGTGATCGCGGGGCCCGGCCTTGAGCTTGACGCGCGAGGACCAGACTTGCTGACGCACCTGCCGCGCCTTTTGCCCCTTGCGCGCAGGGATCGTGAAGCGGATCTCCCCCAACGGTTCTGCGCCCAGCACGCGCGGCCAGAGCTTATCGCCGCCGGGCAGCGCGCGGTTGTGCTGCGAGCGCAGCAGCCAGTCGGCCGGGCAACCCAGCTCGCGCGCCCGCGCCATCAGCGCGACGATATCGGCTTCCCGATCCGCGACATACACCAGGCGGGTGGCGGGCAACGTTGCCGCGCGTTCGGCGATCCGCTCGTAGCCTTCGATCCAGCGCACGCTCTCGGTGAGGCCGCCGCGCGTGCCATCGTCGGCCTTCGGTTCGCGCGCCCACATCCACGCATCGAGCACGCCCAGGGGCTCGCGCGCCGGCGACACGGCGTAGGTCGGGTGCAGGTACATCCCGCGCTGCGCTTCAAACGACAGCGGTCCCAACCCCTCGATCGCCTGGCCGTTGAAGTCGAGTTCGGTCGTGTCCTGGATGCACAGCACCACCGCATGGGCCGCCATGCGTTCATCGGTGCGCGCCAGGTGCGGTGCCAGGATGTCGGCCCAGCCGATGTCGTCGTCCGACAGCAGCCGGTACGCCGCCTGCGTCTCCGCCCAGCCGCCACAGGCGGCCGGGATGCTGGCCGTCGGTTGCGCCCCCAGCCGCTCGGCCAGCAACACCGTGCGCCGGTTCAGGCGCTGGTCGCCCAGGTCGATGGTTTCAAATTCGTCGGCAGCCCAGCTCATGGATGGTGTCGTCAGATCGGAAAGGTCAGGAGCTTACGCAATGACGTTCGCGTTGTGTGTAATGGAATGCCGCAAACCAGGGCAATCGCGCTATACGACCGCACGTTCTGAAAACGACAGGGTAGAAATCCTCTCGGGAGTTTTCGAAGGACGTACTACCGGAACGCCCATCGGTCTTCTGATCCGCAACACCGATCAGCGCTCAAAGGACTATGCCCGGATCAAGAATCTTTTCCGCCCCGGCCATGCCGACTACACCTATCAGCAGAAGTACGGCATACGGGACTATCGCGGTGGCGGCCGATCGTCGTCGCGCGAGACTGCTGTGCGGGTCGCGGCGGGGGCCATCGCGAAGAAGTATCTGAGGGAGCGCTTCGGGGTGCATATCCGCGGCTACCTGGCCAAGTTGGGGCCGATTGCCGCGATGCAGCTGGACTGGGACGAGATCGGGCGCAATCCGTTCTTTTTTCCCGATGCATCAAGGGTGGATGAACTCAAGCACTACCTGGACGCATTACGCAAGGACGGAGATTCGGTCGGTGCCCGCATAAACGTGATCGCCCACAGCGTGCCGGTGGGACTCGGAGAGCCGGTGTTCGACCGGCTCGACGCCGATATCGCACACGCACTGATGAGTATCAATGCCGTCAAGGGGGTGGAGATCGGCGACGGATTTGCCTGCGTTGAACAGCGGGGCAGCGAACACCGCGACGAAATCATGCAGAACGGATTCGCGAGCAACCGGGCGGGCGGAACCTTGGGAGGCATCTCGTCGGGCCAGGACATCCTCGCCAGCATCGCGCTCAAGCCGACGTCGAGCATCCGAACCCCGGGAAAAACCGTCGACATCACAGGGGATCCCGCTGTGATCGAGACACACGGAAGGCATGACCCCTGCGTTGGAATACGCGCAGTCCCGATCGCAGAAGCCATGCTGGCCTTGGTCCTGATGGACCACGTGTTGCGCGACCGCGGCCAGAACGCCGATGTACCCCGGCCACTGCGTGAAAGGTGACCAATCATGCAAGCCGATTCGACCCAGGAACCGCTCACCTATCTCCAGCGCCACCACGTGATGACCCTCGCAACCCATGGCGCCGGGGGCCCGTGGGCGGCGGCAGTATTCTATGTGAATGACGGCGCGGACCTGTATTTCCTGTAAGCGCCAGGCACACGGCATGCACGCAACCTCGAAAGCGACACGAGTATTGCCGCGACCGTACAGGAAGATTACTCCGAGTGGCAAGAAATCCGCGGGATCCAACTGGAGGGGGAAGCGATGCGGTTGAACGCACCGGATAGCCTGCGCGCCGCCGCCCTCTTCGCCCGCAAATTTGCCTTTACAACCCCCGGCCGCACGGATGGCGCGATTGCCACAGCGATGAACAAGACTACCTGGTACAGACTCCGACCTTCCAGGCTGTACTTTATCGACAACTCTCGCGGACTTGGTTGCCGCGAGCAGTTCGACGTCATTTGCATCGAGGGACCGAAGTCGGTCGCCGAATTGTCGGCGCCGCCACAAAAGACGACTTGAAATGGAATGCGGCTCTGCAACACGGGGCCAAGCCGTTCCCCCGTCAGCGGGCCGATCCTCTTCAACGATTGTGGCGCTGACCACCAGGCGCACCGCCGCGCTTCAGTTCAAACTGTCTAGCCAGACCTCCAAGCCTTGGGCATTGACGTCCAGCTCGTCGCTGAAGATATCGAACAATTCGGCGTCGGCGATTTGCCATCCCTGGCGGACTCGCTCCTCAACCAACAACTGGCGCAACGCATTGACGAGACGGCTATGCCGCTCCCCCTTCCCATCGGCGTGAACCTTCCGCGCCAGATCGCAGTGAGCATCAACCAGCCTGTGCAGATCGCCTCCAAGGCGACGCACGTCAGTGACCTGCCCAAAATGCGCGAGATAGATCGCTCCCGGTTGCTCCGCGAGAATATTGGCTATCGACGTGTGTATGGCTTGAGGATCGAATTGCACTGGCGATGTCAGCGCAAAAACGAACGCGCGGCCATCGACATCGATCTCGCGATAGGAAACACCGAACGCGTCGCCCGCAAAAATGTGCCCCGTCCGGCTGTCCCGCAAACAGATATGGTGTTTCGCATGTCCAGGGGTGTCAAGCACGGTAAGAATTCGTCCAGCGAGGTCCAACGCCATTCCGTCGCGGGCTTCCACAATCCGCGAGAGCGACACAGGCTTGAGATCGCCATATAGCGCCTGCGCCGTTGCTTCGCCGTAAACTGCCCGGACCCCCTCCACCAGTCTCGACGGGTCGGCCATATGCCTTGCGCCACGCGGGTGCACCACCAGTCTGGCATTCGGAAAGACTTCCATCATCGCGCCGGCACCTCCGGCATGATCAAGATGGACATGCGACGGAACGATGAATTCGACCCCGCTCGTGGACACCCCAAGGGATTCAAGGGCGTAAAGAACCTGCGGCACCGAAGCGTTTGTCCCGCAGTCAAATATGGCAGCACGGCCGTTTTGAATGATCAAATAGATCGCCGCGAGACCAGGTCGGATGTACATGGCATCGACAGCGTAAATGCCATCGACGTATGAAATCACTGGACTCATGGACAGGATCTCGTGTTCACATAACCGGCCGCCGCTGTAACAGCGCGTAGATCGGCCAGCAACCGCCCGGCGAGCCAGCCGATGCGGTTGCTGAGATCCAGGACGCGGTATGCGCTTAACATGGGCGCTCCTTGTCGTCCTGGCGGTCTCTTAACGGCCGGTGCGGGCGAGCGACAGCACCCAGCCGGCCATGCGCGACTTCATCTTGTCGATGTCCTTGGCGTCGAAGAAGTTCTCCGGCTTGACCAGATCGACGCCATACACCGGCCGGTGGAAGTCGCTCTCGTAGCCGTACGGCACCGTCGCGTCGATGCCCATGCCGCCTTCGAACTGGGTGTTGGAAGCGGTCCATTGCTTGTCACCCGAGGTCATGCGTTCGGCCGGCATGAAGGTCTGACCGCGCCCACCCGGCAGCGGATTGAGGATGTCGGTCTGCGGATTCACGCGGGTGGTGAGACACCACATGATGTCGTCCATCGAGTAGATGTCGACGTCTTCGCTCACCGCAATGGCCAGCCGCATGCCCTGCGAGCAGGCGAGGATGGCGGCGAGGAAGTTGCGCTGCCAGCCTTCCTCGATCTGGTTGCGCTTCTTCACCTGGATGATGCAGCCGCCCCAGTCGGTCATGCAGTACGGAATATGCACGTTCTGCACGATGCCCGGTTGCAGGCGCTCGCACAGGGCGAAGATCGCCGATTCGCGCACCGAGGTGTCAATGTTGGCGTCGTCCGCGGTGTGCACGCCGAGCGGGAAGATGATCGGCTTGCTCTCGCGGCGGCGCATCGTGATCGCGGTGACGTGGAAAGTCGGCGCCTTGTAGGCCTTGCCCATGTAGCCCGCCCATTCCGGATGGAAGTGGAAGCGGCCCTGGATGTCGGCGGCTTCCGACTCGGCGGTCTCGTAGCGCTTGTCGCGCGGATGCAGGTAGCCTTCGAGCACGTATTCCGCATCGGCCAGCGTGTAGGCGTCGATGGTGCGGCACTTGACCAGACGCACCGGCGAGCCCTGGATCGCCCCGGCGATGCCGATCTCGTCACAGCCCTTCGGCAGGATCGCGTAGTCGAAACCCGCGCCGGCGACGTAGGTGCACGACGGCGGCACGCCGAAGCACATCGTCAGCGGAATCGGCTCGTCGTCCTTGTAGTGCTCGGTCATCACCTGCCACATGTGCGATCCGGGCGAGATCTGGAAGGTGCCGACGTTGCCCCAGCGGAAGTTCATGCGGTTGTAGCCGATATGGCTGCCGCCATCGAAGTACGGGCCGACCACGCACGAGATGCCCGAGCCGATCGTCATCTCCGTCTCGAGCGGCGTGTGGCGGATCGCGGTGAGCCACTTGTTGACGTCGAGATCGGTGGTCAGCACTTCCTCCTGCACCGGAGCCTCGTCCTGGCCGATGATCACCGGCTTCAGGGGGTGATCGATGGCGCGGGCGACCTTCTTCACGCGGTCCAGCGAATTCTCCCAGCCAAACAGTTCCTCGACGACGCGGATGTCGCCGAACAGGTTGGTGATGGCACGCGCATGCGGCATGTCCTTCACGTTGTTGAACAGCATCGGCAGGCTGCCGTCGAAGATCTTCTGCAGCCCCGTGATTTCGAGGTCCGGATTGACCTCCTTGTTCGTTTCGACCAGATAGCCCTTGCTGCGGAACCACTCCAGCGCCGCGCGCAAGTCCTTTTCGCCCACCCGCTCCGCCGCTTCGCTGATTCCCTTCGTTGCCAGATCGTTCATCGCACTGCCTCCATTGAATTGAGCCTGGAATTGAGAGTTGAGTTATTGCTTTTGCGGCTGAAGATTCGCGATCTTCCGACCGCGCATCTCCCCCTCCCACCGCCGCGCAAATTCGGCCGGAATGCCGAATTGATCGAGAATCCGGGCCACCACGTGATCGACCATGTCGTCGAGCGTCGCCGGATGGTTATAGAACGCCGGCATCGGCGGCATGATCGTCGCCCCCATGCGGGAGAGCTTCAGCATGTTTTCCAGATGAATGTCGGAGAGCGGCATTTCGCGCGCGACCAGCACCAGCCGACGACGCTCCTTCAGGATCACGTCCGCGGCGCGGTGCACGAGGTGGTCCCCCGTGCCGTGCGCAATCGCCGCGAGGCTGCGCATCGAACACGGCGCGATCACCATGCCTTCGGTCATGAACGATCCCGACGAGATCGACGCCCCCATGTTGCCCTCGACGTGATCGACGTCGGCCAGCGCGCGAACCTGCTTCGCCGTGTACGGCGTCTCGTGCTCGATCGTCTGGATCGCCCACTTGCTCAGCACGAGGTGCGTTTCGACATCCGATTCCTGCAGCGCCTCGAGCAGGCGAACGCCGAAAATCACGCCCGTCGCGCCGGTGATGCCCACAATCAGTCTTTTCATTTGATCCTCGCTCAAGGGGGAAACGCGATCCAGGTCTCGCCAGAACAGTCCATATTACGAACTACAAATCAGCATCACCACCGACAACAAACCACTGTTTTGACGACTTGTTGGCAACTCTAGGCATGTGCACATGCACAAACAACCCGCCCGGCTCAATTCTTGTTCCATATTTTGGACTTTTGCAGAACACCCTCGGCAATGGCGGATTCAACAGCCGGCGGCGGAGAGAATGAGGCGGATGTTGGCACCGGCCGAAAACTGGCCATGTAGAGGGGTGAATTCCGGCTGAAAACTGACCAGGGTGTTTAACCTCTCTGCCTCATTTTGCGGCAGAGGAACAGAGGTGATCACCATGGAAATGCTGGGCAAGGTCAGAAGGATGCATTACCGGGACGGGCTGTCCCGCTCGGAGATTGCGCGACGCACGGGGCTGTCGCGCACGACGGTGAGGAAGTGGCTCGAGGAGGCCGATGCGGCGGCGCCCCGTTACCGTCGCACGAAGGCGCCGGGCAAACTCACGGCCTTCGATGCCACGGTGGTGGGCTGGCTGGAAGCCGATGCCCGCTGCCCGAAACGGGAGCGTCGGACGGCTCAAGCGATGCTCGCGCAGTTGAAGGCACAAGGCTTCGAGGGTGGTTACACGATCCTGACCGATTTCATCCGCGACTGGCGGCACCGCAAGGGGACGAACGACCCGGGGCGGGCTTTCGTGCCGCTGAAGTTCGAACTGGGCGAGGCGTTTCAGTTCGACTGGAGCGAGGAGCGGCTGGTCATCGGTGGGGTGTGGCGCAAGCTGCAGGTGGCGCATCTGGAACTGTGTGCGAGCCATGCGTTTGTGCTGGTGGCCTACCCGAGTCAAGCCCACGAGATGCTGTTCGATGCGCACACGAGGAGTTTCAAGGCACTCGGCGGCATTGCCCGGCGCGGGATCTACGACAACATGAAAACCGCGGTCGACAAAGTCAAGAAGGGCAAGGGCCGGGTGGTCAATGCGCGTTTTTATGCGATGTGCTCGCACTACCTCTTCGATCCGGACTTCTGCAACGTGGCCAGTGGTTGGGAAAAGGGAATCGTCGAGAAGAACGTGCAGGACAGCCGGCGCCGAATCTGGCAACAGGCCGGTGAAGAGCGCTTTGGCTCGATGGCCGAGCTCAACACCTGGCTGCTGGCCCGTTGCCGCAGTCTCTGGCAGGAGTTGCGCCATCCGCAGTACGCGCTGACGGTTGCCGAGATGCTCGAGCACGAGCAAGCCCACCTGATGCCGATGATCGCGCCCTTCGATGGGTACGTCGAAGCGCCGGGGCGGGTATCGAGCACCTGCCTGGTGACGGCGGACCGCAATCACTACTCGGTGCCGTGCGAGTTGGCGGGCAAGCTGATCAGCAAGCGCTTCTACCCGGAGTGCATCGAGTTCGTGTTCGACGAGGTGATTGTGGCCAGCCACCCGCGTCTGTTCGAGCGCGAGCAGACCTGCTACGACTGGCGTCACTACCTGCCGCTTCTCGAACGCAAACCGGGTGCGCTGCGCAATGGCGCGCCGTTTGCCGAGATGCCCACCGCACTCCTGCGCTTGCAGCGCTTGCTGCTGCGTCGAGACGGCGGCGATCGGGTGATGAGTCAGGTACTCACGATGGTCCCCAAGGTCGGCCTGGAGCCGGTGTTGGTGGCCGTGGAACTGGTGCTCGACTCCGGCATGGTCAGCATCGAGCATGTGCTCAACGTGATCGCACGGCTGAACCAGGCGCCCCTACCGGAATCGGTCGAAACGAGTCTCGAACTCAAGGCGCTGCCGCTGGCCGACACGCGGCGCTACGACAGCCTGCGCGAACGACAGGAGGCCGATCATGCGTGATATTGGCGCGGAACTGAAAAGCCTGCGTCTGTTCGGCATGGCCGCCGCCTGGAACGAGATCA
Source organism: Thauera chlorobenzoica (assembly GCF_001922305.1). Classification (NCBI taxonomy): domain Bacteria; kingdom Pseudomonadati; phylum Pseudomonadota; class Betaproteobacteria; order Rhodocyclales; family Zoogloeaceae; genus Thauera; species Thauera chlorobenzoica. Next base: position 3,332,013 of record NZ_CP018839.1, read on the forward strand.
GCGCTGACGACGGTGCGGCGGTACAGAGCTCACGCTGGCTGATCGAGCAACTGCTGCAGGCCGAGGGTACCGATCGTGCGATGCGCTCGATCCGCTACCAGATGAGTGCCGCGCGTTTCCCGGTGCACCGGGATCTGGCCGGTTTCGACTTCGAGCAGTCGTGCGTCGAGCGCAAGCTGATCAGCGAACTGAGCGATCTGGGCTTTGCCGACCAAGCCCACAATGTCGTGTTCGTCGGCGGCCCGGGCACCGGCAAGACGCATCTGGCCACCGCGTTGGGCATCTCGGGCGTCACCCGTCATGGGCGGCGGGTGCGTTTTTACTCCACCGTGGATCTGGTCAATGCGCTCGAACAGGAGAAGGCCGCCGGCAAGGCCGGGCGCATCGCGCTGTCGCTGCGCAACGTCGATCTGGTCATCCTGGACGAGTTGGGTTACCTGCCATTCAGCCAGGCCGGCGGTGCCTTGCTCTTCCACCTGCTCTCCAAGCTCTATGAGCACACCAGCGTGATGATCACGACCAATCTCACCTTTGGCGAGTGGGCGAGCGTGTTCGGCGACGCGAAGATGACCACGGCCTTGCTCGACCGCCTGACCCACCACTGCCACATCATCGAGACCGGCAACGCGTCCTGGCGCTTCCAGCACAGCAGTGCGGCGGCCAAGTCACGCATCCAGTCGCGGGAGACGGCCCGGCGGGCCGCGCCGGCAAGCGAGGCTGAGGCATCTGAGCCGTTCTGAGTCGGCGTCGCGCGGGGGAATCTGCTTCGGGCTACGCCCTTCGCAGATTCCCCCGCGCCACTTCACGCGCCCGAACACATCGAAACGAGAGATAGGAGGGAGTTCCCACCCCAGAATCCGCTACACTTATCCACAGTCGCCGCAATGACAGGCGGCTATCGTCCCTGGTCAGAATTCAACCGGAACACCTGGTCAGTATTGGACCGGCGCCAACAGTCTACCTTTCTCAGGATCGGCGGGTGTGATTGATCAAACTCACTCTGCCCTGCACGCATGCGTGGAGCCCCAAGCTCAAAGGCGCCTTGCTTGCAGACAATGAGCAATCTGCGCGGCGGCATCTCCCTCTACTTCGCAAGCTGCGCTCGGCACCAAACGGTCCATCGAACTACCGCAGGCGAGGAATGAACGCCGGCGTGCGCTCGCGGTATGAGCGATAGGCGTCCCCGAACGCCTCGATCGCGTCGAGCTCTTCCCGGCGGGCAAGCCTGGCGTACACGATCAACAGAACCGGGAACATGATCAGCGTGATCAAGGTCGGCCACTGCAGCAAGAAGCCGAACATGACCAGAACGAACGCGACGTATTGCGGGTGTCGAATGCGGGCGTAGGGGCCGCTGTCGGCGACGCGGCGGGTGCGCTGAGCCTCGAGGAGTACGGGCCAGGCCTTTGCCAGGAGCCAGAAGCCACCGACGATGAACAAGGTGCTCAAGAGGTGAAACGGGCCGAAGTGCGGGTTACTGCTCCATCCGAACATGACCTCCAAGAGGTGCCCTGAGTCGTGGGCAAAAAAATCGATTCCCGGAAATTTCGAAGACAGCCACCCCGAGAGCAGGTAGATCGTCAACGGAAAGCCGTACATCTCGGTGAAGAGCGCCAGGATGAAGGCCGAGTAAGCGCCCAAGGATCGCCAGTCCCGGCTTGTGCGGGGACGCGTGAAGCTGAAGGCGAAGGCGATGAAGAACAGCGAGTTGATGATGACCAGTGACCACAAGCCGTAACTCGACGTCTCATTCATCTCGATCTCCCGTGGCATTACGCATCATGGTTACCTTGGTCTTCAGTCGGCGTGTGTTTTCCCTTGTGGCCGTGACCGTGATGCATGAAGACGTGCATCAGGGGGCACGCAAGCAAGATGAGCCACGGTAGGTAGCCGAGCACATGGAGCCGGTGCTCGGCGATAAGGAGAACGGCCGCCAGTACGACGAAGACCGGAAATACGCGGCGAACCCTTAAGTTCGATTCAGCCCGACCGGATGGACGGGGCTCGGCTTCCGTCTCGGCTTTCATGAGACAGCTCCTTGTGCGCAAACATCGACACGCTGACGCCGGCATGCCTCCCAACGAACGAAGTACCCGTCACGCAGTTCGTCTGCCCAGCTTTCCGTGCGGGCGGATTGAGGTCGATCAGATCCTTTTCCGTCCGAGGCGCAACGCGTTGCCGACCACGGACGCCGAACTGAAGCTCATCGCCAGGGCGGCAATCAGCGGTGAAAGAAGCAGCCCGAACGCTGGATAGAGCACCCCGGCTGCGATCGGCACACCCGCTGCGTTGTACAGGAAGGCGAACACGAGGTTCTGGTGCATGTTGCGCACGGTGGCGACGGAGATGCTGCGTGCGGTGGCGATGCCCCGGAGATCACCCTTGACCAAAGTCAGATGGGCACTGTTCATCGCGACGTCGGTCCCCGTGCCCATCGCGATACCCACATTCGCGCGCGCGAGCGCCGGCGCGTCGTTGATGCCGTCGCCGGCCATGGCGACGATGTGCCCCTCGGCCTGCAGTTTGCCGACGAGCTCATTCTTGTCGGCGGGCTTCACTTCGCCATAGACCTCGTCGATGCCCAGGCGGGCACCGACCGCACGCGCCGTGGTGAGCCCATCGCCCGTGGCCATGATGATCCTGAGCCCGCTCGCCCGCAGCGCATCGAGCGCTTCCGGGGTCGAAGCCTTGATCGGATCTGCAACGGCGATGAGGCCGACGAGCACGCCCTCTGCGGCGAGGTACATCACGCTTGCGCCCTCAAGGCGCAGAGCCTCGGCGCGTTCCGCGAGCCCGCGCCAATCGATGCGCTCATCGTCCATCAGGGCGGTGTTCCCCAGAACCACACGTTGGCCATCGACTGTGCCGCGCACGCCGATGCCGGAAGAGGATTCGAAGGTGTCCGGTGTGCTGAGCGCGAGACCGCGCTCGCGAGCCTCGCTCACGATGGCCTGGGCGAGTGGGTGCTCGCTACCCTGATCGAGGCTGGCTGCGATGCGAAGCACGTCGGCCTCCGTCCCGCCCGGCGCCGCCACCACACTATGGAAGGCGGGGCGTCCTTCGGTCAGGGTGCCGGTCTTGTCGACGATCAGGGTGTCGACCTTGCGCAGCGACTCGATCGCCGCCGCATCGCGAAACAGCACGCCCTGGGTGGCGGCCTTGCCGGTCGCCACCATCACCGACATCGGCGTGGCTAGGCCCAGTGCGCAGGGGCAGGCGATGATCAGCACCGCCACCGCGTTGATGAGGCCATAGGCCCAGCTCGGCTGGGGTCCGAAGAGCCCCCACACCACGAACGTGGTGAGGGCGATGAGCACGACGACGATGACGAACCAGCCCGCGACGACATCCGCCAGGCGTTGCATCGGCGCGCGCGAGCGCTGGGCCTGCGCGACCATCTGCACGATCTGCGACAGCATGGTCTGTGCGCCGATCTTCTCGGCGACCATGACCAGCGCCCCACTGGTGTTGAGCGTCGCGCCGATCACCTTGTCGCCGGGGCGCTTGGTGACCGGGATCGGCTCGCCGGTCAGCATCGATTCATCGACCGCGCTTTCGCCTTCGGCAACGGAACCATCGACCGGCACCTTTTCGCCCGGACGAATGCGCAACCGGTCGCCAGGATGGACGTGGGTCAGCGGGATATCCTCTTCGGTGCCATCCGCGCGAATGCGCCGCGCGGTCTTGGGCGCGAGGCCGAGCAGCGCCTTGATCGCGGCGCCGGTCTCCGAGCGCGCCTTCAGCTCCAGCACCTGGCCGAGCAGCGTCAGCGAGATGATCACCGCTGCTGCCTCGAAATACACCGCCACGTGTTCGCCCATGCGGAAAGAGGCCGGAAACACTTCGGGCGCAACCGTAGCGACGACGCTATATAGATAGGCCGCCCCAACTCCCAGTCCAATCAGCGTCCACATGTTCGGGCTGCGGTTGCCGATCGACTGCGCGCAGCGCACGAAGAACGGCCAACCGGACCAGAGCACGACCGGTGTCGCCAGGGCCAGCTCGACCCAGGGGCGCGCCGCACCCAGCATCGGATCGAAGACGCCACCGGACATGGCGATCGCGGTGACGATCACCGTCAGCGGCAGCGTCCACCAGAAGCGGCGGCGGAAATCGGCGAGCTCGGGATTGTCCTCATCCTCAAGACCCGGCATCACCGGCTCGAGTGTCATACCGCATTTCGGGCAGGTGCCCGGTCCAATCTGGCGGATCTCCGGATGCATCGGGCAGGTGTACTCCGTGCCGGGCACCGGTGCGGGTTCCGTTGAAGGCTGACTTGTCTCCGGTGCCAGATACCGCGCCGGATCAGTCTCGAACTTGCCTTGGCACTTCGCACTGCAGAACCGGTATTCGTGTCCGGCGTGAATGACCCGATACGGAGAGTCGGGCTTTACCGTCATGCCGCAGACCGGATCGGTGTCATTGCCTGTCGATGCATGATCGTGGCGATGAGTGTGGCCGGAATGGCCACCCTGCGAATGTTCGTGGGTCATGATGCTTCTCCCCGGCGTTTGTTGTTATCGAATGCCGACCTTGCGCTGTTCACCACGGATGAATGCCGTGACATGAGCGACCTCGTCCGACGTCAGGCCGGGAACAGGTGCCATGTCGCCGAACTGCCAGTGGTGGGCGCGCACACCGTTCGCTACCGCCAACTGAAAGGCGATATCGGCGTGATGACTGGGTTCGTAGACCTTATGGAGCATGGGCGGCCCCTTGTCCGAGCCCTTGAGGTCGGTCCCATGGCAAGCGGCACAGTGCTGTGCGTAGAGTCCCTTTCCTTGCGCCGGATTGGGCATCAGCCCCGGAGAGGGCTGCGGGATCTTCCAGCCTTGCGCCGCTGCGCTCGAAATCAAGACGCCCGAAAGCGCCGCGATGACGACGCCACGGCCAAGGCACGCCCCTGTCATCGACATCTCAGCGCTTCTCCGAATCGGTGTCGTTGCTGCGGTGCCCGCCGTGATGTCCTCCATGGCCAAACAGGTGCATCAGGGGACACAGCAACAGGATCAGATACACCCAGTTGCCCGACACATGCGCCCAGTGTTCGCGCAACAGGAAGAACAGTGCGATCGCCGCCAGCATCAGGCCGGCGATGACGCCGGGGGAGCGATACCAGGCGACAGATCGAGGGAGTCCAGGATCATGAGCAGGCTTTGTGTTCATGGCTTCATACCTTGCGGGTCGGCGAATGGCGAACGGCTGCGGGCGGCTTCGAGCAGCACGGCGAGAGCGGGGCATCCCGGTGGGCTCGCTCGTTCTCGCGACACCAATTCCTGAAGGATTGCCAGAGGGATTTCAGCCACGCAAGCATCGCACTGCTCCTCGTCACGTTCAGCGGCAGCCTCGGGAACGGGGCCTTGGAAACAGGCTACGCCCCCGATGCTGTCGCGCCGCTGACCGGTGCATTACAAATTCGACACCGTGACCAGCGCCTGCGCGGGTGCTGTCTTGGCGCTGCGGCGCAACTCCCACTGCTTGACCAGCGCATACAGCGCCGGAATCACCGCCAGCGTCAGCACGGTCGAGGACACCATGCCGCCGACCATCGGTGCGGCGATACGGCTCATCACCTCGCTGCCGGTGCCGCTGCTCCACATGATCGGCAACAGGCCGGCCATGATCGCGACCACGGTCATCATCTTCGGCCGCACGCGCTCGACCGCGCCTTCCATGATCGCTTCGTACAGATCGGCGACCCCGGCCGCGCGGCCTTCAGCCTGGCAGCGCGCACGGACCTCTTGCCACGCGTGATCGAGGTAGATCAGCATGATCACGCCGGTCTCGGCGGCCACCCCGGCGAGCGCGATGAAGCCGACCGCCACCGCCACGCTCATCTGGTAGTCCAGCCACCACATCAGCCACACCCCGCCCACCAGCGCGAAGGGCACCGACAGCATCACGATCAGCGTTTCGGTGAGCCGCCGGAAGTTGAGGTACAGCAGCACGAAGATCAGCATCAAGGTCACCGGCACGACGACCTTCATCTTCTCCTTGGCCCGCTCCATGTTCTCGAACTGACCGCTCCAGGTGGCGTAGTAGCCCTGCGGGAAGGCGACTGCTTCGGCCACCGCCTGCTGCGCGCGCTTGACGAAGGCGCCGAGGTCGGCCTCGCGGGTGTCGACATACACATAGGCCGCGAGCAGCGCGTTTTCGGTGCGGATGCCGGGCGCGCCGCGGGTCAGCTTCACTTCGGCGACCTGGCCGAGCGGGATCGGGCCGTTCATCGTCGGCACATAGACGTCGGACGCAAGGCGTGCCGGATCGTCGCGCAGGCCGCGCGCGTAGCGCACCGACACGCCGTAGCGCTCCAGGCCCTCGACCGTGGTCGTCACCATCTCGCCGCCGAGCGCGGTGGCGATCACGTCCTGCACCCTGTCGATGGTGAGCCCGTAGCGCGCGAGCTGGTCGCGGCGCGGCACGATGTCCACGTAGTAGCCGCCGGCCACGCGCTCGGCGTAGGCGCTGCTCGCGCCGGGGACCTTGCGCACCGCCGCTTCCACCGCCTGGGCGACTTTCTCCAGCGTCTCCAGGTCCTTGCCGAACACCTTCACCCCCACCGGGGTGCGGATGCCGGTGCTGAGCATGTCGATGCGGGCCTTGATCGGCATCGTCCACGAGTTGGCGAGGCCGGGGAACTTGAGCGCGGCGTCCATCTCGGCGATCAGGGTGTCGGTCGTCACTCCTGGGCGCCACTGGTCCTGCGGCTTCAAGTTGATCACGGTCTCGAACATCTCGAGTGGCGCCGGATCGGTCGCAGTGTTGGCGCGGCCGGCCTTGCCGTAGACCGATTCCACTTCGGGGAAAGTCTTGATGATGCGGTTGGTGGTAGCGAGCAGGCGCCCGGCTTCGGTCACCGACATCCCCGGCAGCGCCGCCGGCATGTAGAACAGCGTGCCTTCGTTCAAGGTCGGCATGAACTCCGAGCCGATCTGGCGTGCGGGCACCAGGGTCGCGGCCATCGCCAGCACGGCCAGCACCAGCGTGACGAGCTTGAACCTCAGCACGCCCTGGATGATCGGCCGGTACACCCAGATCAGGAAGCGGTTCACCGGGTTCTTCGCCTCGGGCAGGATCCGCCCGCGCACGAAGAACAGCATCAGCACCGGCACCAGGGTCACCGACAGCAGCGCGGCGCCGGCCATGGCGAAGGTCTTGGTGAAGGCGAGCGGCGAGAACAGCCGCCCCTCCTGGCCTTCGAGCGCGAACACCGGCAGGAAGGAGACGGTAATGATCAGCAGCGAGAAGAACAGCGCCGGCCCGACCTCCTTGCACGCGAGCACGATCGCGGCGCCGCGCTGCTTCTGGGTCGCGCCTGCGGGCAGCCGCTCGATGTGCTTGTGCGCGTTCTCGATCATCACGATCGCCGCATCGACCATCGCCCCGATCGCGATCGCGATGCCGCCCAGACTCATGATGTTCGAGCCCAGGCCGAGCGAACGCATGGCGATGAAGGCGAACAGGATCCCGAGCGGCAGGGTGATGATCGCCACCAGCGCGCTGCGCACATGGAGCAGGAAGATCACGCACACCGCGGCGACGATCAGGCTCTCCTCGAGCAGGGTCCATTTCAGGTTGGCGATTGCACGCTCGATCAGCTCGGAGCGGTCGTACACCGGCACGATCTCGGTGCCCGCGGGCAGGCCGGGAGCGATCTCGGCGATCTTGGCCTTGACGTTGGCGATCACGTCGAGCGCGTTCTGGCCGAAGCGCGCCATGACGATGCCGGAGGCGACCTCGCCTTCGCCGTTGAGCTCGGCGATGCCGCGCCGCTCGGCCGGCACCAGCTCGACGCGGGCGACGTCGCCCACCCGCACCGGGGTGCCGCGCTCGGCCTTCAACACGATGTCGGCGATGTCTTCCACGCTGCGCAGGTAACCGCGCCCGCGCACCATGTATTCCTTTTCGGCGAGTTCGACGACCCGGCCGCCGACGTCGCGGTTGGAGGCGCGGATCGCCTGCGTCACCGCATCGAGGGTGATGCCGTAGCCGGCCAGGCGCAGCGGATCGACGGTGACCTGGTACTCGCGCACGAAGCCGCCCAGGCTCGCCACCTCGGACACGCCTTGCGCCTTGGTGAGCTGGTAGCGCACGTACCAGTCCTGCACGCTGCGGGTGTCGGCCAGGCTCATGTCGCGGCCGAGCACCGCATATTGGTAGACCCAGCCCACGCCGGTGGCGTCCGGCCCGATCTGCGGCGACACCCCCTGCGGCAGGCGGCCGGCGGCCGAGCTCAGGTACTCGAGCACGCGCGAGCGCGCCCAGTAGATGTCGGTGCCGTCCTCGAAGATCACATACACATAGGAGGCACCGAACATCGAGAAGCCGCGCACCACCTTCGCCCGCGGCACCGCCAGCATCGAGGTGGTGAGCGGATAGGTGACCTGGTCCTCGACCACCTGCGGCGCCTGGCCGGGGTAGTCGGTGTAGACGATCACCTGCACGTCGGACAGGTCGGGCAGCGCGTCGAGCGGCGTGTGCTTGACCGCATACACGCCACCCCCGATCAGGAACAGCGTGGCCAGCAGTACCAGGAAGACGTTGCGCGCCGACCAGTCGATGACGCGGTCGAGCAGGCCGGGTGCTGCCGGTCTGGCTGCCGCGTCGGTTGGCACGACGTTCGAAGAGTCTGTCACAGGGGCATGCATCTCAGTGCCCCCCGTGACCGCCGGCGCTCGGTGCAGGCGCAGTGCCTGCAACCGGCTCGATCCCGGTGATGATGTACTCGCCTGGCTCACCCGCCTCGAAGACGAACCGCACCGGCGAGCCTGGGGCGATGCTCTTCACCAGCGCCGGATCGGCAATCATGAAGTCCATGGTCATCGCCGGCCACTGGAGGGCCGGGATCTCGCCATGCGTCATCGTCACGCTGCCGCCTTCGGCGTCGAGTGCATCGAACGTCCCTTGCGCTTCGTAACGGGTCGGGCTCGCTTGGGACTGATCGCCGGCATCGGGCTCGACCAAGTTGGAGAGTGCCGCCTTGAGCTGGCTTTCCGAGTCGATCAGGAAGTTGGCTGACACCACGACGCGATCGCCCGTCGCCACGCCTTCGAGCACCTCGACCACCTCGCGGCCGCGCTCGCCCAGCTTCACCGGCTGCGGCTTGAAGCGCCCTTCGCCGAGCGCGAGCAGCACGACCCGGCGCTCGCCATCGTCGATGATCGCCGAGGTCGGCACCACCGCCTTCGGGGTGGCGTCGCCGGCCGCGAGCGCGACCTGGGCGAACATCCCCGGGCGCAGCAGGCCCTCCGGGTTGTCGAGTTCGAGGCGCATGCGGGTGCTGCGCGTCGCCGCGTCGAGCGTCGGATAGAGATAATCGACCCGCGCCGCGAAGCTGCGCCCCGGGTAGGCGTCGAGGGTGACCTGCGCCGCCTGTCCGACCCGCACGCGGGCGAGGTCCTGCTCGTAGACGTCGGCGATGATCCACACCTTCGACAGGTCGGCGATGCGGAACAGCGCCTCGCCGGGCATGAAGCGCCCGCCCTCGATCGCCATCTTGTCCAGTACCACGCCACTCACCGGGGCGTGGAAGACCTGGCGCGCCCCGGCCTGGCCGGCCACCTCCAGATTGCGCAGGCGCGTCCGCGTCGCCTCGGCCAGGCGCCGGGCGGATTCGCTGGCGACCGGGTCGTGGGCGGCGCTCTGGCGGGCCAGGCGCTCGGCGATGCGCAATTCCTCACCGGTCGATTGCAACTCGGGGCTGTAGGCGGTGAACAGCGGCTGGCCCTTGTTCACCGGATCGCCCACCGCATTCACGTGCAGGCGTTCGATCCAGCCCTCGAAGCGCGGCGCGACCACGACCTGGGTGCGCTCGTCGATCTCGATCCGGCCGCTGGCACGCACCGCGGCGTCCACCGCGCGCAGTTCGACCTCGGCGGTCTTCACCCCCAGGGTCTGGATGCGCACCGGACTGACCGCCACCGCGCCGCTATCGTCCGGTTTGTCGTCGGCATAGACCGGGATGTAGTCCATGCCCATCGAATCCTTCTTCGGCACCGGCGAGGTATCGGGCAGGCCCATCGGGTTGCGGTAATAGAGGATCTTGCGTTCGCCTTCGGCCGGGGCCGCGCGATCGGCCTGCGCCTGGCTTGCGCCGATCGGCGGAACTGGATTTCCGGTATTTTGCAGGTGCGCAACCCCGTACCCTGCGCCTGCGGCAATCGCCACGCCCACCGCGATCGCCGTCATTCGAACGGCTGAGCTCACTTCAAATCCCCCGTCAGTTTCTTGATTTCGGTCAGCGCCAGGCGCGTGTCGAGCTCGGCCTTCAAGCGTTGAGTCCGGATGTCGATGAGCTGGCGCTCGGCTTCGATCACGCTGTCGAAGTCGACCTTGCCGCTGCTGAGCGCGGCCTGACTGGCATCCCGCGTGGCCTGCGCCTGCGGCAGCAGCGTATGTTCGAGCAGGCGCAAGGTTTCGCGGCCCTGCGCGTACATCGACCAGGCGGTGCCGAGCTCCCCCGACGCGCGCGCCCTGGCGTCCTCGCGCCGTGCCTCGGCCGCCATCAGCATGTACTCGGCTTCGCGCTCCCTGGCGCGACGGCTGGACTGCTGCAGCGGGATCATCACCTCGAACATCACATCCCACGAGGACTTGCCTTCGTACGGCCGGTTGTTGGTCACGCCGACGGCGAAGTCCGGCAGGCGGTCGCGGTAGGTGCGCTCGCGCCCGGCGCGGGCGACGTCGATGTCGTTGGCGGCGACCTGGACCTCCGGGTTGGTACCGGCGGCCGCCTCGAACAGGGCACCTGGCGCCAGCCCCTCGGGCAGGAGCGGCGGATCGGCGGGCGCGGCGAGCGGCGCGTCGTGCGCGCGGCCGAGCAGGCCATTGAGCCCCGTCGCGAGGCCCTTGCGGCGCTGCTCGACCTCGACCAGCGCGAGGCGCTGGGAGGTGATCTCGCGCTGCATGCGCAACACCGCCTGCTGCGGCAGCAGACCCAGCGCGTAACGGGCCAGTGCAAGCTCTTCCAGGCTTTGCAGCAGGGTCAGCCCCTCGCGGTTGAGGACCCGCTCGCGGTCGGCGGCGTAGTAGCGCAACCACAGCGTCTCGATCTTCGCCGCAAGCTCGGCCCAGGCGGCGTCACGCATCGCATCGGCCTGGGTCGCCTGCGCCTCGGCGGCCTTCACCGCCAGGTCGCGCTTGCCCCACCCGGGCAGCGGCTGGGTGATGCGGTAGCGCGTCTCCCCCACCTGGCCGGGCAGCAGCGAGGCCGGGCGCCCGTTCATGGTGTTGGTGGCGTCCATCAGCTCGACCTCGAGCGTCGGGTCGGGCAGCGCACCCGCAGGGGTCACGCGCTCATACGCTGCGGACGCTTCCGCGCGGGCGGCGGCAAAGCCGGGGTTGCGTTGGCGCGCATATTCAACCAGCGCCTGGGGGCTCGTGCCGAGCGCCGGAGTATCGGACGAGCCCTGGGTCCAGGCACTGCCGCTTCCCAGTGTGAATGCCAACACCAGTGCAAGCGCTGCAGGACGGGGCAGGCGGGATGAGGGTACTGCGAACGGGGATTTCATCGAGAAACGATTCCGGCAGGCGGTCGAGTGCATGCACAGGCACTTCGCCACCCGCCTCAGCGTTGATCCAGCCGGGAGAGCATGCCCGGGGTGGATGGTCAGAGTGGAGCACGACGTACCTGCAGGGTCCGTGTCACTGGACAGTTTCGAGAGACGTCACGGTCAGCACACCACCGACCCTCTCGACGGAAAAGCGGATCTTGTCGCCGACCTTGACCTGATCGAGCAGGCCCGGCTGGGCCGCGCGGAACACCATGGTCATCGCCGGCATGCCCAGCGACTCGAGCGGGCCATGGGCAATGGTGAGCTTGCCGGCCGGCTTGTCGAGCTTCTTCACCGTGCCGTCGGCCAGCCTGGCGTCAGCCTCGCTCGGGGCGCTCGCCCCGCCGTGATGGGCGCTGTGATCGGCCTGCGCCAACGCCATCGGAGCGGTGCCACCGAGCAGGGCCAGGAGTGCCGTGGTGATGAGGGTCTTCTTCATGATCGGTTTTTCCAGGGGTTGAAATTCTGGGTGGATTCGAACGTCGGCGCCATTATGCGAAGCGCTCACCGACGGGACGCTGACGCAGGGATTACATTTCCGTCAGCCAACCTTGATCGTGCCGATCATCCCGGCCTGGAAATGGCCGGGGATCAGGCAGGCGAACTGGAACTCCCCCGCACTGTTGAAGTGCCAGATCATCTCGCCGCGCCCGCCGGGCGCGACATGCGCCATCCATGGCTCGTCATGTTCCATCCCGGGGAAGCGCTGCATCAGCTCCGCGTGCTCGGCAAGCGTCGCGGGCGTGCCGACCACCATCTCGTGCATCACCGCGCCTCGATTCTCGTGGGTGAAGCGGATCGTCTCGCCCAGGCGGACCTCGATGTGGCCGGGTACGAAGCGCATTTCATCGGTCATCACGATGGCGATCGTGCGCGAGACCGATCTCCCATCGCCCGCAATCCCCCAGTCCAGCTGCTCGCTGGGGGGCGCGGACGCGGCTTTGGCGGCATGCTCGGCATTGCCATGGGCGAACGCGCTGCGGTGAACGGCAAGCACACCGGCGGCAAGGCTGGTGGCCAGAAATCGGCGACGACTTTTCATGGGAATCTCCTTCTCTGTGGGTTGAATCTTGTTGGTGTTGTCGTGGGGGCTGATTACGAGGCGATCGACTTCAATGCCCCTGATGGCCGGCAGGCTTGCGAACCGTCATCTCGACCGATCGCGCAGGCTCGGTGCGCGGCATGCTCGAGGGTCCGGCTGCAGCACTGCGCGCCGGTTCGGGTAGCGCCGCGCCCGCCCACTCGTAGGCCACCGTCCCCTTCGGGTGCTTGAACCAGCCCGGGTCGCGGTAGTCGCCCCGCTGCTGCTCGCGGCGCACCTTGAGCACGGTGAACATGCCGCCCATCTCGACGGCGCCGAACGGCCCCTGCCCGGTCATCATCGGCAGGGTGTTGTCGGGCAGGGGCATCTCCATCTCGCCCATGTCGGCCATGCCGCGCTCGCCCATCAGCATGTAATCGGGCACCAGCTTCTGGATGCCCTCGACCAGGCCGCGATGGTCGACGCCGATCATGGTCGGCACGTCGTGCCCCATCGCGTTCATGGTGTGGTGCGACTTGTGGCAGTGCATCGCCCAATCGCCCTCCTCGTCGGCGATGAACTCGATCTGGCGCATCTGGCCGACGGCGACGTCGGTGGTGACCTCGGGCCAGCGCGACTCCGGCCGCGTCGGCCCGCCGTCGGTGCCGGTAACCTCGAACTCGTGGCCGTGGATGTGGATCGGGTGGTTGGTCATGGTCAGGTTGCCGATGCGCACCCGCACCCGGTCGCCCTTCCTGACATTGAGCGAGTCGATGCCCGGAAAGGCGCGGCTGTTCCAGGTCCACAGGTTGAAGTCGAGCATCGTGTTGATCTTGGGCACGTAGCTGCCGGGCTCGATGTCGTAGGCGTTGAGCAGGAAGCAGAAGTCGCGGTCCACGCCCGCGATGTGCGGGTGCGGCGCGCGCGGATGCGTGACCCACATGCCCATCATGCCCATCGCCATCTGCACCATCTCGTCGGCGTGCGGGTGGTACATGAAGGTGCCGGGGCGGCGGGCGACGAACTCATAGACGAAGGTCTTGCCCGGCGGGATCTGCGGCTGGTTGAGGCCGCCGACCCCGTCCATGCCGTTGGGCAGGCGCTGGCCGTGCCAGTGGATGGTGGTGTGCTCGGGCAGGCGGTTGGTGACGAAGATGCGCACGCGGTCGCCCTCGACGACCTCGATCGTCGGCCCGGGCGACTGGCCGTTGTAGCCCCACAGCCGCGCCACCATGCCGGGGGCGATCTCGCGCTCGACCGGCTCGGCGACGAGGTGGAACTCCTTCACGCCGTTGCGCATGCGCCAGGGGGCGGTCCAGCCGTTCAAGGTGACGACCGGGTCGTAGGGGCGTCCGTCTGGTGGCGACAGTGGGGCCGCCGTTACGGCGCTGGTCTGGATCACGGGCTCGGGCAGCGCCGCGAGCGCGGCGCGGTTGACGGTTCCGGCAGCGGCCAGCAGGCCTGCCCCGGCGAGAAAGCTGCGTCGGGTGGTCATGATCGTCTCCGGATAGGTCAGTGGCCACCACCGGCTTGCGCCGGTGATGCGCTTGATTGAAGGCTGAGCGGCGCGATCGGCTGGCCGAGCAGGCTGGCCTTGAGCCCAGCCTCGGCGCGCCAGAAGTCGCGTTCGGCCTCGATCGCCTGCACCACGCTCGCCGACTGCGCGCGCGCGGCGGCAAGCAGCTCGAACACGCCGATCAGCATCCCGTTGTACTGGAGCACCGACTCTTCGGTGATGTTCTGACGCAGCGGGACCACCTCGTTGCGGTAGTGGCGCGCGAGATCGTATGCACTGCGATAGCCCTCGTAGGCTACCCGGACCTGGGAGCTGGCGTTACTGGCAAGCTCGAGCGTGCGATTGAAGGCCGCGAGATAGCGGGCCTCGCCGCCGGCGCGCGCCGCGTCGCCGAGGTCGAACAGCGGCAAGGGCAGCTCGAGCTCGAAGCCGCGCTGGGTCGATTCGCCGGTCTCGCTGTTGCGCACGCCGGCCACATGCAGGCCATTGACGACGCTGGTGACCCGCGTGAGGCCCAGGCTCTTCGCCGTCCGGTCGAGATCGGTGCGGGCGATGCGCACGTCGAGCCGGTTCTCCAGCAACGCCGCACCGGCGGTGGCTTCGTCCATCGGCGCCTCGGGCAAGGCCGGCAACTGATCGGGCAGACGCAGCGCCTGCGCCTGGCTCGGAGTGAGGCCCAGACGCTGGATCAGGGTTTCGCGTGCGGCGGTGGCGTTCTGGCGGGCGCGGATCAGGTTGGCCGTTTCCTCGGCGGCGAGCGCCTGTTCGCGCGCGCGCTGCAGGCGGCTGAAGTTGCCGGTGGCCTGCATCCGACGGGCGAGCTCGGCAGCGGTCCCGGCGGCCGTGGCCACCTCCTCGCGGTAGCGCGCGACCTGTCGCGCCGCGACCGCATCGACCCAGGCCTGGCGCACTTCAGTGACGGTGCTCAACAGCGCAATCGAGGACTGCAGCCGGGTCTGCTGCTGGCGGAACTCGGCCTGCTCCAGCCGCGCGGGCAGAAACAGCAGGTCGAACAGCGAGATGCCGAGCGAACGGCCGATGTCGAGTTCGCGCCCCTCGGCGCCCGAGCGAAACAACCGCTCGAAGGTGAACACCGGATTGCCGATGCGGGCCGAACCGGTCGCATCCGCCGAGGCCACGGCGGCTTCCGCCAGCAGGGACTGGAACGCCGGGCTGTAGCCCAGCGCGATGCGCACCGCGTCGTCGATCGCCAGCGGCTGTGCGAGCAGGCGATCGACCTCGGCGCGCATCGCCTCGCGCTCAGGGTCCGAGCGCAGCCAGCGCACCTCGCTACCCGTCTGCTCGCGCGCAAAGCGCTCGACCTCAGCGAAGTTCTCATCGATCGCAACGCTGGCGCACCCGGTCAGCACGGTGGCGGCCAGCAAGGATATGGGGAGACTGGCTCTCATCGCTCGCCCCCTTTCGAAGTCGGCGTGAGGTGGCCCATGTGCCCGCCGAGACGTCCAGCCTCGTCGTTGGCATCCTTCCACGACCGCAAGGGCTCATCGACACGGTAGGGCCGATATTCGTTCAGGGGCGAGCGATACGCCGGCACGCGCTGTGGCTTGGGTGACCCAGACTGGGTCGCGGCAGGCGCGTGGTCAGCGGGATTAGACGGAGAGGAGGGCTCGGCCTGCGCGCCCGACACGAGCGCCACGGCGACGGCCAATCCTCCACCGAGGTGGATGAGTCGTCTCTGCATGGGGAATGTCTCTTTGTTGGTCTTGTGATGAATCGGACGCGGGGCGATCGACGAGGTCGCCGCTCCGCGTCCCGATGCTCAGTTGGGCATCGCCGGCTTGGCGGCCGGATGCATCTTCATCATGTTCTGCATCATGCCCATGTGCTCTTGCATCATCTTCATGTGCTCCTGCATGAGCTTGGGATCCATCATCATGCCGCCCATGGGTCCAGCCCCGGGTCCAGGACCACCACCCTTCATCATCGGACCAGCCCCCATCTGCCCCCCCATCATCGGGCAACCAGTGGGCGTGCCCTGCGATGCAGCCTCCAGGGCCTTGACCTGCTCTTCCATCAGGGCCATGCGACGTTCCGGGTTGGTCTCGGCACGGATCGACTTCATACGTTCCTGAAGCGCGGGGACACTCGCTGCGGGCGGCCAGGCCTGCACCGGATCGGTCGTCTGCGCGACGACCGGACTGCCATGCAAGGCTGCAGCCAGAGCGACGACGGGCATGAGCCCGGCGAGACGGTACAAACGCAGTTTCATGATCGATCTCCCATTGGTCGCGGGGTTCCGTCGCGGTACGGAACGCTGTGCCACGCAGAGCATCTTGCGCCCGCCTGCCTGTCGTTGGCCTGACCTGGAAATTACATTTCTGTAAGCCCGGGGGTTATCCAGCACCCCGGGCGCAAAATCGGGCACAGGCAGCACGAAGCGCGTAGGAGCGAAACAATGAAAATTCTGATCGTCGAAGACGAAGTGAAGACCGGCGACTACCTCCGCCAGGGGCTCACCGAAGCCGGGTTCGTCGTCGACCTTGCAAGAGATGGCCTCGATGGGCTCCACCTCGCCCTTAACGGTGACTACGACCTGGTCGTGCTCGACGTGATGCTGCCAAGGCTGGACGGCTGGGGCATCCTGCAAACACTGCGTCGCAGCAGTCGTGAGACCCCCGTGTTGTTCCTGACTGCCCGTGACCAAGTTGAGGATCGGGTCCGTGGTCTTGAGCTCGGCGCCGACGATTACCTGGTCAAGCCCTTCGCGTTTTCCGAGTTTCTCGCGCGCGTTCGCACGCTGCTGCGCAGGGGAAGAAACCACGAACCGGAGACCCTGCGCTCAGCGAACCTGGAGCTCGATTTGCTTCGCCGCCGGGTGAACCGATGCGGGCAGCGCATCGATCTGACCGCCAAGGAGTTTGCCTTGCTTGAACTGCTCCTGCGACGCAAGGGTGAAGTATTGCCCCGCTCACTCATCGCTTCGCAGGTGTGGGATATGAACTTCGACAGCGACACGAACGTGATCGAAGTTGCCGTGCGCAGGTTGCGCGTAAAGGTCGACGACCCCTTTGAGCCGAAGCTGATCCACACCGTGCGGGGTATGGGCTACGTGCTTGAGGCGATGGAGCCGATCTGACGATGATCCGCATTCACTCGCTGACGGCGAGACTGGCAACACTATTTGCCGTCCTCGCTGCGAGCCTGCTTGTGCTGGCAGCGATGCTCTTTGGGCGCATGTTGGACATGCATTTCCAGGAGCTGGACATGCACGAGTTGCAGGGCAAGGTCACGCTCATCCGCAACGCGCTGCAAAGTGTTGATGCGACTGGGGGGCGATCGGAACGCATTGAGGCGCTCGAACGCTCCTTCGTTGGACATGAAAGTGTCGGTGTCCTGGTTCGCGACGTCGAGGGACGCGTCCTGTACATCATCCATCCCGAGCATTTCACCGCCTCCCAGCGGGCAGGCGAACCCCTTTCACGCGCGTTAACCGACTGGACCGTGGATGAGCGCCCCCATCGAGGGCTCGAGGTCAGCATCGCGCTACCGAGCCTTGGGGCGAAGGAGCAGACGATCGAGGCGCTGGTCGCAGTGGATCTGTCGCATCACGTCCACTTCCTCGCGTCGGTACGTCATGCAACTTGGGCGGGCGTCTTCGTCGCTGCCTTGGCGGCGGCGCTATTCGGCTGGTTTGCTGCGCACCGGGGCCTCGCCCCCCTGCGCCGGGTCACCGAAACTGCCCGTCGGCTGTCGGCAAGGCAACTCGGCCAGCGTCTCGCCATCGATGATGCGCCGCTGGAAGTGCGCGACCACGTCGAAGCCTTCAATGGCATGCTCGCTCGGCTCGAAGCCGCTTTCCAGCGGCTCGGCGATTATTCGGCGGATATAGCCCACGAACTGCGTACGCCGATCTCGAACTTGATGACCCAGACCCAGGTCGCGCTGTCGCGGCCGCGCACTCTCGACGAATACCAGGACATCCTGGCCTCGAACCTCGAGGAATACGAGCGCATCGCGCGCATGGTCAGCGACATGCTGTTCCTCGCCAAGGCCGACGAGAACACCCTCGCGCACGCGGGCGAGGCGATCGACCTGGCCCGCGAGGCAGACGCACTGATCGACTTCTACGAGGCGCTGGCCGACGAGCGCCAGGTCCGCATCGTGCGCCAGGGCCAAGCGAGCGTTCAGGGTGATCGCCTGATGCTGCGGCGCGCGCTGTCGAACCTGATCTCGAATGCGCTTCGTCACACACCGAAAGAGGGGCAGATCACGATCAGGATTGACGCGGACGCAGCCGGCGTCCGTCTCGCCGTCTCTAATGTCGGCGACCCGATACCCGCCGATCAGATCGAACGGATCTTCGAACGCTTCCATCGCGGTAGCGCCCAGCGCGAATCTCGCGGTGAAGGCGCAGGGCTCGGACTTGCGATCACGCGTTCCATCGTCCAGGCCCACGGGGGTCACATCACTGCGCGCTCCGCTGAAGGTGTCACCTGCTTCACGATCACCTTGCCTCGCAATGAAGCCTCATCGCCTTCCTGATCCTGCAAAGTCGACCGGGGTCCCGGCTGTCTGACGGAAATGTAATTTTGAGGTCAGCTTCCCGTTGGGCTCAAAGTGCCAAACTATGCCTCGACGCCATCAACCGGAAGACGAACATGAAGACGAAAACTTTGCTCGGCGGGCTCGTGGCAAGCCTGATGATCGTGAGCGGCGCAGCGTTTGCGCAGGGGCCCGTACGCGTAGAGGTCTACAAGAGCGCTTACTGCGGGTGCTGCGGGAAATGGGTCGAGCACCTGAGAAAGAACGGCTTCGATGTCGTGACGAAAGACGTCGATGATGTCCCCGCAGCCCGCAAGGCACTGGGCATGCCGGACCAATACGGCTCGTGTCACACGGCCAAGGTAGGTTCCTATTCCGTCGAGGGGCACGTCCCTGCGGACGACATCCGACGGCTTCTCGCCGAGTCCCCAAAGGCAATCGGACTGGCTACGCCAGGCATGCCGCAGGGGTCGCCCGGCATGGAGACCTCGACCCCGCAACCCTATGAGACGCTTCTGGTCGGGCTTGACGGAAGCGCGAGGGTTTTTGCCCGACACTGACGGCAGAGCTGGTGAGTATCGACTTTATGAGCGCAGTGCCGGCCGACTTACGAACCACGCTGGCCTCAGCTCGCTCTAGGGCTGGTTTCGGATCTCACCGGTCGCTCGAATGACGACTCTGCTACTACCATGTGTGGCAGCAAATGGCCGTCCGCCGACGTTGGACATACCAATACCGTCGCGACCTCCCACCGTGAAAAGCCTGATCCACTGGCTGGCACCGTCCGTGCTACGTTACAACCCTCCGCACGAAGCAAACCAATGCATCCACAGCATCCCTCCGCTCCACCCCCTAACAGCCGGGGCACTCGCGCTGCGCTGGTCTTCGCCTTGACGGCCGAGCGCCTGTCGGTCTTCTATGACCACGGCCAGTGGCCTACCGCGGCGCAGGGCGCGAGTCTCGTCGCAGACTGGCTCGGCCGCAGCGGGCGCAGTCTCTCGCCGGCCGATCGGCATCACCTGTCGGAACTCAGTGATGAACTCGCCCGCCAGATTGCCGGCTCGCTATCGCGCGAGGCGGGGCTACACACGGCGCACGAGATGATGGAAGCCCTCGACCCCAACTACGAATCCGATGTGGCCCGCTCGCTGATGGCGGAATGCGTGCGGCTACTCGACGGCGCCTGACTCGTTGTCGTTCACCGCACGCGCCACGATGCGCCCTGCGCCCGCAGCCCGCCCTACTCGCCCACCTTCCCCCGCCCCGCTTTCACCGCTGCGCGCCGCGCCTTGCCCTCCAGGCGCCGGGTAACGGAGGCACGCGTCGGCCGCGTGGCGCGGCGGACCTTGGGCGGTGTGGCAACGCGGTTGATCAGTTCTTCCAGCCGCCGCAGCGCCTCGGCTCGGTTCTTCTCCAGGCTACGGAACTTCTGCGCCTTAATGATCACCACCCCGTCCTTGCTGATGCGCTGGTCGCCCAGTTGCAGCAGCCGTGTCCGGATCTCCTCCGGCAAGGATGAAGCGGCGATGTCGAAGCGCAGATGCACCGCGTTCGACACCTTGTTCACGTTCTGCCCGCCCGCACCCTGGGCGCGGATCGCGGTGATTTCGACTTCGTCGGGCGAGACGGTCACATGGGGGCGCATCGGTGTCCGCCTTGCGGATCAGGCGTTGCCTGCCGCCACCCTGCCCGCCTGGCGCGCCGCCTCTTCCTTGCGCGCCGCCTCGATGATCTGCATGACTTCCTCGAGATCGGCGAGTCTGTCTTCAGCGTTGAAGACCCCGGTGAGCTCACTGTCGGGCTGCAGCCTGCCGGATTCGTACAGCGACCAAATCTCCTTGCCGTACTCGGTGTCGCGCAGCTCGGGGGCGAACTGGCCGAAGTAGGCGGCGAGGTTGTCGACGTCGCGCTCGAGCATGGCGCGCGCATTGTTGTTGGCGGCGGCGTCGACAGCCTGCGGTAGATCGATGATCACCGGCCCGTCGCGGTCGACGAGCACGTTGTATTCGGACAGATCCCCATGGACGATGCCGGCGCACAGCATGCGTACGACCTGGCGCACGAGATCGGCGTGGTAGCGCCGCGCGTCGTCCTCGCTGAGCACGACGTCGTTGAGCCGCGGTGCCGGTTCGCCGTCCTCGTCGGTCACCAGCCCCATCAGCAGCACGCCCTCGTGAAAGTCGTACGGGGTCGGCACGCGCACCCCGGCCGCGGCGAGCAGGCGCAGCGCGTCGACCTCGGCGTGCTGCCACGCGGCTTCCTGTTCCTGCCGCCCGTAGCGTGAGCCCTTGGCCATCGCGCGCGCCTGGCGGCTGTTCTTGACCTTGCGCCCCTCGGTGTAGTCAGCCGCCTTGTGGAAACCGCGCTTGTTGGCTTCCTTGTACACCTTGGCGCAGCGCAGCTCCTCGCCACACTGCACGACATAGACCATGGCCTCCTTACCGCTCATGAGCTGACGCAGGACGGCATCGACGAGCCCGTCGGCCACCAGCGGTTCGATTCTGCTCGGGGTCTTCACGTGTTGGGTCGGGTCCTGGATGTGTTGCGGTCGGGGGCAGCGCGCAGCATATCAAGATACAGCGCCTCCACCTGTTCGCGCGCCCACGGCGTGCGGCGCAGGAACTTGAGGCTCGAGGCGAGGCTCGGCTCGTGGTTGAAGCAGCGGATGTCGATCTGCCGTCCGAGCGCCGCCCAGCCGTAGCACGCCACCAGTTCGTTGAGGATCCGCTCCAGCGTGAGGCCGTGCAGGGGATTGTTGGGTTGAGGTGCGGTCATCGCGTTCTCTCGCGTCCGGGCCGGCGGTGGTATGGGTCGATTGGACCACGTGGTAACTCGCGACGCGGCCACGACGGTTTCGCTCCGCTCAAATTTCGAACCCGGTCGCCCGCGCCCGCCAAATCACGATCCAAACTGCCCTTCGTAAACCATTGTTTTGTATAGGGCGCGTGCGAAACCGCCTTTCGCACCACAACAGAGAGTAGAGAGCCTCTCTGCCTAATTTTTGTGCAGTTTATGACGAACGTGTGAAACCAGGGGCGATTCATGCTTCAACCTCTCCTTTGTACAGTGTACGATGTACAACAAAAAATCATGGGTATTATGAGACGCGATGAATCGTAATCTAGAGGTCGTCTTCTCAACCAATATGCTCCTGGCTACCCATGCCGTCGGTAAGCCATGAACGCGCAATTGCTTGCCCGCTACGAGCTGTTTCGCACGCGCGATCTTGAAGAAGCGAGGGAGCAAGTCGGCCGCATCCTGAGTCCGCACCGCCTGACATCACCCAATCCGCGCGCCGCCTTCGATGTGCGCTACCAGTATGTCAATCTAGGCGACACGTCAGTGATGTATGCCGAATACGGGGGCGATGTGGTAATCGACCCGGGTGCGCTGGAAAGTTTTTATCTGGTTGGAATGCCGCAGGCTGGGAAAACCCTAGTGCACATAGCGGGCCAGGATATCGTCTCGCGTCCAGGCTATGCCTCGGTGCAGTCACCTACCCGCCCGCTGCGCACGACATGGCTCGATGGATGCCGCAAACTGACCGTGAAAATCGACCGGTGCGCGCTGGAGCGGCACCTCGCGCAACTGCTGGGCCGGCCGTTGGATCGGCCGATCGAATTCGAACCACTAATGAACGTCGAACGAGGCCCGGCACTCAGCTGGCGTCATATGGTCGATTTTCTGCTAAGTGAGCTGAGCGGAAATTCCGCCTTGATCGCCACGCCGGAAGCGAGGCGCCGCATCGAGGAACTTCTCATGAACGCACTACTCACTATTCAACCGCATTCCTACAGTGACGCGCTCACGACGCCTGCCGGCTCTGCCGCCCCCGCCTGCATCCGCCGGGTCGAGGACTATATCGCCGCCAATCCGTTTCAAGCCCTCACCCTCCAGACGCTCAGCCAAGTTGCAGGGGTATCCCCCCGGTCCTTGCAGGAAGGCTTCAAGCGCTACCGCGGTGTATCGCCGATAGCATTTGTCACCGAACGCCGTCTCGAGCTCGCACGACGCACATTGCAAGAAGGACGGCCGCACGACAGCGTCACCGAGGTAGCATTGCGTTGCGGTTTTTTTCATCTAGGCCGCTTCGCCCAGAGCTACAAGGTTCGTTTCGGCGAAACACCCTCCGAGACCTTCCGTCGCGCTTCAGGACGCTCAAGGTAGACCTACTCTACTGCGTTCCCCCGGTGCGACTCGTATGTTTGAGCCCGGCCAGTTCGGTAGAGTCTGGACGTCGTTAAGGTGCCAGACCGGCCCGTGCAGCTTGACATCGGCTTGGGTGTTCGAGCCAGTCTCTGAGTACAGAGCGCACTGTCAGCGTGCTGGCTTTCCTCAAGGCCAAACGGCCACGCGCCCCAGTTCAACCGAGCGCGTATGAACAAGCAAGGGTTCTGCAACCTCAATTCACAGCGGTGCTGGTGCGCTGTGAGGATCTGGACAGCTTAATCCAACTGATCGCCAACGCCCAGCAACAAGCCATCGCAGCGATGGTCGCGCGTCGGCACCGGTTGCTGACCGTTCTGGTGTCCGAGCGCCAGCGCCTGCAGTTGGAGATGCCCATGGTGCGTCCGAACATCGAAGCCATGATCGAGTCCATCCGCGCGCGCTCGACAACAAGGTCGAAGCGCAAATTGCCGGACATGTGCGCGAGCACTACGGGGCGCTCGAGAAGCTGCTGCGCTCGGCCAGCGGCATCGACCCGGCTGCCAGCGCCGCCCTAATTGCTGATCTGCCTGAGTTCGGACCGCTCAACCGGCGCCAGATCGCCACACTCGCCGGGGTGCTGCCGATTGACCAACCCACGACTCGGCTGCAATCCGTGGACGACGCTACATCCAGGTCGGGCGCTTCCAGATTTGCTGCGTCCTCTACATTGCCACCTTGCCCGCTTCACTGCACAACCCCGGCATCAAAGCCTTCTACCAGCGTCTCCATGCAGTCGGCAAACTGCCCAATGCCGCCCTGGTCGCCGGCACGCGCAAGCCGCTGTCCACGATCAACACCATGGTCCGCAACGACACAGGGCTGCCTCAGTTACCCATACTGGAATAGACCCATGTCAGTGATGCAAGCCGCGGCAGTGGTTTCGCCGCAGAAAGCGGCCGCAGGCTGCACAAAATTTGTGCAAACCGCTACCACCTTGGGCAGACGACTGACTGGTCCATAATGGTAAATATGAAGCTGCGGCTGCCCTGAGCACCGACACGCCTTGGGACAATTCATTGACCCGGTGGACGGATATTCAGAGCGCCGCGACCACAATGACTTCAACGCGAATGGCGGGGTGAGCCAACACCACGGCACAGGTGGCACGGGCAGGCGGACTGTCATGATCGACCCACGCCTCCCATATCTCGTTCATCGCATCGAAATCACCGATGTCCGCCAGCCAAACTTGGGCCGACAGGATCTTCGAGCGCTCACTGCCAACCTCGCCCAACAGACGGTCGATGCGAGAAAGTACTTGACGGGTCTGCTCAGCAACAGGCGCAGTAAAATCATCGGGGACCTGCCCCGCCAGATACACGGTATCTCCGTGAACGACCACCTGGCTCATGCGGGGCGAAGTCTGTTTTCTCAGAATAGTCATGGATACCTCTGCAACATAATCATTTCAAAATTCCTGGCAGCCACATTGCCACCGCTGGGAACATAAACACGATGGCGATGGACAGCACTGAGATGCCTGCGAAAGGCAGCGCCGCACGCCACATCTCGCTACTGCGCAAATCGTGCACGATGCTCTGAATCGCAAACAAGTTCATGCCGATGGGCGGGGTGATCATACCCAGTTCCAGATTCATCACCAGGAGAACGCCGAACCAGATAGGATCGAAACCCATTGCGGTGACGACTGGAAAGACGATGGGTACGGCAATTAGCGTAATGGAAATCGGGTCGAGGAAACAACCAAGCAACGTCAGAACGAGCAAAATTCCGACTAGGATTAGGAGCGGCGCCAGTTCGAACGAAACAACCGCAGCCGTGATCTCTTGCGGAATCTGCATCACGATCATCGCGTGTCCCAGGAGCGAGGAACCGATGACGATGCTGAGAAGGCGAGCCGAGTTCTCGACAGTGCGTAGAAGTGTCTGCCAGAACGCGCGCGGTTCGAATCGCCGGTCGGTCAGGATGTTCACCATAATGACGTAGATAGCACCGACCGCAGCCGCCTCCGTTGCAGTGAACACGCCGCCGTATATCCCGCCGAGTACAATGATCGGCAGCGCTAGTGCCCAGCCGGCTGCGGTCAACGCTACGAATCGTTCAGCCCACGGAACCTGAGGTAGGGGTTGGGGCACTCGCGCCAGAAGCAAAAGGAACAGGATGGTAAGCCCTAACTGCAACAGACCGGGAACCAGGCCCGCGGCAAACAGAGCGCGCACCGAGGTGTCGGTC
Source organism: Thauera chlorobenzoica (assembly GCF_001922305.1). Taxonomy (NCBI): domain Bacteria; kingdom Pseudomonadati; phylum Pseudomonadota; class Betaproteobacteria; order Rhodocyclales; family Zoogloeaceae; genus Thauera; species Thauera chlorobenzoica. The sequence goes on from NZ_CP018839.1 coordinate 3,357,007, forward strand.
AGTGCGCTGTAAAGGATAAACGCGAGGCTCGGCGGAATCAGCATGCCGAGAGTACCGCCACTTGCTACGAGACCGGCTGCTAACTCTTTGTCGTAACCTCGCGCACGCATCTCGGGTATCGTAATACGGCCCAGAGTGACCGCGTTGGTCATGCTGGAGCCTGAGATGGCGGCGAACACTCCGCAACTGGAAATAGTGGCGATTCCGAGCCCGGCGCGTAAATGCTGCGTCAGGGCGGTTGCGCTGCGATACAGACGCTGACTGCTGCTGCCCGCGGTGAAACTCTCGCCCATCAGAACATAAAGCGGCAACGCCACGAGAACAAAGGAGTCGACCGCCTTGAATCCGGCAATAGCGAGCTGAGTCGTTCCCTGGAGATCGCCCGAGTGCAAGAACAGCATCACCACCGCTGTTGCACCGAGGGCAAAAGCCACCGGCATGCCCAGTAAGAGAAACAAAATCAGTCCGCCGAATGCGATGATGTAATCCATCGCTCAATCTCCTCTTTGAATTAACTTGATGAGTTGCGAGATACCCTCGCACACGAGGAGCAAGGCCCCAAGTGGAATGGCGGACTGGAGAATGAACATCGGCACCTCGAAGGCGGTATAAGAGACGTTGCCGAGTTCGTAGGAGCGCCAGGCTACGCGGGTGCCCGCGTATAGCAGGATGACAAAAAATAGCTGGGCGATACACAGTGTCACTACCCGCGCCACTCGGCGCTTGCTCGGCGACAGGTAGACGAGCAGTAAATCGACAACGATGTGCTGTCGGCGCCGCATCATAAACGCCATGGCGAGAAACGCCATCATGATGTTGAGGAAGATGGGAAGATCCGAGAGCCAACCTGGGCTTGCCCCGGTGAAAAAGCGAAGGGCAACATCGGCACCGATCATCAACGTCATTACACCGACCGCCGCAGCGGACAGGCTGAAGAAGAAGAACTCAATGCCTTCTAGCCACCTATCCAGAATGCTCCACACGCATCTACCTTGGTCCCTCGCCGACACCGGTAATTCCGGTGAGCATGCCGCAACCTGCTCTTGTTCCACTTATTTTCCCCCGGTAGCCATATCGAGCAATTTTTTGCCCGCGGGACCGGCCTGCCCAACGAACTTCTCATGTACGGGCAGCAGCTTCGCACGCCATTGTGGCAATTCCTCAGCCGGGACCTTGTGCACCACAATGCCGGCCGAAGACATGGCTGCGATCGCCTTTTGCGTCTGCTCTTCAGTCTGCGCCGCCACCCAATCTTGAAGTGCGCGCGCCTCTTCGCGAACGATGCTTGCCAACTCGGTTGGCAGCGATTCCAGCGCAGCCGTATTGGCAGTCATGATGTGCACCGGCCAAGCAACATTGACGGCTGTGAAATTCTTCTGCGCCTCATGTAGCTTTCGCGCCGTCATGCTGCTCGGGCCAATGAGAATGCCGGAGACGATGTTGCGCTGAAGTGCGATGTAGTGATCGGACGGAGGGGTCGACACCGGCGTTCCACCTAGCGCTGCTACGGACTCGGCAAACAGGCCGCCCGGTACGGTGATTCGCAGTCCCTCTAGATCTTCCGGCTTATTGATAGCGCGACTGCCGGTCAGGAAGCTCATCGGGCCATAGTCCACCCATGCAAGATGGGTCATCCCCTTGGCCTTAAGGTCGGCGGCCAGCGTCTCGCCGAATTCGCCGCTAAGCAGCCTGAACATTGCTGCGCCGTCGGGAACCAGCATCGGCAAATCGAAGACGGCGACAGTCGGGACGTAACCAGAATACCCGACATCCGCCGCCATCCCCAGATCGAGCGAACCATTGATGAGCGCCTCAGGAATTTCGCGCATGCCGAACAACTGTCCTGCGGGGTAGATGTCGATGCGCAGCCGTCCCTCAGTCCGCTCCTCGACGCGTTTGACAAAGGTTTCCGCCGCCGTGTGATAGTAGTGGACTGTCGGCCATTGGTGAGCAAGCTTCCATCGGTAGCTGTCACTCTGCGCGTACGCCGTGCCTAGGAAGAGCCCGGCAAGGGCGACGGAAATGACGGCGAATATTGTTCTAGTCCAGTTCATAGCCTCCTCCTTATACTAAGTTTTCACATTTCCGCTTCAGTAGTATTCTGATGGGTCGATCCGGACATCGACTAAGACCGGTTTCTCCAATGCGAAGGCCGTCTGCAAGACGTCCGTCAACGTGTCCGGTCTGTCGGCCACCATCGCTGCGACCCCAAGACCGCGCGCCACGGTGCAGAAGTCGATAGCCGGGTCGTCGAGCCAAGCACCCGGAAAACGCCCGGTTCGTACCGCCGCCTGGTTGAACTCGCCAAGCCCACGTCGCACGGCCATGTATCCACCGTTGTTCACTACCACGAAGACTACAGGGAGGCGCATGTGCGCCGCCGACCATAGCCCCTGAATGCTGAACATTGTTCCCCCATCCCCGACGAAGGCGGCAACGCGGCGGTTGGGTAAGGCCAGTTGAACCCCCAAGGCTGCTCCCAGCCCCCAACCTAGCCCTCCTCCTGACGTGCCAAAATATCCCCGGCCCCGTGTAAGCGAAAAGCGGTGAAGCATCAGGAATTTCGACAAGACCGATTCATCGACGACTACACCGTCAGCCGGAAGTGCTGTATCCAGCGCAGTGAGGAGATCAATGAGTCGAACCCGGCCGGGCGGCCGTTCATCAAGCAGGGGCCGCGCGATAGGAGATGTTTGCGCTGCACCCCGCGCAGCGCGGATGCGGCGCCTAGCAAGACTCTCTGCCCCCAATGCCGCAGGTCGCTGTTGTTTGAGCATGGAGACGAGATCGTGCAGGGCAGCATCGGGGGCACCCAGGAGCGCTTTTTCGACGGGGTAAATCTTTCCGAACTCGCGCGGGTCACTGCCAACTTGAAACAACCGCACGCCGTGATGCAGATACGGCTCTGCCGGATACGCATACTCCATAAACAGTCGCGCGCCAAACGCCACCACAACATCGCAGTCGCGGACTACAGGCAGAACAGGCGAGAAATTGCCATGGTAAAAGATGTGATCAGAGGGGAAGTTCGCCGCGTTCGTCGTGAAAACCTCCTCCCCTACCACAGGCACAGCCAAACTTTCGGCCAATTCCTGCAGCCACCCGGCCGCGCCCGTGAGGCCAACCTCATTACCAGCGATTAAGAGCGGTCGCTCCGCCGTCGCCAGCACTTCCAGAATGTCCTGCAGATCGTCCGGGTGGACACGACTAGACGCAGACTTCACCGGCCGCGCAAATTCGCCCTTGGCGCTCTCCGGCAGATCTGCTCCCATGTAATTCTCCGGCACCGCAAGGAAAGCCGGCCCTCGTGCTGGAGTGGCGGCCTCCTTAAGGGCGCGGTATGTGAGTTCAGGGAATTTCTCAGGTAGCGTCACCCTCCAGGCCGCCTTTGTAAATTGCCTCGCTAGGCCCGTGATATCCGGTACCTCCACGAAGCAACCACGCCCGGAAAGCCGATCATCCTTGTCCCCGGCTATAACGAGCAAAGGCACTCGGTCGCTGTGGGCGTTGATCATGTGTACCAAGGTGTTGGCAGTGCCAACCGACGTGTGCACGAGCACCACACCGGTGGTGCCGCTGGCACGCCCGTACCCGTCGGCCATCGAGGTTGCAACCCCTTCGTGCAGGCAAAGACGGAAAGACAGTTCTTCGCTGATGAAGCCGTCAAGCAAAGGCAGTTCGGTGGTTCCCGGATTACCGAAAACCTGACTAATGCCGTTCGCTTTCAGGACGGCCAAAGTTTCCTTGGCTGCATTGGTCATGATTCGTCTTGATTTCTGTGGTGTTGACGAATCGTAACGAGCCGTTGAAAAGGCTGAAATCCGATTTGCGCGACGCGCTATCCACTAAGCGCAAGGGAGGTGCTTCTATCGACAGACCTTCAGGCTATCTGTCCTTATCCACCAGCTTCCTGTCCACTAGACCGCGTCAATCGGCAGTTGATTAGGACCATCTAAAACGCGAGTTGTACGGATGGTGTGGCCGGACGATACCGCCAGTAAAGAGCGACGACGATTTTGCTCGCACCATAATCTCGAACCCGGTCGCCCGCGCCCGCCAAATCACGCTTCAAACCGCCCTTCGTAACCCATTGATTTGTATAGGTCGCGTGCGAAACCGCCTTTCGCACCAACAGAGAGTAGAGAGCCTCTCTGCCTAATTTTTGTGCAATTTATGACGAATGTAGGGTTTCGGGCGCGCCCGCACCTTCCGCACGAATCGCTGGAACCCGCGCCAGTGCTGGCGTTACGGGCAGATAAGACAAAGCCCGGAGCGAGTCCGGGCTTTGAGGGTATTGGTGGACCGAAAGGGGATCGAACCCTCGACCTCTGCATTGCGAACGCAGCGCTCTCCCAGCTGAGCTATCGGCCCTGAAAGAGCGCGCATTATAGGCAAGCCCGCCCCGAAAAGGAAGCCCCTGCGACAGGGTCGTACCCGGCTTCTCGGTTCGTTGGGTTTCAACCGCCGGAGCCGGCGGCGGCGCGGTCGAGGCGGTCGGTGATCGCACGCCAGTGGGGGCCGGCGGGTGGGGTTTCGATCAGGATGAAATCGGCGTCAAGGGCGTCGAGGGCGCGCAGGCTGGCATAGAGTTCGCGAGCGTAGGCGGTGGCATCGGCCGGTGCGGACTGCCAGATCAGACGCGAATCGTGCGGATCGGGCGCACGGTGGGCGAGCACGGCGACGCGGCTGCCCTCGCCCGCGAGCAGGGCCGCTTCCCCCGCCAGGCGCTCGCCTGCCACCAGGCGCAGCGGGGTGCGCGGCGCGTAATGGGCGGCGAGGGCGCCGGAGACGCGCGGTGCCGGGGCCTCTGCGGCCGGCGCCGCAGCCAGCTCGATTGCCGCCTCGCCGCGCAGTCGCGGGCGACGGCCGATGATGCGGGCGATGTCGTCGGACGTGATCGCGCCGGGGCGCAGGATCTCGGGCGGGTCGCGCGAAAAATCGACGATGGTCGATTCGATGCCGACCTCACAGGGGCCGCCGTCGAGCACCATCGCCACCTTGTCGCCGAGTTCGTCCTTCACATGCAGCGCGGTGGTGGGGCTGATGCGACCGAAGCGGTTGGCGCTGGGCGCGGCGATGCCCGAATCGAAAACCTGCAGCAGGGCGAGCGCGACCGGATGGGAGGGCACGCGCAGGCCCACGGTGTCCTGACCGCCGGTGACCTCGTCCGGGACCGCCGGGTCGCGCTTCAGGATCAGCGTCAGCGGGCCGGGCCAGAAGGCGCGGGCGAGCGCGAGCGCCTCCCCGGGAATATCCGTGGCCCAGCGTGGCAGGTGCTGGACGCCGGGCAGATGGACGATCAGCGGATGATCCGCCGGCCGGCCCTTGGCTGCGAAAATCCTGCGCACGGCCTCGGCATCGAGGGCGTCGGCGGCAAGGCCGTAGACCGTCTCGGTGGGCATGCCGACGAGTTCGCCGGCGCGCAGCAGGTCCGCCGCCTCGTGGATCGCGACCAGGGTCGGCGGCTCGATGCGGCCGCGGGGTTTGGCCCGGGTGCCACTCATTCGTCGCGGATGCCGATCGCCGCGCGCGCGCCCAGCGCGCGCTCCAGCACTGTACCGGGATCGTCGCCGACCACGGTAAAGTGCCCCATTTTGCGCCCCGGCCGCGCATGGTGCTTGCCATACAGGTGCAGGCGCAGGCCGGGCACGGCATGCAGCACCGACCAGTCGGGCTCGCGGTAAGCGCCGTGGCCCTTGCCGTCGGCGTACCACAGCTCGCCGAGCAGATTCACCATCACCGCCGCCGAGTGCTGGCGCGGCGCCGCCAGGGGCAGGCCGCACAGCGCCCTGACCTGCTGCTCGTACTGGCTGACGTCGCAGGCGTCGAGGGTGTGGTGGCCGCTGTTGTGCGGACGCGGCGCCATCTCATTGACAAACAGCTCGCCGGCGCAGACGAAGAACTCCACCCCCAGGGTGCCGACATAGCCGAGGCGCTCGGCGATGCGCTCGGCGATGCGTTGCGCCTCCGTCGCTACACCTCCCGCCTCGCTGGCAGCAAGCTGCGCCGGCGCGATGGTGACGTCGAGAATGCCGTTGCGGTGGCGGTTGTCGCCCGCGGGAAAGCTGCGCACCGCCCCCGTCTCGTCGCGCGCGAGCACCACCGACACTTCGCAGTCGAGCGCCAGCATCTTCTCCAGCACGCAAGGTTCGCCCTTGAAATGCTGGAAGGCCGCCAGCGCCTCCTCGGCATCGGCAACCCGGGCCTGACCCTTGCCGTCGTAGCCGAAGCGCGCCACCTTGAGCACCGCCGGAAACAGCGCGGCAGGCGCGCTGCGGATGTCGTCCTCACCACGAATCACCGCGCACGGCCCGTGCGGCAGGCCATGGTCGGCGAGGAAGGTCTTTTCGGCGATACGGTTCTGGCACACCGCCACCGCGCTTGCGGCCGGATGAACGGGGATGAACTTGCCGAGGTAGTCCAGGGTGTCGGCCGGAACGTTTTCGAATTCGGTGGTCACCGCAGCACATCCGGCCGCCAGTGCGTCGAGCGCGCCGTAGTCGTCGTAGGCGGCGACCAGGTGGCGGTCGGCGATGAGGCCGGCGGGGCTGTGCGGGTCGGGATCGAGCACCCACACCTTGTAGCCCATCTCGTGTGCGGCGGAAACGAAAAAACGGCCGAGCTGGCCGCCGCCGAGCATGCCCAGGGTGGCTGGCGGGAGGATCATGATGCGGCTCTCAATCCAGGGTCATGGCGAGCACCGCCTGCGTCTGGCGGGCGCGGAAATCGGCGAGGCGGTCGGCCAGCGACGCATCGCCGTTGGCGAGCAGGGCCACTGCGAACAGCCCGGCATTGGCCGCGCCGGCCTCACCGATGGCGAACGTGGCGACCGGGACGCCCTTGGGCATCTGCACGATGGAGAGCAGCGAATCCTGCCCCGACAGCGCCTTCGACTGCACCGGCACGCCCAGCACCGGCAACGTGGTCTTGGCTGCGACCATCCCGGGCAGGTGGGCGGCGCCGCCGGCGCCGGCGATGATCACCCGCAGCCCGCGGTCGCGCGCGGTTGCGGCGTATTCGAACATCAGGTCGGGAGTGCGGTGGGCGGACACGACCCTGGCTTCGAAGGGCACCCCGAACTCCTCCAGCACCTTGGCCGCGGCCTTCATCGTCGGCCAGTCGGAGTTTGACCCCATGATAATGCCGACGGCGGGGGAAAGTGCGCTCATTGTGCGTCCTTTGCTCACGTGCCGGGGGCGAGCTCGCGCGAGCGTGCGGCACGCTCGGCGGAGATCACGGTGTTTTCCAGCAGCATGGTGATGGTCATCGGCCCGACCCCGCCCGGCACCGGAGTGATTGCCCCGGCTACCGCCCTGGCCGACTCGAAGTCGACGTCGCCGCACAGTTTGCCGGCATCCGGACCGTCCTGCAGGCGGTTGATGCCGACGTCAATCACGGTGGCACCGGGCTTGATCATGTCGCCGGTGACGAAGCGCGGCTTGCCGATCGCCGCCACCAGGATGTCGGCGCGGCGGGTGTGGAAGGCGAGGTCGCGCGTCTTCGAGTGGCACACGGTGACCGTAGCGCCGGCATTGGTCAGCAGCATCGCCATCGGCTTGCCGACGATGTTCGAGCGGCCGATGATCACGGCCTCGGCCCCCTGCACCGGCACCGCCGCGCTTTCGAGCATTTTCATCACCCCATGCGGCGTGCACGGGATGAAGGCTTCGCGGTTCTGCGACAGGCGGCCGACGTTTTCGGCGTGGAAGCCGTCGACGTCCTTGCCCAGGTCGATGGCTTCGAGCACGGCGGTTTCGTCGAACTGCGGCGGCAACGGAAGCTGCACCAGGATGCCGTGCACCGCCGGGTCGGCGTTGAGTTCGGCCAGCCGGGCCATGACCTCGGCGGGGGCCGCATCCTGCGGGTAATCGAAGCGCAGCGAGCGGAGGCCGGCCTTTTCGCAGGCCGCGACCTTGTTGCGCACATACACGGCCGAAGCCGGATCGGCACCGACCAGGATGACCGCCAGACAGGGTTGTACGCCACGTGCCGAGAGTGTCGCTGCACGATCGGCGATTTCTCCACGGACACGCGCCGAAAGGACGTTGCCATCGATGATGCGAGCGGTCATCGGATCTGCCTCGAAAAAGAAGCGGATTTTACAGCATGCCGGCGCCGGCGACGCACCCGGGCCGGGATTGGACGGCGCGGCACCGGAGGCGCTCCTGCCCGCCGCCGACCGCAAAGCTCAGTGTCCGGCTATTGGAGGCGGGCATTTCAGGCCGATCGCGGTGATCACCCCGCCGACGCTCATCTCGCGCACGGTGAGGATGAAGGCGCCGACATGCACGCGGTCGCCAACGACGGCGACGCGGCCGATGCGCGCGCGCAGCAGATCGCGCATCGACAGGTGCCGTTCCTGCGCTTCGAGCACCAGGCCATAGGCATCGGCGAGATCGCCCGCGAGGGATTCCGGGTCAACGACGAATTCGCCGAAGAAGCTGGCGTTCGCGCTCAGCTCGTTGCCCGCGCCGCCAAACAGGCGGGCGATCCGCTCGGCAAGCTCGTCCGGGGCCACGAACCACACCGAGTCGCCGGGAATCATCCGGGAATCCATCGTCAGGCGCTGCAGGTGACCGTCACGGACGAGGGCCACGCAGCGCACACCGATGCTGCCGAACTCGGCCGCGACCTCGTCCGGATGGCGACCTTCGACGCGTGCTCCGGGTGCGACCCGGTATTCGAGCAGATCGACCGCAGCCTCGTCATCGACCCACACTTCACGCTTGTCACGCGGTTCGTCGCGCGGCGGCACTTCGACCTTCAGCCAGCGCGCCACCACCGGCACCGTCGCCCCCTGCACCAGCAGGGACAGCAGCACCACCGCAAAGGCGACATCGAACAGCAGGCGCGAATCGGGCACCCCCATCACCACCGGCACGATCGCCAGCACCACCGGCACGGCCCCGCGCAGCCCGACCCAGCTGACGTAGGCCAGCTCGTTGCGCCGGTACCGGAACGGCGCCAGGCCGATCATCACCGCCAGCGGGCGGGCGACCAGCATCAGGAACACCGCCATCGCCAGCGCCTCGAGCGCGTGATCAAGGAGCAGCGACGGCGTCACCAGCAGGCCGAGCACGACGAACATCCCGGCCTGGGCCAGCCAGGCCAGCCCGTCCATCACCCGCAGCACGTGCTCGGTGGCGTGGCTGCGGCGGTTGCCCACCACCACGCCGGCCAGGTACACGGCGAGGAAACCGCTGCCGTTCAGGAGGTTGGTGGCGGCGAACACCAGCACTCCGCCCGACAGGATCAGCAATGCATACAGGCCTTCGGCCAGGTTCAGGCGCGCCATCAGCCGCGACAGCACCCATCCGCCGGCGAGGCCCGCGAGCAGCCCGAGTCCGAGCTGGCTGGCGAGCATCCACGCGAAAGCGGACAGCGTCGCCGTTTCGGGCTCCAGCAGCATCCCCACCAGTGCGGTGACGAGCAGGATCGCCATCGGATCGTTGGCGCCCGATTCGATCTCCAGCGTCGCCTGCACGCGCTCGTTGAGCCGTACGCCGCTGTTGCGCAGCAGCGCGAACACCGCCGCCGCATCGGTGGAGCCGACGATCGCCGCCAGCAGCAGGCCCAGGCGCCAGTCCACATCGAGCAGCCAGGTGGCGAAGGCGCCGAGCAGCCCCGCGGTGCCGACCACCCCCCAGGTCGCCAGCACCGCGGCCGGCTTCAGGCCGACGCGAAAGCTGCTCACCCGCGTGCGCAGCCCGCCGTCGAGCAGGATCACCGCCAGCGCTGCCTGGCCGATCATGGAGGCGATGAAGAAGTCTTCGAAGACGATGCCGCCGGGGCCGCCCTCCCCGGCGAGCATCCCCACCACCAGGAACAGCAGCAGCAGGGGCAGCCCCAGCCGCGCCGACACCGTGCTGGCGAGCACGCTGATGAACAGCAACAGCCCGGTCAGCAGGAAAAAGGCGTTGATTCCAGTCATTCGGGGAGATCAGTGGAAATAATGTGAACTTGCCAACCGACGGGTTGCGCGTCGGCACCGCCCCCGCTCGCGCCTGCGCTCCCCGGCGCGGCATGGATGACGCAACAGGCCTGCGGTCAGCGCGCCCCGGGGCGGGCGCTCAGCGCGGCACGGTGCCCGGCTCCGCCAGCACCACGTGCTGCACCAGCTCGGCGAGCGAATGCGCACCCATCTTTTCCATCACCCGGGCACGGTGGACTTCGACGGTCTTGATGCTGATGCCGAGCACATCGGCGATCTGCTTGTTGAGCTTGCCGACGATGATCAGGTCGAGCACTTCGCGCTCGCGCTGGGTCAGGTGCTCGAGGCGGCGCGCGGTGTCCGCCTCCTGCAGGCGTTTGTCGCGGTTTTCGCGCTCGAGCCGCAGGCACTGTTCGATCAGGCGCAGCATGTCGCGCTCGCCGAACGGCTTCTCGATGAAATCCACCGCCCCCTTCTTCAGCGCCGACACCGCCATCGGCACGTCGCCGTGGCCGGTGATGAACACCACCGGCAGGCTGCAGCGGCGGCGGCCGAGCTCCTCGAACAGTTCCAGCCCGCTCATCCCGGGCATGCGCACATCGAGCACGAGACAGCCGGTCATGCCGGGCTCGCTGGCCTGCAGGAAGGACTCCGCCGACTCATGCACGGCGACGCGATAGCCGTTGGCTTCGAGCATCCAGGCAAGCGAGTCGCGCAGGGCTTCGTCGTCGTCGACGATATGGACGATCTGATCGGGAACGATCTGGTCAGGCGCTGCGGGCAATCCGCTCACTGGCTGTCTCCGTCGGCAGGGTAAACGTGAATATGGTACCGCCTTCGGGGTTGGCGTCGACAAGCAATCGGCCATCATGGAACTCGACGATCGAGCGGCAGATGTTCAAGCCCATTCCCATGCCCTCGGCCTTGGTCGTGTAAAAGGGGGTGAACAGCCGCCGGCGCCCTTCCTCGCTGATGCCGTGGCCGCGGTCGATGACCGCCACTTCCACCGCATCGGGACCGAAACTGCGCACCCGCAGCACCAGCACGCGCCGCTCGGGCAGGGCATCGGCCATCGCGTCGAGGCCGTTGCGGATCAGGTTCAGCAGCACCTGCTCGATCATGATCCGGTCGGCGAACACGTCCGGAAGTCTGGGCTCGACCTCGGCGACGATGCGGATGCCGACGCGGCGGGCGTCGATTTCGGCGAAGCCGAGCGCATCGTCGAGGATTTCGGCCAGGCGCACCGCGCTGCGCCGCGGTTCGCTCTTTTTCACGAACTCGCGCACCCGGCGGATGATCTTGCCCGCGCGCTCGGCCTGGAAGCTGGCCTTCTGCATCGCCGCGAGCACGTCCTCCGGCCGCCACTGCCCCCCCTGCATGCGGGTGACGCAGCCCGCGCAGTAGTTGGCGATCGCCGCCAGCGGCTGGTTGAGTTCGTGGGCGAGGGTGGACGCCATCTCGCCCATGGTGATCAGCCGCGCGGTGCGTTGCAGGCGGTCTTCCTGCTGGCGCGCGACCTCGGCGGTCTGCTTGCGGTCGGTGATGTCGGTGGCGATGCCCATGCGCACGAGGCGGCCATCGACCCAGCGCGTGGCCTGCTCGCGCACGTGGTACCAGCGCCCCGACAGCGGGTGCTGCAGTTCGCCATCGAACAGCTCGCGGGGTAGTTCGGACGTGCCCAGGCTGCGCGGATCGACCCGGTAGTCGCCGCGCTCGGGCTGCGGCACGGCGACCCCATTGACCGTGCGCCCCACCGCATCGAAGCCGTGGATGCGCTTGAAGGCACGGTTGGCGAACAGGATCTCGTCAGTACGGGCATCGGCCACGAAGACCGCGGCATCGAGGCCGTCGAGCACCGCCTCGAAACGCTCGTGGGCGGCTTCGAGCGCCGCGCGCACCCGCTTCGGTTCGGTGATGTCGGTGATCGAGGCCATCCAGCCGGTCTGGCGAGCGGAGGAATCGATCAGCGGCGACAGGTAGAAGCGGGCATCGAAGCGCTCGCCGTTCTTGCGCCGGATGCGCATCTCGAAACCGGCCGCCGGCGCCTGGCCGGACAGGGTCAGGGCGAGGTTGCGCTCGCACACCGCGCGCGACTCCTCGGGCCAGTAAGGAAAAGGCGGCCCGGTGCCGATCAGCTCGTCCTCGTCGAAGCCGATCATGCGGCAGAACGCCGAATTGGCGTAGATGATGCGCCCGCTCAGGTCGATCGCGCGCAGGCCGGTGACCACCGAATCCTCCATCGCCTTGCGAAAGGCCGACTCGGCGCGCAGCGCCTCCTCGGTAGCCTTGCGCCCGGTGATGTCGTGCGCCACCGCATAGACGAGGCGTTCTTCGGGCACCGGGTTGATGCTCCATACCAGCCACTTGTAGCTATCGTCGGCGCAGCGGCAACGGTTCTCGAACTTCACCGGCTCGCCGGCGGCCAGGCGGCGTAACTGGTCGAGCGTGGGGCCGACATCGTCGGCGTGGACAAAATCGATCAGCGAGCGCCCTGGCAAGGCCTCCGGGTCATGTCCGAGAATGCGCGCGAAGGCCGGGTTGCAACGGCAGAAGCGGCCATCGAGCCCGACCACGCACAACATGTCGAGCGACAGGTTGAACAGCCGGTCGCGCTCCTTTTCCACCTGCACCCGGCGCTGCACGTGGCTGCGCAGGGTCCACAGGCTCCACAGCACCAGCACCGACAGGCCCAGGATCAGCACCATCGGCAGCAGCTGCGAAACGCCGCTACCGCTGCGAAACGCCGTCGCGCGCAAACCCAGCCCATTCCCCGGCGGGTCGAGCGCAAGATCGAAGGACAGCCGTTCGTCGAGCGCGGGCAGCAAGGCGCTCGTCGCCAGCAGCTCGCCTTCGACGTCGTGCAACGCCAGCCGGTACTTGTCGGCAAACCACGCCGGCACCAGGTAGCGCGCCATGCGCTCGATCGAATACACCCCGACGATGGCGCCGCGGAACTCGCCGCTGCGCACCACCGGCACATATACTTCGAGCACCGCCCCGCCCCGCGGGCTGCGGTGAGCGGCGCCGTATTCCACCCGCAGCGAACCCCGCACACGCTGCAGCACGCGTGCCTGCTCGCTGCTCAACACCTCGCCGGGCAGGCGATCGGTGGTATCGAACGGCGCGCTCCAGCGCACGATTCCGTCGCCCCCCACCCAGACGATGTTGGCCAGCTCGGCATGGTTGGCGATGTGCTGGTTGGCGCGCAGCTGGAAGCCGTCGTGATCGAGCATCTCGGAAGACAGGTCACGGGCAAGCTGGCCGAGGAACTCCTCGGTCCCGAGCATCTGCCGGCGCATTGTCTGCTCGGCCCACTGCATGTCGCGCGCAAGCGCGTCGCGCTCAAGCTCCAGTTCGCGCTGCTGCAACAGCCACACCAGGCTGAGCATGGCCAGCGCGAACAGCACCACCGCGGCGTACGGCGCCGTCCAGTACCAGCGCTGGGACGAAAAGGAAGCAGCATGGGACTCGGGCATGAAGAAGGGAACGCCGGGTACAGGAAAGGATTCCCGGCACCTTGACCGAGAGGAGGATTCTTGTCGATCCCCCGCCAGCCGTCATCCGGTTTAACCCTAACGCCCGACTGACGCCAGATCCGCGCGCAGTGCTGGCGACGAAGCGCCCAATGGGGGTTTCCGCCAATTTTTACACCCGCCCCACCCCCCTAGAGTCCGCCCATGCATTCATTCGCCACACTGCGCTACCGTGCGCGCTTTTTGCTGCCCGGCTTCCTGGGCCTGGTCTTGTGCACCCTCGCCGCCACGGTCTCCGCCGCCGATGCTCCACCGCCGGAGAGCATCCGCATCGGCGTTACCGGCCCGTTCACCGGCGCCTCCAGCCCGATGGGCATTTCGATGCGCGAAGGCATCCGCATCGCCGCGGCCAAAATCAATGCCTCGGGCGGCCTGCTCGGGCGTCCGGTGCACCTGCTCGAGCGCGACGACGAGGCCAGCAACGAGCGCGGCGCCCGCCTCATCCAGGAACTCATCAACAAGGACGGCATCATCGCCGGGCTGGGCATCGTCAACACCGGCGTCGCCCTCGCCAGCCAGCGCCATTACCAGCTGGCACGGATTCCGGTGATCACCTCGGTGGCCACCGGATCGCTGATCACCCGTCAGTTCCTGCCCCCCGAGTTTCCCGACAACTACGTCTTCCGCGTATCGGCCAGCGACGAACTGCAGGCGCGGGTGATCGTCAAGGAAGCCATCGACCGGCGCGGCCTCAGCCGCCTGGCAATTTTTCACGATGCAACCAACTACGGCGTGCAGGGCAGCGAGGACCTGATCGCCGCGCTGAAAGAACGCGGCATCGCGCCGGTTGCGGTGGAGCGCTTCCAGTTACGCCAGGTAGATATGAGCGAACTGCTCGCACGGGCACGTTCAGCCGGCGCCGAAGCGGTCCTGACCTACGGCATCGGCCCGGAACTGGCCTACATCGCCAACGGCATGGCGCGGATGAACTGGCGGGTACCGATCATCGGCAGCTGGACGCTGGCGATGTCGAACTTCATCGACAGCGCGGGCCCGCATGCAGAAGGTGCCCGCATGCCGCAGACCTTCATCCAGGACGCCGGGAACCCCCGCCAGCAGGCCTTCCTCGAGGCATGGCGCCAAAGCACCGGCCTTGAACGCATCCTGGTTCCACCGGCCGCAGCCCAGGGCTACGACTCGATGCTGCTCCTCGCCGCAGCGATCCGCCAGGCAGGCAGCGTTGAAGGCAGGCGCATCCACGCGGCGCTGGAGGACCTGCGCACCCCCGTCCATGGCGTGATCATGACCTACCGCCAGCCCTTCTCGCGCACCCGCCACGAAACCCTGACGCTGCCTGGCCAGGTTCCCCTCGGAGAGGTCCGCAACGGCCGGGTCGTGTTTGCCTACGACGCCGACCGCAAGCAGGCGCTCAAGCCATGAACCGCACGCCGGAGCCTCCCCCTATGGCGCATAGCCTATTGCACATAGCGAAAACACGTTTTATAGTCTGAAAATGCAACCCGCCACACAGCCTGGCGGGTTGCGTGCGTACCGCCCCCCATCCTGCATACCCCGCAGGCACTGCCAACCGAATGTCATGAGGAGACAAGCCATGACCGGAACGAACCCGCTCCCGCACACCGACACGGACGCGCAGGAGACAAAGGAATGGCTGGAAGCGCTGGCCGCCGTCGTCGAACACGAAGGTCCCGAGCGCGCCCACTACCTGATCGAAACCCTGATCGCCGCCGCGCGCGAGGAAGGGGTGAACATCCCCTATTCGGCGAACACCGCGTACATCAACACCATTCCGGTCGAGCAGCAGCCGTCCTACCCGGGCGATGCGGACATGGAAATCAAGATCCATTCCTACATCCGCTGGAATGCGATGGCGATGGTGGTGCGCGCCAACAAGAGCACCAACGTCGGCGGCCACATCGCCAGCTTCGCGTCGGCAGCCGCGCTCTACGACGTCGGTTTCTCGCACTTCTGGCACGCGCCCTCCGCCGACCACGACGGCGACCTGATCTACTTCCAGGGCCATTCGGTGCCCGGGATCTATGCCCGCGCCTACATGCTCGGGCGCTTCACCGAAGAACAGATGGACAACTTCCGCCAGGAAGTCGGCGGCAAGGGTATTTCCTCCTACCCGCACCCCTGGCTGATGCCCGATTTCTGGCAATTCCCGACGGTATCGATGGGCCTCGGCCCGCTGTGCGCGATCTACTCGGCGCGCTTCATGAAGTACCTCGCCAGCCGCAACCTGATCGACCCGACGCGCGCTGCCCAGCGCAAGGTGTGGGCCTTCCTCGGTGACGGCGAAACCGACGAGGTCGAGTCCCTCGGCGCCATCGGCATGGCCGGGCGCGAGCGCCTCGACAACCTCGTCTTCGTCATCAACTGCAACCTGCAGCGCCTGGACGGCCCGGTGCGCGGCAACGGCAAGATCATCCAGGAGCTCGAAGCCGAGTTCCGCGGCGCGGGCTGGAACGTCATCAAGGTGATCTGGGGCACGCACTGGGACGCGCTGTTCGCCCGCGACCAGAAAGGTCTGCTCAAGCAGCGCATGATGGAGCTGTGCGACGGCGACTACCAGACCTTCAAGGCGAAGGACGGCGCGTATGTGCGCGAGCACTTCTTCAACACCCCGGAACTGCGCGCGCTGGTGGCCGACTGGACCGACGAGCAGGTGTGGAATCTGAACCGCGGCGGCCACGACCTGTTCAAGATCTACGCCGCCTACAAGCAAGCCAACGAGCACCAGGGCCAGCCCACGCTGATCCTGGCGAAGACGATCAAGGGCTTCGGCATGGGCCAGGCCGGTGAGGCGATGAACATCTCGCACCAGCAGAAGAAGATGGACGTCGAGGCCATCCGCCGCTTCCGCGACCGCTTCGGCCTGCCGGTGCCCGACGACCAGATCAAGGATCTGCCCTACCTGAAGTTCGCCGAGGATTCGCCCGAGTACAAATACCTGCGCGAACACCGCATGGCCCTGGGCGGCTTCCTGCCCCAGCGCCGGCGCAAGGCCGACGCCCTGCCGGTGCCGGCGCTGGAAGCCTTTGCCGCGCTGCTGAAGGCTTCGGGAGAAGGCCGCGAGCTGTCGACGACGATGGCCGTGGTGCGGATGATGAACACCCTCCTCAAGGACAAGCAGATCGGCCGTCACGTGGTGCCGATCGTGCCCGACGAGAGCCGCACCTTCGGCATGGAAGGGATGTTCCGCCAGTACGGCATCTGGAACCAGGAAGGGCAGAAATACCTGCCCGAAGACCATGACCAGCTGATGTTCTACAAGGAGTCGCAGACCGGCCAGGTGCTGCAGGAAGGCATCAACGAGGCCGGGGCGATGGCCGACTGGATCGCCGCCGGCACCGCCTACAGCGTGCACGGCGTGCAGATGATCCCCTTCTACATCTTCTACTCGATGTTCGGCCTGCAGCGCACGATGGACCTGTGCTGGGCGGCGGCCGACCAGCGCACCCGCGGCTTTCTCATCGGCGGCACCGCCGGGCGCACCACGTTGAACGGCGAAGGCCTGCAGCACGAGGACGGCCACAGCCTGCTGCTCGCCAACATGATCCCGAACTGCATCAGCTACGACCCGACCTTCCAGTACGAGGTGGCGGTGATCGTGCAGGACGGCATGCGGCGGATGTTCGCCGAGCAGGAAGACATCTACTACTACATCACCGTACTGAACGAGAACTACGAGCATCCCGAGATGCCCGAAGGCGCCGCAGCCGACATCCTCAAGGGGCTGTACCTGTTCCGCAGGGGCGGCGACGACAAGGGTCCGCGCGTGCAGTTGCTGGGCTCGGGGGCGATCTTCCGCGAGGTGATCGCCGCCGCCGAACTGCTCAAGAACGACTGGGGCGTCGAAGCCGACCTCTGGGGCGCGCCGAGCTTCAACGAACTGGCCCGCAACGGCCACGACGTCGAACGCTGGAACCTGCTGCACCCGATGGAGGAACCGAAGCAGTCGCATGTGGAAGAAAAACTGGGCAGCACCGAGGGCCCGGTGATCGCCGCCACCGACTACATCCGCATGTTCCCCGAGCAGATCCGCTCGCAGCTGAAAAAGACCTACGTGACGCTCGGCACCGACGGCTTCGGCCGCTCCGACACCCGCGAACAGTTGCGCCATTTCTTTGAGGTCGACCGCCACTGGGTGGCGCTGGCCGCGCTGAAGGCCCTGGCCGATGACGGCGTGATCGGCCGCGACCGGGTCGCCGCAGCGATGCTCAAGTACAACCTCGACCCGAACAAGCCGAACCCGCTGTCGGTCTGAGCGCGCAAGGAGACAACAACATGAGCCAACTCATTGAAGTGAAGGTTCCCGACATCGGCGATTTCGATGCCGTGCCGGTAATCGAGCTGTTCGTCAAGGTCGGCGACACCATTGCCGTCGACGACGCCATCGCCACACTCGAATCCGACAAGGCCACCATGGACGTGCCCTCATCCGCCGCCGGCGTGGTCCGGGAGGTCCTGGTCGGCATTGGCGACAAGGTGGCCGAAGGCACGGTCCTGATCCGCGTCGAAGTCACCGGCGCCGCTGCCGCCGCCCCGGCTCCGGCCACGGCGGCACCGCCCCCTGCCCCCGCGGCCGCTCCGGTCGCGACCGCTGCGCCCGCGCCGGCTGCGGCCCCCGCCGCTGGGGGCGGCATCGTCGAGGTGAAGGTACCCGACATCGGCGATTTCGATGCCGTGCCGGTGATCGAGCTGTTCATCAAGGTCGGTGACACGATCAAGGTGGACGACGCCATCGCCACCCTCGAGTCCGACAAGGCGACGATGGACGTCCCCTCCTCCGCCGCCGGGGTGGTCAGGGAAGTGCTGGTGAAGGTCGGCGACAAGGTCGGCGAAGGCAGCGTGCTGCTGAAGCTCGAGACTACGGGCGGAGCCGCAGCCACTGCGCCGGCGTCAGCCGCGGCTGCGGCCGCCCCCGCGGCTGCGCCCACGCCCCCGCAGCCCGCCAGCGGCGCTGTCACCCCTGTGTCGGCTTCCATGCCGGTCGCGGTGGCAGCCACGCCATCGGCGGTCAAGCTCGGTGGCACGATCCACGCCAGCCCCTCGGTGCGCGCCTTCGCCCGCGGCTTCGGCGTCGATCTCGCCCAGGTCAAGGCCAGCGGGCCGAAGGACCGCATTCTCAAGGAAGACGTCACCGCCTTCATCAAGGGCGCGATGAGCACCGGCGTGGTTCCGGGCAAGAGCGTGGCGGCGGCGGCCATCGGCAGTTTGGGCGGCGGGCTGGACCTGCTGCCGTGGCCGAAGGTGGACTTCGCCAGGTTCGGCGAGGTCGAGGTCAAGCCGCTCTCCCGCATCAAGAAGATCTCCGGCCAGAACCTCGCCCGCAACTGGGCAATGATCCCGGCGGTGACCTACCACGAGGACGCCGACATCACCGAGCTGGAAGCCTTCCGGGTGGCGATGAACAAGGAGTTTGAAAAGTCCGGCAAGAAGCTCACCATGCTCGCCTTCATCATCAAGGCCTCGGTGCGCGCGCTGCAGGAGTTCCCCGAGTTCAACACCAGCCTCGACGGTGACAATCTCGTCTACAAGAAGTACTTCAACATCGCCTTCGCCGCCGACACCCCGAACGGCCTGGTCGTCCCGGTGGTGAAGGACGCCGACAAGAAGAGCGTGTTCGAGATCGCCGCCGAGACCGGCGCACTGGCCAAGAAGGCGCGCGACGGCAAGCTCGGCCCCGCCGACATGTCCGGCGCCTGCTTCACCATCAGCTCGCTCGGCGGCATCGGCGGCACCTACTTCGCGCCCATCGTCAATGCGCCCGAAGTCGCCATCCTCGGCGTCAACAAGTCGGCAATGAAGCCGGTGTGGGACGGCAAGGCCTTCGTGCCGCGCCTGACCCTGCCGATGTCGCTCACCGCCGACCACCGTGTCATCGACGGCGCGCTCGCCACCCGCTTCAACGTCTATCTTGCCCAGCTGCTGGCCGACTTCCGTCGGGTCATGCTGTAAGGAGGCCGCACCATGAGCCAGATTGTTGAAGTGAAGGTGCCGGACATCGGCGATTTCGACGCCGTGCCGGTGATCGAGCTGTTCGTCAAGATCGGCGACACGATCGCGGTCGATGACGCGATCTGCACGCTCGAATCCGACAAGGCGACGATGGACGTGCCGTCCCCGGCCGCCGGCATCGTCAGGGAAGTACGGGTCGCAGTCGGCGACAAGGTCGCCGAAGGCGCGGTGCTGCTGCACGTCGAGTCAACGACGGCCTCAGCCGGAGCAGAGGCGGCCGCCCCTGCTCCGGCTGCTGCGCCCGCAACCGCCCCCCCCGCTGCCGCTACCCACAGCGGCAGCGCCGACGCCGAGTACGACCTGGTCGTGCTCGGCGCCGGCCCCGGCGGCTATTCGGCCGCCTTCCGCGCCGCCGATCTTGGCCTCAGGACCGCGATCATCGAGCGCTACACGACGCTCGGCGGCGTGTGCCTGAACGTCGGCTGCATTCCGTCCAAGGCGCTACTCCATGTCGCCGCGGTGGTCGAGGAAGCCGAGCACGTGCAATCCGCCGGTATCCAGTTCGCCAAGCCTGCAGTGGACGTCGACGCGCTCAGGAAGCACAAGGACGGCGTGATCGGCAAGCTCACCGGCGGCCTCGCCGGGATGGCCAAGGCGCGCAAGGTCGATGTCATCCGCGGCTACGGCAGCTTCCTCGATCCGCATCACCTCGAGATCGAGGAAACCGCCGGCAGCGCCCAGGACAAGACCGGCACGAAGAAGGTGGTGAAGTTCAGGCAGTGCATCATCGCCGCCGGTTCGGCCGCGGTGCACCTGCCCTTCCTCCCCAAGGATCCGCGCATCGTCGACTCCACCGGCGCCCTCGAATTGCGCCAGGTACCGGGCAAGATGCTGGTCATCGGCGGCGGCATCATCGGCCTGGAAATGGCCACGGTGTATTCGGCGCTGGGCGCGCGCATCGACGTCGTCGAGATGCTCGATCGCCTGATGCAGGGGCCGGACGCGGACGCGGTGAAGGTGTGGGAAAAGCAGAACGCCCAGCGCTTCGACAAGATCATGCTGAAGACGCGGACGGTGGCGGTCGAAGCCAGGGAGGACGGGCTTTACGTCAGCTTCGAAGGCGAAAACGCTCCGCCCGGGCCGGTACGCTACGACATGATCCTGCAGTCGGCGGGGCGCGCGCCCAACGGCGGCAAGATCGCCGCCGACAAGGCCGGTGTCGTCGTCGGCGAGCGCGGCTTCATCCCGGTGGATGCGCAGATGCGCACCAACGTGGCGCACATCTTCGCCATCGGCGACGTCGTCGGCCAGCCCATGCTCGCCCACAAAGCGGTGCACGAAGGCCACGTCGCCGCCGAGGTCGCCGCCGGCGAGGCCCAAGGCAAGGCGGAGCTGGCCCGCACCGCCTTCGACGCCACCGTGATCCCGGGGGTGGCCTACACCCACCCCGAGGTCGCATGGGTCGGCTACACCGAAGCCCAGGCCAAGGCCGAAGGCAAGAGGGTCGAAACGGCCAAGTTCCCGTGGGCGGCGAGCGGCCGCGCGATCGCCAACGGCGCCGAGTACGGCTTCACCAAGCTGGTCTTCGACGCCGAAACGCATCGCGTGATCGGCGGCACCATCGTCGGCCCTTCGGCCGGCGACATGATCGGCGAAGTCTGCCTGGCGATCGAGATGGGGGCCGACGCGGTCGATATCGGCAAGACCATCCACCCCCACCCGACGCTCGGCGAGACGGTGGGGATGGCGGCCGAACTGGCCCACGGCAGCTGCACCGACCTGCCGCCGATGCGCAAGAAATAGCCGAAGCCCCCCGCGCGCCGAGGAAAAAACCTCCGTTCGCCTCCCCGTGGGAGGCGCCGGAGGTTTTGCGTTTACGGCTCCTGCGCGGCCCCTGCACCGGGTGCGAGCTTCCAGGCCATCAGGCGACCTGGCAAGACCCGCAGGCGCCGGAGGGGTGCGGACAGCGGCCTGTCCCCGCCCGTTCAGAAGCCGATGTTCACTCCCGCATAGATCGAGCGCCCCATGCCCGGCACGGCAACGCCCCAGGGTACGCCGGTGGCCGACATCGTCTTGCCGCTGCCGGTGTAGGCGCCGCCGAGCGGATGTGCGTAGTAACGGTCGAACACGTTCTCCACCCCGACGTCGACACGGACCTGCTTCCACACGTAGCTGCTGCGCAGGTGGAGCAGTCCGTAGCCGGCGGTCGCGAGTTCATTGCGCTCCGCAGATACCTTGTTCTTGGCGCTGACGAACTCGCCTTCGACGGTGTTCGTCCACCCGCCGAAGCGGTGTTCAAGCGCCAGTTTCGCGTTGAGCGGCATGATGTTGTACAGGTTGTCGCCGGTCGTGCGGTTCTTGCCGCGCACGTAGCTCAGACTGCCCCGGGCGGTGAAGCTGCCGATGCCTTCCTGCCTGGCGAGCAAGGCATGGCCGGAGAGGTCCACACCATGGAGGCGGGCGGACTGGTTGGCGAAGCGGAGATAGACGAACTCCTCCGCGCCGGCCTCGGCGATGCGCTCGGCATCGATGTAGCCATCGACGTAGGTGAAGTGCGGCGCCAGCCTGATGCTCCAGCCCTTGCCTGCCGCATCGTGCCAGTCGAAGCTGGCACTCAGCGTGTGCGCGGTCTCGGGCTCGAGTTCGAGACTGCCGACATAGCCGTTGCCGTCCCCCGCCATGTTCACCATGCGCATCGCCATGCCGTTCGTGGACCACGCATAACGCTCGTACAGATTGGGCGAACGCGTCTTCTGCGCGTAGCCGAACTCGATGCTGCGGCTCGCGTCCGGGGTGAAGCACGCCAGCGCGACGATGTCGACGTTGTGGTCGGTCCGGCTGCGCTCGGCGGCGTTGAACGCCTCGGCATCCGCCTGAAAGGCCGCGGCCGCCGGGTTGTACCATTGCACCCGGCCGGCGTTCATCTTCACCGTCTCGTGGCGCAGGCCGAACAGCGTCGTCCAGTGCGGATTCCAGGCCGCCTCCCACTCGCCGAACACGGCATAGCGGTCGCGCTCGCCGTTGTTGATGTTGCGGAAAGTCTCGGGCCACATCCCCTTGCCGGACGGATCCCACCAGTCGTCGAGGCGGTAGTTCTGGAACTCGCTGCCAATCCGCAGCAGGTCGTGCGCGGAGAGGGCGAGATCGGCCTTCAGGCTCAGGCCCTCGTTTTCCCCGCGGGTGTCCATCGGCATGCCGGCCGCGCAGCCGCTCATGCCACCGGCAGGCGCGCAGGGCACGCCGTCGGCGGCGGGCGTCGGGCCGTACCAGTACAGCTTGTCTTCGCCGAACTGCATCTTGTGGCGCGTCCGCTCCTGGTAGGCGCGCGCGTCCAGCGCGCCCCAGTCGAAGGCGCCCTTGTAGCGCAGGTTAAGCTGCTCGCTGTCGTTGCCGGTCATGTCCATGCGCTGATTGGGCCAGCCCTGGTAGGGAATGTCCTGGACGCCGGCTTTGAGCTCGAGAAGGTGGTTTGCGTGGCGCAGGGCGACGGCCAGCGACTGGTTGGTCGACTCGTAGCCGCTGCCGCCGACCTCGTCGCCAGCGAGCCAGCCGCGCCCGGCAGCGGCCGCTCCGGCGGGCTTGAAATCGTCGCCGGCGCGGTAGTTGTTGGCCTCGGTCACCGAGCCGCGGTAGCGCACGCTCAGGTTTTCGCCGGCCACGGTGGCGGCGGCGTTGACGCCACGCGCATCGCCGTTGCTGCGGTAGAAGGCACCGAGTTCGCCCTTGCGCAGTGGAGCCTCCCCGGCAGCAGCGAACCCGGGGTCGGGCGAATCGACCACGACCGCGCCACCGAGGCTGTCGCCGCCAAGGCTGACCGGGGAAATCCCCGCGAATACCTGGACATCGGCGACATTGCTCGGGTCAATGTAGGACAGCGGCGGGTTCATGTGATTGCCACAGGCGGAGATCAGGTCCATGCCGTCGACCTTGACCCGCAGGCGGTCGTCGCCGAGGCCGCGGACGACGGGTTGGCTGGAGACGCCGCCGGCACCGTAGACGCTGACGCCGGGAATGGCGCGAAGCAGGCTGGCCGTATCGCTGGTGGCCGCACGCAGCGCGGGCAGGGCTTCACCGTCCACCGTGGCGGCACTCGCGAACCCGGGCGCGGTAGGGGCGGTCACGATGACACGGTCGAGGATGGCATCCTGCGCATGGGCCAGCGCCGGCAGGAGCAGCGAAACGGCAAGGGAGAGTGGGAGACGCGCAAAGTTCTCTTTCATGACTTGCGATCCTTCTTTCGATTCGATGGGAGAACAGCCTTGTGCCAACGGAGCCCGGACGCAGGCGCGAGCGGGTCCGCCCGGCCGCGTTTCCGCGCCAGGAGCAAGGCAATCCAAGGGATGAGATGAGAGAGGGGCGAAGGCAGGCGCGGCGTTCAGCCGGCGCTGTCCCCAGCCCTCAGGCGCAGGCTCAGTGCTGGCTGTGCGGCATCCTCAGCGGCGCATTGAGCGGGCGCACCGGTACGCTGAGCTCGACGGAATGGCGGCTGCCATCGCGGTTCTCGATCATCAGGGTCAGCGGTACCTGCTGGCCTTCCTTCACCTGTTTTTGCAGACCCATCAGCATGATGTGATAGCCGCCGGGCTCGAGTTTGACCGCGTCACCGGCAGGCAGCTCCAGCGCCGGGATCGGGCTCATCTTCATGACGTCCTTTTCCATTCGCATTTCATGAATCTCGACCGCCTCCGCAAGCGGCGAACTGGCGCCGACGAGACGGGCGGGAACATCGGACTTCAGCTGCATGAAGGCACCGGTCGCCTTTTGCTGCGGAACGGTGGCACGCACCCAGGAGTCGGCCACGGAAACATCGGCGAGGGCCGGCACGGCGCCAAGGGCGAACAGGGCGGCAAGAACGAGCTTCTTCATTTTGAGAACCATCCAGAACAGTCGAACACGTTGAATTTCCGTCCGTGCAAGGCAAGCGCGCCGGCGCCGGATCGGAATGGACAAGAACGCCAGCGCACGCCGCCCGAACGGCGGCAGAGAAGCTGGTTTCAGTCGAAATGCAGGGAAAGGCAGGAATCGAGCCCGGATCGCCGCTCGCGATCAGGCTGCAGAGAATTCACCCGCGGACAGGAGGCGCGCGGGGATGGGAAGGCGCCCATACGGACAGCGGGCGTGGAGAAACGAGGAACAGCCGAGGCAGCAGGGCACTGCCTTCGGGGATGCGCAAGGCGGGCGGGGCGGCCGGAGGCAGGGCCGCCCCGCCCGCGTGCGCGCAGCAATACGGGCACTGTTCGAACGAAGCATCCTGCGGCCCGCCGTCGCTGTCGGCAATGACACCGTGGTCGCGGTAGAACGCGGCTTCGATCGCCGAGAGCTCGATGACGCGCGAACCGGTCGCCGAACAGACTTCGATCAGGTAGCGGCCGCCCTCGTCCGGCCCCATTGCCCGACTGAGCGCCGGCGCCAGGGCACTGGTCATCATCGCGAAGATCGCGAACCAGGCATAGAGGCGTCGGCGAAAGCGCAGCATCGGAAAGCGATGGACCCGGAAGAACTGGACGACGACCCGGATTGTACCCGAGCGCCATCGTCCGTCATTGATCCTGGTCAGCTCGCGGGGGCCGCAGGCCGCCGCTCACGGACCGTTCACGGCTTCAGCCCAGCCACGCCCTGGCGTTACGGAACATGCGCAGCCACGGCGAGGCATCGGGGCTGTCCTTCACCAGCCACTGCGGCGCCCACGACATCTGCAGGGTGCGCGCGGTGCGCTCGGGATGCGGCATCATGATGGTGAAGCGGCCATCGGCGGTGGTGAAGCCGGTGACGCCGTCGGCGGAGCCGTTCGGGTTGGCGGGATAGCGCTGCGCCGGATGGCCATGGTTGTCGACGTAGCGCAGCGCGAGCAGCGCCTTGTCCCGGTCCGCTTCGTGGCGGAATACCGCCCTGCCTTCACCGTGGCTGACCACGATCGGCATCCTGCTGCCGGCCATGCCGGCGAGCAGGATGGAAGGGCTGTCGGTGACTTCGACCATCACGAAGCGGGCCTCGAACTGCTCGCTGCGGTTGCGCTGGAAGGTGGGCCAGGCTTCGGCACCGGGAATGATCGGGGCGAGGTGGGCCATCATCTGGCAGCCGTTGCACACGCCCAGAGCGAAAGTGTCGCCGCGACCGAAGAAGGCCTCGAATTCGGCGCGCAGCCTGGGGTTGAACAGGATCGACTTCGCCCAGCCCTGGCCGGCACCGAGCACATCACCGTAGGAGAAGCCACCGCAGGCGGCCAGCCCGTGGAAGGCAGCGAGGTCGACGCGGCCGGCCTGGAGGTCGGACATGTGCACATCGACCGGGGTGAAGCCGGCGCGCTCGAAGGCGGCCGCCATCTCGAACTGGGAGTTGACCCCCTGTTCGCGCAGCACCACCACCTTGGGGCGGACGCCGCTGACGATGAAGGGCGCCGCCAGATCCTCACGCACGTCGAAGGACAGGGACACCGACAGGCCCGGATCGGCAGCATCGGCGAGGGCGTCGAACTCTTCCTGGACGGATGCGGGATCGTCACGCAGGCGGGCGATGCGGTTGCCGGTTTCGGACCAGGCCTGCAGGAGTTCGACGCGGCTGGCGCCGAACACCAGCTTGGCGCTGCGCCGAATGCGGATCTCGTCCTTGTCGTTGGGCTCGCCGATGAAGTGGTAGGTGAGTTTGGCTGCGCGCAGCGCCTCGGTAACGCGCGAGCGCTCCTCGCGGCGGATCTGGATCACCGCGCCGAGCTCCTCGGCGAACAGGCCGGCAAAGAGCTTGTCGTCAAAGCGCCCCTTGAGCGTGTCGGGCTTCTTCTCGAGGCCATCGACATCGTTCATGTAAGGGTCGTAGCAGACGGTGTCGAGCACCAGAGACAGGCCGCACTTCGCGGCAAAGGCCATCTCGCACACGGTGGCGAACAGGCCGCCGTCAGAACGGTCGTGGTAGGCCAGCAGCAGACCCTCGCGGCGCAGTTGCTGGATGGTCTGGAAGAAGGCCTTGAGCTGATCCGGATCGACATCGGGCGCGTGCTCGCCGACCGAGTCGTAAGCCTGGGCAAAGGCCGAGCCGCCAAGGCGGTTCTTGCCGTTGCCGAGGTCGACCAGCAGCAGTTCGGTCTCCACCCCTTCGGGCAACTGCAGCTGCGGGGTGAGTGTGTTGCGGATGTCCGGTACCGGGGCGAAGGCAGTAGCGATCAGCGACAGCGGGGCGACGACCTGCTTGTCCTCACCACCATCCTGCCATGCTGTGCGCATCGACAGCGAATCCTTGCCGACCGGGATCGACAGACCCGCGCTGACGCAGAAGTCGGAGACCGCCTTGACCGTGTCGTAGAGCCGGGCGTCCTCGCCACGATGACCGGCGGCGGCCATCCAGTTGGCTGACAGCTTCACGTCGCCGAGTTTTTCGATGTCGGCCGCGGCGATGTTGGTCACGGCTTCGCCGATTGCCATGCGCCCCGAGGCCGGCGCATCAACGCAGGCCAGCGGCGTGCGCTCGCCCATCGCGAAGGCCTCGCCGCGCCAGCCCTGGAAGCTCATCGCGGTCACCGCCACGTCGGCCACCGGCACCTGCCATGGCCCGACCATCTGGTCGCGTGCGGTGAGCCCGCCGACCGAGCGGTCGCCGATCGTGATCAGGAAGCTCTTGCTCGCCACCGCCGGCACGCGCAGCACGCGCATCCCGGCCTCCTGCAGATCGAGGCCGGTGGTGTCGAAGGGCGGCAGATGCACCGCGCGCCGCGACACGTCGCGCGTCATCTTCGGCGGCTTGCCGAGCAGCACCTGCATCTCCATGTCCACCGGCTTGTTGCCGAAGTGGCGATCGGACACGGTGAGGTGGCCGTCGGCGGTGGCGCTGCCGAGCACCGCGAACGGACAGCGCTCGCGCTCGCAGAAGGCCTGGAACAGCGGCAGGCTCTCGGGCGCGATCGCAAGCACGTAGCGTTCCTGCGACTCGTTCGACCAGATCTCACGCGGGCTCATGCCCGGCTCCTCGATATGCACCTCGCGCAACTCGAAGTGCGCGCCCAGGCCGGCGTGGTCGGCGAGTTCGGGCATCGCATTCGACAGGCCGCCAGCACCGACGTCGTGGATGGCGATGATCGGGTTCCTGTCGCCCTGCTGCCAGCAGGCGTCGATGACTTCCTGGCAGCGGCGCTGGATC
Organism: Thauera chlorobenzoica; assembly: GCF_001922305.1. Classification (NCBI taxonomy): domain Bacteria; kingdom Pseudomonadati; phylum Pseudomonadota; class Betaproteobacteria; order Rhodocyclales; family Zoogloeaceae; genus Thauera; species Thauera chlorobenzoica. The sequence continues at coordinate 3,384,523 of NZ_CP018839.1, forward strand.
TCGGGGTTGCCGCGCTGCACCGAGGCGAAGTCGAGGTCGGCGGCGTTGGTGCCGGTCGCCATCGACGAGGCCGCACCACCGCCGAGGCCGATCAGCATGCCCGGGCCGCCGAGTTGGATCAGCAGCGTGCCCGGCGGGAAGATCGGCTTCTTGGACTGCTGCGCCTGAATGCTGCCGAGGCCGCCGGCGATCATGATCGGCTTGTGGTAGCCGCGCACCTCGCCCTGGACTTCCTGCTCGAAGGTGCGGAAATAGCCGGCGAGATTTGGGCGGCCGAACTCGTTGTTGAACGCGGCGGCACCGATCGGGCCTTCGATCATGATGTCGAGCGCGGAGGCGATGCGCTCGGGTTTGCCATAGGGCTTTTCCCAGGGCTGGACGAAATCGGGAATATTGAGGTTCGAGACCGTGAACCCGGCAAGGCCGGCCTTTGGCCGCGAGCCACGCCCGGTCGCGCCCTCGTCGCGGATCTCACCACCGGCGCCGGTGGCCGCACCAGGGAAGGGCGAGATCGCGGTCGGGTGGTTATGGGTTTCGACCTTGGCGAGAATGTGGGTTTCCTCGTCGTGGTAGCGGAAGACGCCATCGGCATCCGGGTACAGGCGGGCGATGCGCGCGCCCTCGATGATCGAGGCGTTATCCGAGTACGCCACCACCGTGCCTTCCGGATGGGCCTTGTGGGTGTCCTTGATCATGCCGAACAGCGACTTCTCCATCGGCCGCGCATCGATCACCCAGTCGGCATTGAAGATCTTGTGCCGGCAGTGCTCGGAATTGGCCTGAGCGAACATCATCAGCTCGACGTCGGTCGGGTTGCGCCCGACGCGGCCGAAGTTATCTACGAGATAGTCGATCTCGTCCTCGGACAGCGCCAGGCCGAGTTCGGCGTTGGCCGCCTCCAGCGCGGCGCGGCCGCCGGCGAGGATGTCGACGACGGTCAGCGGCTGCGGCTCGTAATGGTGGAACAGGGCTTCGGCCTCTTCCACCGTACTGAGCACGGACTCGGTCATGCGATCGTGCAGCAACGCCGTCAGCGCTGTGTTGCCGTCGACTCCGCGTGCATCCAGCGTGTAGGCAATTCCGCGCTCGATCCGGACAATCTTGTCGAATCCGCACTGATGGGTGATGTCGGTGGCTTTGGATGACCACGGCGAAATCGTCCCCAGGCGCGGCACCACCAGGCGCAGACTACCTGCAGGCGGGCGTTCGGTCCGCGGGTGGGCATCGAGCAGGTCAACCAACCGTGCCTGTTCCTCTACCGTCAAGGCAGCCGACACCTCGACGAAATACCAGTATTCGGCAACGATCCCATTGAGCCTGGGCAGGACCTCACTGGCAACGCGGGAAAGGCGCTCCAGACGGGAGGAAGACAGCGCCGCAGCGCCACGCAGCTTGAGGATCGAAGTCATGGTGTCGGGGGATAGAGTCGGTAGACTGGCGGCCACAAAAGCATGCCGTTGAAAGTCTTTTCATTATAACCGAGCCGCTCTGCCCCTCGCGGACAGTCCGTAAGCGGTAACTGCCCGGCGTCCTTGCCTACTTCGAGATTTCGAAGAGATCGGATCGCAGCGGATTGGCCGCGAAGTGTTGCTTCCACAGCCTTGGGGTGAGCTGCGCCACGTTGGCGGCCGGATGCTGGCCGATGCGCTGGAGCACATCGACCAGGTACGTATAGGGGTCGATGTCGTGCAGGCGGCAGGTGGCGATCAGACTCTGCGCGATGCCCACGTACTTTGCCCCGACCTCGGTCCAGCAGAAGAGCCAGTTGCGACGGCCCATCGGCACCACGCGTAGCGCCCGCTCCAGATGGTTGGTGTCGATCGGCACCTCGGGATCGGAGAGGTACACCTCGAGGGCGGCCCGGCGCTCGCGCACGTACGCCATGGCGGTGGTGAGCGGTGAGCTGGGCAACAGGCCCTGGGATTCGAACTGGGCGTCGACCCAGGCGAAGAACTGCTGGAGCACGGGCTTGGCCTGCGCGAGCCGATGCGCGCGGCGTGCCTCACCGACGAGCCTGGCCTCGCGGATGTGCTTCTCCACCGCGTACAGTTTTCCGATCATCTCCAGCGCCTGGCCCGCACGCTCGGGCTCGAGCGCCTGCGCATCGAAGAACTTCCTCCTCGAGTGCGCCCAGCATTGCGCGTGCGTGAGCCCGCATTTTTCCGCGTAGCGTTCGTAGGCCGCATAGCCATCGGTAAGCAGCACCGCCCCCTCGGGCGGCGGGTCGGTGCCCAGGGTCTGCGCAATGTGCTTGCCACTGCGCCCCTCGTGATAGGCGAAGCAGATTTCGTCACGCTCGCCATAGACCGGCCAGAAGTAGCCGCCCTTCATCTTGCCCGGGCCGGCCCGGCCGGCCTTGATCGGGGTCTCGTCCATCGCCTTGATGCGGCTCGCGCGGATCGAGTCGAGTTGGGCCGTAAAGATGGGTTCGAGCAGCGACAGCGCCCCGTGAGTGAGCTGCGTGAGCCACGGGCGCGAAACCTTGATGCCGTTGTCCCCGAGCCGCTGGTGCTGGCGGTACAGCGGCTGGTGGTAGCAGAACTTGTCGGTGATGAGCCCGGCGACGAAGCTCACATCGGCGCGGCTGCCGCGAATCACCCCCTCGGGTGCCGCCGGGCAGGAAATCGCCTGGGTGTCGAGGCGCTTGATCACCGGACGCACATACTTGAGGATCACGTAGCTGCCCGGGCGCTGTGCCAGGCGGTGACTGACCTTCTCGCCGATCACCTCGAACTGGTCGGCGGTGAGCCCGTCGATTTCCGGGTTCGCCACGGCGATGGTCTCGACCGGCACGCGGGCTTCGTCGAAGAACAGCGCCGATGCGTCGCCCGCCGCGTAATCGGTGGTGCGGGCCCGGCGGGTGTGGGCGGCGATGTCCTTGGCAGGGGGCGGCGGCGAGGATTCGGGCACCGGCAACTCGCCCAGGTTCATCTGATGCGGGCTCGCATCGACGATGCGCTTCTCGCTCTTCGCCCCGAAGAGCTGGCGCCGGAACCACTCGATCTGATGCTTCATCGCCTGGAACTCGAGCTGCAGGGCATCGAGTTGGCGGGCGGCGGCCGCGTTCGCCTGGGCCAGTGCGACGATTTGCTCGGGCGCCCAGCGGGCGGCCTCGGCGGGCGTCGGAACGGTCAGCGAAACGGGCGTCGTCATGGCCGGAATTTTACCGTAAAACCCAGCATTCATGCGGGCTTGGCGGCCACTTCCGGGAGCTTGAAACGGCGCTTGAAGCGCGCCGGCTCGATGCCTTCGAGCAACAGCTTCAGCCCGGTCCAGTCCATCTGGCGAGTGAGCACCCGCGACCAGTCGGACACGAACCGTCCCTGCTCGAGGCGCTTGGCCCACACGCAAAAGCCGCTGCGATCCCAGTACAGCACCTTCATCTGCGTGCCGCGCCGGTTGATGAACACGAACAGCTCGCCCGACAGCGGATCGCACCCAAGTGCGTGGCGGGTGAGCGCGTACAGCCCATCGAAGGACTTGCGCATGTCAACCGGGCGGCCATAGACATGCACCCGCACCGCCCCTTCGGGGAAGAACATCAGCCGCGCACCAGATGCAGCACGACACCGCCACCCAGATCGAGCTTGAGCTCGAGCCGGCCTGCACCGCCGCCAACGTCGACCAGGCCCGCATCGACAAAGCCCGCACGAGCGCACGCATCGCCGCGATCGGCGACGCTCGACGCCTCACCGGCCAGCAGGCCGCGCCAGCGCTCGAAACTCGACTTGCTCAAGCCCTCGCTGTCGCAGAACTGCCGGATGCTCAGACCGCTTGCCGCAAAGCGATCGAACACCGCCCGCCATTCCTCGTGGCCGCGTCGCCGCCATTTGCTCCTCACCGTCGATGCCATCACTGCCAATCCCGTCGTCGTTGAACATGGCGAGAATTATTCAACGATCGCTACGCCGCGAGAAGGACGCCGCTCAGTTACCGGTTACGACAGTCCAGCAAGCTTGCGCGGCAAGCATGCACAGGGATCGCCTTCGGATATTTGATCGAATCGGTGTTGGGCTGTGGATTCGTTGAGGGTTCGGCGAAGGCGTGAGTTTTGAATTGTTTGGGCGGTGCCGTGTTGTATTGAATAGTTGTTGGCACAAGAGTTGCGAGAGTTGTTGACGCAAAAACGCCCAGACAGGGTATCTGGGCGTTTTTTTATGGGTTAGTCTGACGATGACCTACTTTCACGAGGGCGGGCCTCACTATCATCGGCGCACATGCGTTTCACGGTCCTGTTCGGGAAGGGAAGGGGTGGTACCGCACGGCTATGGTCGTCAGACTTTGACTTGTCACCTGCAGCGGAGCAGGCCAAAGGAGGAAGAAGTGTTGTGTGATTGTCGGGTTTGTTACCCGATGAAACGAGTTCGTATTGTTTTGAAGGTTATAGGATCAAGCCGCACGGGCAATTAGTACCGGTTAGCTGAACGTGTTGCCACGCTTGCACACCCGGCCTATCAACGTTGTGGTCTTCAACGACCCTTCAGGGGGCTCGAGGCCCCGGGGAAGTCTCATCTTGAGGCGAGTTTCCCGCTTAGATGCTTTCAGCGGTTATCTCTTCCGCACATAGCTACCCGGCGATGCGACTGGCGTCACAACCGGTACACCAGGGGTGCGTCCACTCCGGTCCTCTCGTACTAGGAGCAGGCCCTCTCAAACTTCCAGCGCCCACGGCAGATAGGGACCAAACTGTCTCACGACGTTTTAAACCCAGCTCACGTACCACTTTAAATGGCGAACAGCCATACCCTTGGGACCGGCTACAGCCCCAGGATGTGATGAGCCGACATCGAGGTGCCAAACTCCGCCGTCGATGTGAACTCTTGGGCGGAATCAGCCTGTTATCCCCAGAGTACCTTTTATCCGTTGAGCGATGGCCCTTCCATACAGAACCACCGGATCACTATGACCTGCTTTCGCACCTGCTCGACGTGTGGGTCTCGCAGTCAAGCCACCTTTTGCCATTGCACTATCAGTACGATGTCCGACCGTACCTAGGTGACCTTCGTACTCCTCCGTTACCTTTTGGGAGGAGACCGCCCCAGTCAAACTGCCCACCATGCACGGTCCCCGACCTGGATTCACAGGCCTGGGTTAGAACCTCGACGACACCAGGGTGGTATTTCAAGGTTGGCTCCACCGGAACTAGCGTCCCGGCTTCAAAGCCTCCCACCTATCCTACACAAGTCCCGTCAAAGTCCAATGCAAAGCTACAGTAAAGGTTCATGGGGTCTTTCCGTCTAGCCGCGGGGAGATTGCATCTTCACAAACATTTCAACTTCGCTGAGTCTCAGGAGGAGACAGTGTGGCCATCGTTACGCCATTCGTGCAGGTCGGAACTTACCCGACAAGGAATTTCGCTACCTTAGGACCGTTATAGTTACGGCCGCCGTTTACCGGGGCTTCGATCAAGAGCTTGCACCCCATCACTTAACCTTCCGGCACCGGGCAGGCGTCACACCGTATACGTCCACTTTCGTGTTTGCACAGTGCTGTGTTTTTAATAAACAGTCGCAGCCACCGATTCTCTGCGGCCCCTTCGCCCTTCGGATGTTCTCCTACAAGCTAACGGGGCATACCTTCTCCCGAAGTTACGGTATCAATTTGCCGAGTTCCTTCTCCTGAGTTCTCTCAAGCGCCTTGGTATTCTCTACCAGCCCACCTGTGTCGGTTTGCGGTACGGTCACTCTATGACTGAAGCTTAGAGGCTTTTCCTGGAAGCTGGGTATCACTCGCTTCGGACCGCAAGGGTCCTCGTTATCATGCCTCAGCTTAGCCGCGCGGATTTGCCTACGCAGCACGCCTACACACTTGAACCACCTATTCCAACAGATGGCCGAGCTAACCTTCTCCGTCCCCCCATCGCATCATAGAGCGGTACAGGAATATTGACCTGTTTCCCATCGACTACGCATTTCTGCCTCGCCTTAGGGGCCGACTCACCCTGCGCCGATGAACGTTGCGCAGGAAACCTTGGGCTTACGGCGAGGGTGCTTTTCACACCCTTTATCGCTACTCATGTCAGCATTCGCACTTCCGATACCTCCAGCATCCCTTACGAGACACCTTCGCAGGCTTACGGAACGCTCCCCTACCACGTGTCAAAGACACATCCGCAGCTTCGGTTCATGGCTTGAGCCCCGTTACATCTTCCGCGCAGGACGACTCGACTAGTGAGCTATTACGCTTTCTTTAAAGGGTGGCTGCTTCTAAGCCAACCTCCTAGCTGTCTGGGCCTTCCCACCTCGTTTGCCACTTAGCCATGCATTTGGGACCTTAGCTGGCGGTCTGGGTTGTTTCCCTCTTGACACCGGACGTTAGCACCCGATGTCTGTCTGCCGTATATCACTTTGCGGTATTCGGAGTTTGCTATCGCGGGGTAGATCGCAATGACCCCCCCAACGATTACAGTGCTCTACCCCCGCAAGTGTCCGTACGACGCACTACCTAAATAGTTTTCGGGGAGAACCAGCTATTTCCGGATTTGTTTAGCCTTTCACCCCTATCCACAGCTCATCCCCTAACTTTTCAACGTTAGTGGGTTCGGACCTCCAGTACCTGTTACGGCACCTTCATCCTGGCCATGGATAGATCATCCGGTTTCGGGTCTACGCCCAGCAACTCTGACGCCCTTATCAGACTCGCTTTCGCTACGCCTCCCCTATTCGGTTAAGCTCGCTACTGAACGTAAGTCGCTGACCCATTATACAAAAGGTACGCAGTCACCCCACAAGGAGGCTCCCACTGTTTGTATGCATGCGGTTTCAGGATCTATTTCACTCCCCTCCCGGGGTTCTTTTCGCCTTTCCCTCACGGTACTGGTTCACTATCGGTCGATCACGAGTATTTAGCCTTGGAGGATGGTCCCCCCATCTTCAGACAGGATTTCTCGTGTCCCGCCCTACTTGTCGCACGCTCAGACCCGCCACCGGCTTTTCGCATACGGGACTATCACCCTGTATCGTCGGACTTTCCAGACCGTTTTGCTAAGCTGATGGTTTAGTCGTGCAGGCTACTCCGCGTTCGCTCGCCACTACTTGCGGAATCTCGGTTGATTTCTGTTCCTCGAGCTACTTAGATGTTTCAGTTCGCTCGGTTCGCCTCCTCAGACCTATGTATTCAGTCTGGGATACCCCTTGCGGGGTGGGTTTCCCCATTCGGACATCGTGGGATCAAAGCTCTATTGCCAGCTCCCCCACGCTTTTCGCAGGCTTACACGTCCTTCATCGCCTGTGATCGCCAAGGCATCCACCACATGCACTTAGTCGCTTGATCCTATAACCTTGGACCCTCCATTGAAGGCCCACTGTACAAGGACGAACTCGTTTGTGCGATCCAGCGCTGCGCTGACAAGCTCAGCACTGGATCAATGCAATCACACAACTTGCAGTGCGCACCGGCTCGATGCACACTGCACTTCTTCCACTTTGTTAAAGAGCACGACTCGTAAAGAGTCAGGACTGAACTACCTTCCGGCACCTCACGCCTGACGCCTCACGCACCTCGAAGAGCACCGGCTCGAAACCTGGTGGAGCTGGTCGGGATCGAACCGACGACCTACGGCTTGCAAAGCCGCCGCTCTCCCAGCTGAGCTACAGCCCCATACTGTCTCGAACAACCAAAAATTCCTGGTGGGTCTGGTTGGGTTCGAACCAACGACCCCCGCCTTATCAAGACGGTGCTCTAACCAGCTGAGCTACAGACCCTCTTATCTACTTCGAGGCTCTTCGCTTGAACAACCGATAAGTTGTGGATACTTGGCCGCCGTGACCTGTTCTCTTGAAAGGAGGTGATCCAGCCGCACCTTCCGATACGGCTACCTTGTTACGACTTCACCCCAGTCATGAATCTCACCGTGGTAAGCGCCCTCCCGAAGGTTAAGCTACCTACTTCTGGTGAAACCCACTCCCATGGTGTGACGGGCGGTGTGTACAAGACCCGGGAACGTATTCACCGCAGCATGCTGATCTGCGATTACTAGCGATTCCGACTTCACGTAGTCGAGTTGCAGACTACGATCCGGACTACGATCGGCTTTTTGGGATTGGCTCCACCTCGCGGCTTGGCAACCCTCTGTACCGACCATTGTATGACGTGTGAAGCCCTACCCATAAGGGCCATGAGGACTTGACGTCATCCCCACCTTCCTCCGGTTTGTCACCGGCAGTCTCACTAGAGTGCCCAACCAAATGATGGCAACTAGTGACAAGGGTTGCGCTCGTTGCGGGACTTAACCCAACATCTCACGACACGAGCTGACGACAGCCATGCAGCACCTGTGTTCTGGCTCCCGAAGGCACCCTCGCCTCTCAGCAAGGTTCCAGACATGTCAAGGGTAGGTAAGGTTTTTCGCGTTGCATCGAATTAATCCACATCATCCACCGCTTGTGCGGGTCCCCGTCAATTCCTTTGAGTTTTAACCTTGCGGCCGTACTCCCCAGGCGGTCGACTTCACGCGTTAGCTGCGTCACTCAGTGCATTGCTGCTCCGAACGACTAGTCGACATCGTTTAGGGCGTGGACTACCAGGGTATCTAATCCTGTTTGCTCCCCACGCTTTCGTGCATGAGCGTCAGTACAGGCCCAGGGGGCTGCCTTCGCCATCGGTGTTCCTCCTGATATCTACGCATTTCACTGCTACACCAGGAATTCCACCCCCCTCTGCCGTACTCTAGCCTTGCAGTCACAAACGCAGTTCCCAGGTTGAGCCCGGGGATTTCACATCTGTCTTACAAAACCGCCTGCGCACGCTTTACGCCCAGTAATTCCGATTAACGCTCGCACCCTACGTATTACCGCGGCTGCTGGCACGTAGTTAGCCGGTGCTTCTTAGTCCGGTACCGTCATCCACACACTATGTTAGAGTGCGCGATTTCTTCCCGGCCGAAAGAGCTTTACAACCCGAAGGCCTTCTTCACTCACGCGGCATGGCTGGATCAGGGTTGCCCCCATTGTCCAAAATTCCCCACTGCTGCCTCCCGTAGGAGTCTGGGCCGTGTCTCAGTCCCAGTGTGGCGGATCATCCTCTCAGACCCGCTACGGATCGTCGCCTAGGTGAGCCTTTACCTCACCTACTAGCTAATCCGACATCGGCCGCTCCAATCGCGCGAGGTTCCGAAGAATCCCCCGCTTTCTCCCTCAGGACGTATGCGGTATTAGCGTACCTTTCGATACGTTATCCCCCACGACATGGGCACGTTCCGATGCATTACTCACCCGTTCGCCACTCGCCGGCAGGCCGAAGCCCCCGCTGCCGTTCGACTTGCATGTGTAAAGCATGCCGCCAGCGTTCAATCTGAGCCAGGATCAAACTCTTAAGTTCAATCCTACAAAGTACTCAAAATACTGACTTAATCAGCATGAGCACCCAATCATTGTGAAACCAAAGCAACTCGCGTCGCTTCCGGCCACAACCACCAAGCACCCACACTTATCGGTTGTCCAACTTTTTAAAGAACCGCTGCAATTCGCTGCAGCAGAGAAGCGAAATTATGACCCGCTAAACACACACTGTCAAGCATCTGCAGAACTTTTTTCGGGCCGCAGCCGGAAAACACCCCCGCCACACCCCTCGCCCCGCAAGACTTCCGCCTCCCACCCCCCAGCGCCGACGCCGCATCAAAAACCGCTGCAGCGCTGAAAGAGGTGCGCATTATAGACAATGAAACAACCGCGTCAATTAGTAATTCAAACTCCCGAACCAGCTCCCGGCCTGCACACTCCATCGACAACTCTTTTGCGAGTCTCCAGGATTGCCATCACCGGTTGCGGCCGCTCGCTTTAAGGTGGTATCGTCCGCGCGTCACGCGGGAGAGAACTCCCGATCTGGAGTCGCCGAAGGCGCAACCCCCGGAACCGCTCAGGCAAAAGGACCGCGTGCAAAGTACAAGTCTGGAGAGTGGTACGAACGCCAAGGCGTCATGCGTACCCACCGAAGGGGCACCCGCCCGCTGCATGCTTCTTTCTACATAATATATAGATAGGGGCGCACGGCGCGAAATCTCTCAGGTACAAGGGACAGATGGGGCGAAGCCGGCGAACAGCCGGGGCGCGCTTTCTGTTTACTTACCGGAGTCCCTCAGCGATGAGCGCCCCTGCACAGCACCCCCCCTTTCACGCAGCACATCTTGCTGCCGGCGCGCGCATAGTCGATTTTGCCGGCCGGGACATGCCGGTCAATTGCGACTCGCAAATCGATGAGCATCATGCCGTACTCCCTGATGCCGCCATATTCGACGTCTCGCGCATGAACGTGTTCACTACCGCCGGTGAAGGCGGGACCACCAGCAGCAGCTTCTCGCCAATGCCTGAAAAGTCCATCGCTTCCACCCGATTGCCGCTCTCGGCCCAGACCGGCGAAGAGGCCGAAGTCGAAGCCCGGGGCAAGCGCCAGAAAGCCCGCACCACGAGGCTTCCCTTCGTCCGTAACGGGAAGCCCCTGATCTGACCTCCCGCCCGCTCCCCGATTCAGGAGCAGGCCAGCCGTAAAACCACCAACTCACCCTGTCTGGAGAACGAACATGAGCAAGATTCCGGCCGATCTGAAATATACGAAATCCCACGAATGGGTTCGCGTCGAAGCTGACGGGACGCTGACTATCGGCGTCACCGACCACGCCCAGGAAGCCCTCGGCGATGTCGTCTTTCTCGAACTGCCCGAAGCGGGCCGCACGCTCGCGGCAGGCGAGGCCTGCGCCGTGATCGAATCGGTCAAGGCCGCTTCAGACATCTACGCGCCGGTTGCCGGCGAAGTCGTCGCCAACAACCAGGACGCGGCCGATGCGCCCGAGAGCGTGAATGCCGACGCTTATGCAGCCTGGCTGTTCAAGATCAAACCGAGCGACCTCCAAGGGCTCGCCACCCTGATGGATGCCGCGGGCTACCAGGCCGAAGTCGCCCAGGCCTGAGAACGCCAGGCGACAGGGCGAACAGGCCTGTCGCCCCCCGGACAGCGCCCGCCCCCCAGCGCCTCCTGCATGAAGACCCTCCTTTGCAGCGGCCTTCCCTCTCTCCAGCCCAAGCCAGTCCTTCGGCGCGCATTGATTCCTCGCCTCGACCATGACCGACACCCTGCTCTCTGCCCCGCTCGCCTGCCTCGAGCAGCGCAACGCCTTCATCCACCGCCACCTCGGCCCCAATGCCGACGAGATCGCCCACATGTGCGCAGCGATCGGCGTCGCCGACATCGATGCACTGATCGATCAGACCGTCCCGGCCGGGATCCGCCTCGAATCCCCTGTGCCGCTCGCCGCACCGGTGCCGGAACACGAAGCGCTCGGGGCCCTGAAAGCAATCGCCACACGCAACGTGCTGAAGAAGTCCCTGATCGGCCTCGGCTACTACGGCACCCACACCCCCGCCGTGATCCTGCGCAACGTCATGGAGAACCCGGGCTGGTACACCGCCTACACACCCTACCAAGCGGAAATTTCGCAAGGCCGGCTGGAGGCTTTGCTGAACTACCAGCAGACAGTGATCGATCTAACCGGTCTCGAACTGGCCAACGCCTCACTGCTCGACGAGGCGACCGCCGCCGCCGAGGCCATGACCATGGCGCGCCGCGTGTCGAAGTCGAAGTCGAACATCTTTTTCGTCGATGAGGCCTGCTTCCCGCAGACGATAGACGTGGTGCGCACCCGGGCCCATTACTTCGGCTATGAACTGATCTACGGCAACGCCGAGGAAGCTGCCGCGCACGATGTCTTCGGCGCACTGCTGCAGTATCCGAATGCCCGCGGCGAAATCGTCGACCTTTCTTCCACCATCGCAGACCTGAAGCAGCGCGGCGCGACCGTCGCCATCGCCAGCGACCTGATGGCGCTCGTCCTGCTGAAGAGCCCGGGCGCGATGGGCGCCGACATCGCCCTCGGCTCGGCCCAGCGCTTCGGCGTGCCGATGGGCTTCGGCGGCCCGCACGCGGCCTTCTTCGCCACCCGCGAAGCCTATGTACGCTCGATGCCCGGTCGCATAATCGGTGTCTCCAAAGACGCCCGCGGCAACACCGCCCTGCGCATGACCCTGCAGACCCGCGAACAGCATATCCGCCGCGAAAAGGCAAACTCCAACATCTGCACCTCGCAGGTGCTGCTCGCCAACATGGCCGGCTTCTACGCCGTCTATCACGGCCCGCAGGGCCTGCGCACGATCGCCGCGCGTATTCACCGCCTCACTGCCCTGCTTGCCCAAGGTCTGCGCGATGCGGGGTTCGAACCCGGCCAGCACGCCTTCTTCGACACCATTGAAATCGATGCCGGCGCGCGCGCACCCGCGATCCTGGCCGCGGCACGAGAAGCCGGCTACAACCTGCGCAGCGCATCGGGCACTCGCCTGGGCCTGTCGGTGGATGAAACCACCACCCGCGGCGACATCGCCGCCGTGCTCGGCTGTTTCGGCGCCACCGCCGACCTCGACGCGCTCGATCGCGCGGTCGCCGCCGCCGGCGGTGCCCTGCCCGCCGGACTGCTGCGCCGCGACGCGATCCTCACCCACCCCGTGTTCAACAGCCACCACACCGAGCACGAGATACTGCGCTATCTGAAGAAGCTGCAGAACCGCGACCTCGCGCTCGACCACTCGATGATCTCGCTCGGCTCGTGCACGATGAAACTCAATGCCACCAGCGAGATGATTCCGGTCACCTGGCCCGAGTTCGCCAACGTGCACCCATTCGCTCCGCGCGAGCAGGCCAGCGGCTACCTCGAGATGATCGAAGGCCTGGCCGACTACCTGCGCGCGGTCACCGGCTTCCCGGCGATCAGCATGCAGCCCAACTCCGGCGCCCAGGGCGAATACGCCGGCCTGGTCGCGATCGCGCGCTACCACGCCAGCCGCGGCGAAGCGCAGCGCAACGTATGCCTGATCCCGAGATCGGCTCACGGCACCAATCCGGCGACCGCGCAGATGTGCGGCATGCAGGTGGTGGTGGTGGACTGCGACGACAGCGGCAACGTCGACGTCGCCGACCTGCGCACCAAAGCCGAGAAGCACGCCACCGAACTCGCCGCGCTGATGATCACCTATCCGTCCACCCACGGCGTGTTCGAAGAGTCGATCCGCGAGATCTGCGCCATCGTGCACCAGCACGGCGGGCAAGTGTACATGGACGGCGCCAACCTCAATGCCCAGGTCGGCCTGACCTCGCCGGCAACGATCGGCGCCGACGTCTCGCACATGAACCTGCACAAGACCTTCTGCATCCCGCACGGCGGCGGCGGCCCGGGCATGGGGCCGATCGGCCTTGCCGCACACCTGGCACCCTTCATGGCCGACCATGTGCTGCAGCCCACCGGCGCCGCAGAGCGGGCCAACCTCGGCCAGGGCGCGGTATCGGCCGCCGCCTTCGGCTCAGCGAGCATCCTGCCGATCTCGTGGATGTACATCACGATGATGGGGGGCGAGGGCCTCAAGCGCGCCACCGAAGTCGCAATCCTCAATGCCAACTACCTCGCCGGGCGCCTGAAAGCACACTACCCGGTGCTGTACACCGGCAGCCGGGGGAGGGTTGCCCACGAGTGCATCATCGATATCCGCCCGATCAAGGCAGCGACCGGGATCTCCGAGGTCGACATCGCCAAGCGCCTGATGGACTATGGCTTCCATGCCCCGACGATGTCCTTCCCGGTCGCGGGGACGATCATGATCGAGCCGACCGAGTCCGAGGACCTTGCCGAACTGGACCGCTTCGTCGCCGCGATGATCGCGATCCGCGACGAGATCCGCCAGATCGAGGCTGGCACCTGGCCCGCCAACGACAATCCGCTGAAGAACGCCCCCCATACGCAGGCCGACTTCATTGGCGACTGGACCCGCCCCTACTCGCGCCAGCAGGCGGTGTTCCCGCTGCCCTGGGTGGCGGCGAACAAGTTCTGGCCCAGCGTCAACCGGATCGACGACGTCCATGGCGACCGCAACCTGTTCTGCGCTTGCGTGCCGGTTGACGAATATCGCGACTGAACGGCAACAAGCGCTGCCGGGCTGCTAGAATCCTCGCGCCTCGACCAGAAAGCCACGCTCTCGAGCGTGGCTTTTTCAATGCTGCGGCCCGGCCTGTGCCCCGCTTCCGCCCGCCCGGCTCACCGACCAACCTCACCCGACACGCTCACCGACGGCAATGCCTGCCCCACGCTCCGATCGCAAAGCGCTCTGGCTCGGCCTGCTGATCGCCAGCCTCGTCCTGCTCGCGGCCGTTTTCACGATGCTCGCAGCACAGATGCGGCCGGTGCCGATGCACGACCTGAACCTGGCCGAAGGCGAAAAGCTCAAATGCGTCTCCTACGCCCCCTACCACCGGCCGGGGCAGACGCCGCTCGATCCCGCCAGCCGCATTCCCCGCGAGCAGATCGCCGCCGACCTCGAAGCCCTGGCGAAAATCACCGCCTGCATACGCCTCTACTCGGTCAGCCAAGGACTCGGCGAGGTCCCCGAGCTGGCCCGGCCGCTCGGGCTCAAGGTGCTCCTCGGGGCCTGGATCGGTTACGACAAGGCGCTGAACGCGGCCGAACTCGCGCATGCGCTGGAACTCGCCAATGCCCACACCGATGTCGTGCGCGCCCTGATCGTCGGCAACGAAGTCCTGCTGCGGCGCGAACGCAGCGAGGATGAAATGCGCGCCCTGCTCCGCCACGCCCGGGCCCGTGCCGAAGTCCCCGTCACCTATGCCGACGTATGGGAGTTCTGGACCCGGCACGACAGCCTCGCCGCCGAGGTCGATTTCGTCACCGTGCACATCCTGCCGTTCTGGGAGGATGAGCCGGTTGACATCGTCGATGCGCTCGAGCACGTTGCCGACATCCGCCAGCACGTTGGCACGCACTTCGCCGGCAAGCCGATCCTGATCGGCGAAACGGGCTGGCCGAGCGCCGGCCGGCAGCGCGAGGAATCCCGCCCGTCGCGGGTCAACCAGGCACGCTACATCCGCGAGTTCGTCCACCAGGCCCACACCCGGGACTGGGACTACAACCTCATCGAAGCCATCGACCAGCCCTGGAAGCGGCGCCTCGAAGGCACGGTCGGCGGCCACTGGGGGCTGCTCGAGGCGAGCAGCTTGGCACCGAAATTCCCCCTTGCCGGCACCGTCGCCGAACGCGAAAGCGCATTCGGTCCGGTCGGCGGCGCCCTCCTCGGCGGATTGCTCGCCTTCCTCCTCGCCACCACCGGACGGCGCACCCGCTGCCTGCGCGTCAGCGCCCTGAGCGCGACCGGAGCGCTCGGCGGGGTGGTCGCGGTGCTGCACTGGGAACACGCCCACCTCGCTTACCGCGACGCACTCGAATGGTCCGTGCTCGGCACGGTCGCCGCCCTCTGCGCCGCGCTGCCGCTGGTCCTCGCGCGCTGGCATGGAGAACCGCTCCCGGACGCGGCGCGCGCCGCCCGACTCCTGTGCCGGCCGCAGGGCTGGCGCTCGAAGGCCACGCTCCTCGGCCTGCTGCGCGCCCTGTTGCTGTTCGCCGCGGCAATCGCTGCGCTGCTGTTGTGGGTCGATCCGCGCTACCGCGACTTTCCAACCCTGCTGTACCTGATCCCGGCCGTGGTCTTCGGCGTCATCAGCTGGTGGAACCCGCCACCTGGCCGCGGCGAGCGGGTCTGCGCGATCCTCATTGCTTTCGCGGTAAGCGCCCGCTGGCTGAGCGAACCCGCCAACCCGCAGGCGATCGGCTGGCTACTGTGCGGCCTCGCGTTCGCCCTCCCGCCGCTCCTGCTCCGCCCGCAGCAACACCAGCAGCGATAGCAGGGCGCCCACCGCAGCGGGGTCGTAACTGTACAGCACCAGCCCGGCGACCCCGCTCAGCCAGCCCACCCAGGCCAGGCTGCACGCGCCCAGCACGAAGCCGAGCAAACCACACCCCAGGCTCAGCCAGCCCACGCGTTGATGCAAGAAGCTTTCCACCAGCACGGTCTTGAACAGGCACAAAGCGCCAGGCTCTGCACAATCGCGCGGCAGCAGACCGGCCTCGAGCACGCCGTGACGCAGCCACAGGGCCAGTGCCGCCAGGACCAGCCCGGCAAGCAGCACAGGCAAAGCGCCATGTTTGTGCAAATTAGTTGATGTCATCCATCCTTTCCCTTGTGAATCAGTGCTCCACATGAACGCACATGCGTTGTTGCAAATTGGCACCGATGGCCGCTCGTAACAGACTGAAATCGTGCATAAAATGCCGTCCGGACAGCGTCGCCCCCGGAGCGTCCGCCGAGCGCCGCGCATTGTGTCACAAGGGCAGGCGTGACGATATTTGCACGCGGCGATGAACGGCTCTTCACCGGATTCTCACCTCCTCCCGCTGCATTCCCTCTCTCCCCAGCCCCGCTTTCCCACCCAAGGCAACATGGAATCCCAATGAAAAACGCCGCTACGTTCGCAACCCGCCTGGCGATCGCAGTCGCGATCGCCATCGCGGTGGCGTTCGCGCAGTACTGGATCTGGCAGCAATTCAACCGCGGCGCCGAGTTCATCGGCACCAACCAGAGCATCAAGGGCTTCGCCTACAACGGTTTCCAGCGCGACCAGAGCCCGCTCACCGGCACCTACCCCAGCCGCGAAAACCTCGCCGCCGACCTCGACCTGCTCGGGCGCATGTCCGACGGGCTGCGCACCTATGGCGTCACCGACATGCCGGAACTGCTCGGCCTCGCCGGCGAGCGCGACATGATGGTCACCGCCGGCGCCTGGCTCGACGCCGACAAGACGCGCAACGCCCGCGAAATCGCCGCGCTGCTCGAAGTGGCACCGAAAATGCGCCACATCGAGCGGGTGATGGTCGGCAACGAAGCCGTGCTGCGCGGCGACCTCACCGTCAGCGAACTGATCGGCTACCTCGACCAGGTGCGCAAGACCCTGCGCAAGCCGGTTTCCACCGCCGAACCCTGGCACGTCTGGCTGCGCTATCCGGAACTCGCCAAACACGTCGATTACATCACCGTGCACCTGCTCCCCTATCACGAGGGCGTGCCGGTCGAAGCCGCCGTCGAATACGCCTTCCAGCGCTACGACGAAGTCGCCCGCGCCCATCCGCGCAAGAAGATCGTCGTCGGCGAAATCGGCTGGCCCAGCCGCGGCCCCACCATCGGTGCGGCCCTGCCCTCACTCGACAACGAGGCCCGCTTCATCCGCGAATTCCTCGCCCACCCCCGCACCGCGCGCATCGACTACTTCCTGATGGAAGCGATCGACCAGCCGTGGAAGGTCGACGTCGAAGGCTGGGCGGGTCCGTACTGGGGCATGTTCAACGCCGACCGCGAGCAGAAGTTCGCCCTCGAAGGCATCATCGAGCGCGACCCGCACTGGTCGACCAAGGCGAGCAACGCCGCCGCACTCGCCTTCCTGCCGATGCTGCTGATCGCCTTTTTGCTCGCCGACTGGAGCATCTTCGGCCGTCTCTTCCTCGCCGCCCTGATCCAGGCCTGTGTATCGACGCTGATCATCGGCCTCAACGTACCGGTCGACTACTATCTCACCCAGCGCGACCTCGTCGGCCTCATCCTGCTCATCGGCGCCACCGGGCTTACCGCCGCCGTGCTGCTGTCGCACGGTTTCGAATTCGGCGAAGTGCTGTTCAAGAAGAAGTGGCAGCGCCGCTTCCTGCCGCTGCCCCCACACGCGCCCGAGCAGCAGCCTTTCGTGTCGATCCACCTCGCCTGCTACAACGAACCCCCGGAGATGGTGATCGCGACCATCGACAGCCTGGCGCAGATGAACTATCAGAACTTCGAAGTGCTGGTGCTCGACAACAACACCCGCGACGAAGCCTTGTGGAAACCGCTGGAAAAACGCTGCGCCGAGCTCGGCTCGCGCTTCCGCTTCTTCCACCTCGCCAACTGGCCCGGCTTCAAGGCCGGCGCGCTCAACTACGGCCTCAAGGTCACCGATCCGCGCGCCGCAGTCGTGGGCGTGGTGGACGCCGACTATGTCGTCGAGCCCGACTGGCTGGCCTGCCTGATCCCGCACTTCGATCAGTCCGAGGTCGCCGTGGTGCAGGCCCCGCAGGCGCACCGCGACTGGGAGACCCAGCCCTTCAAGCGCATGTGCAACTGGGAGTTCGACGGTTTCTTCCGCATCGGCATGCACCACCGCAACGAGCGCAACGCCCTGATCCAGCACGGCACCATGACCCTGGTGCGGCGCCGCGCGCTCGAAGAAGTGGGCGGCTGGTCGGAGTGGTGCATCTGCGAGGACACCGAGCTCGGCCTGCGCCTGATCGAGAAGGGCTACGACACCCGCTACGTCGACCACATCTTCGGCCGCGGGCTCACGCCTTCGGGCTTTGCCGCGATCAAGAGCCAGCGCTTCCGCTGGGCCTTCGGCGCGATGCAGATCCTCAAGGCCCACCTGCCGCAGATGCTCGGGCGCAGCACCCTGAACCTCGCCCAGCGCTATCACTTCCTCACCGGCTGGTTCGCCTGGCTGGGCGACGCGCTGCAGCTCGTGTTCGCCTTCGGCAGCCTGCTGTGGACCCTGGGCATCCTGCTGTTCCCGAAAGCCTTCGGCCTGCCGGTGATCGCGCTCGCCCTGCCGATCCTGGGCTTCATGGCGTTCAAGGCCGCACTCGGCCCGATCCTCTACCGGCGCACGATGGACTGCCCGTGGAAGGACATCCTCGGCGCCTCGATCCTGTCGGTCGGCCTGGCGCACGCGATCGCACGCGGCGTGTTCGCCGGCCTGGTGAAGAAGAAGGGCGTCTTCGTCGTCACCCCCAAGGGTTGGCGCGGCGGCGGCGCGCTCGCCTTCTTCAACCCCATCCGCGAGGAAATCGGCATGCTCGTCGCGCTGCTGATGGGCGCCGCCACCCTGGTCGCCCAGCGCGGCGCCGACAACCTGGAGACCCAGCTATGGGTCGGCATCCTGTGCCTGCAATGCATTCCCTACGTTGCCGCGATCCTGTGCCAGGTCGCCGCCTACATGCCGGAGCGCAACAGCGGTGACACCCCGCGTGGAACCCTGTTGCCGCAGGCCTGAACGTCGAGGATCAGTAGAGCGCCAGCGCCACGGCGGCGAACAGCACGAGTGCGGGATAGACGAGCAGGGTCACGCGCAAGCCGCCGCCGATCATCGCCCGCTGCGTGACGTGGCCGCTGCCGAACACGATCGCGTTGGGCGGGGTCGCCACCGGCAGCAGGAAGGCGCAGGAGGTGCCGACCGCCACCAGCACCGCCAGCGGCACCCGCTCGACATGAGGCGCAAGCCCCAGGAAGAGCGGGATCAGCAGGGCCGCACTCGCGGTATTGCTGGTGACCTCGGTGATAATCAGCGCGAACAACACCATCAGCGCGACGCACAGCAGGACCGGCATCTGCGCCAGCGGCCCGCCGAACTGGGCCGCCAGCCAGGCCGCCGCACCGCTGTCGGCCAGCGCCTTGCTCAGCGCCAGGCCACCACCAAACAGCAGCAACACGCCCCATTCCGTGCCGCGCTCGATGTCCACCCAGCGCGCCAGCCCGGATGCGTGCAGCATCACCAGGGCGAGCACGGCCACGGCAGCGTCGTAGCCACGCTCCAGCCCCACCCACTCGCCGAGCGGAGCCCCAAACACCCACAGCGACACGGTCAGCCCGAACAAGCCGATCATCCGTTTCTGCGTCGCGTTCCACGCCGCCTGCGGCGGTGGCGGGGTGAGCGCGACGTCGAGCCGGGGCTTCACCGCGCGGCGCAGGGCGAATTCCATCAGGGGCATCAACACCACCACCAGCGGCAGCCCCCAGCTCAGCCATGCGCCGAACGAGACCCCGGCATGGGCCGCCGCGATCGCGTTCGGCGGACTGCCCACCACGGTGCCGATGCCACCGATATTGGCCGAAAAGGCCACCCCCAGCAGCACATAGGTCCACGTCCGGCGGTACGGTTCCAGCGGCAGCGCGGACAACAAGCCGAGCGCCAGCGGCAGCATCATCGCCGCGGTCGCGGTATTGCTGATCCACATCGACAGGAAGGCCGTGAGCCAGAACAGCCAGCGGGTCGCGCGTCCGAAGTCGGCCCCCGCCCAGCGCAGTACCCGCCCGGCCATCCACCGGTCCAGCCCCTGGCGCTGGAGGCCGGCGGCGAGCGCGAAGCCGCCGAGGAACAGGAAGATCACCGGATCGGCGAACTGCAGCAAGGCCTCGTCGAACGCGAGCACGCCGCTCAGCGCAGCGAGCAGCGGCACCAGCAGGGCAGTGACGCTGACATGCAGGGCCTCGCTCACCCACAGCCAGGCGATGGTGGCGACCAGCGCCAGGCCGGCACCGGGCGGGCCGAGTTCGGCGCCGAGCCAGATGTTGAGGCCAACGTACAGACCGGACGCGATCAGCAGATTGACGATACGTGACAAGCGCGTTCCCCTTCCGCTGCGATCGGGGCCGGCGGGCCGCTCACCCCCGCCATGCGGCCAGCCGCCGGCCGAGCCGCGGCAGGTCGAAGGCGCGGTAATCCGGCAGGCCGTGCTGCGTGGGCTGGGTGAGCTCGCCTGCGATCAGGGGGCGGATGTAGTCGCACGCCGCCGCGGTGACGTGCAGGCCGTCGGCGCGGACGAAGTCGGCCGGCAGCGTGCGCTCGAGGTTGGCGATCGCGTCACAGTCGAGCGGGGCCATGTCCCACTGATAGGGCGCGTCGTGCACGCGCCGGATCGCCGGCATCGTGCCGCCCAGCCCCTGCACCGCGTATGCCACCGCGGCACGGCCGACCGCCATCGCCTGCGCATGGTCGGTCGCCGACAGCCAGTGCCCGCCGGCGCGCTGCAGGTAATCGGGAATCGCCCAGTGGTGCTTGTAACCCAGACGCTGGTGAATCATCCGTGCCACCGCCGAGCCCGCCCCGCCGAGCTGCACGTAGCCGCGGGCATCGTGCGACTTTTCCATCAGCAGGCTACCGTCGGCGTAGCGGATGCCCTCGGCGACGGTGATCGCGCAATAGCCCAGGCGCTCGGTCGTTTCACGCACCCGCGCAAGGAAGGCGTCCTCGTCGAAGGCCACTTCCGGCACCAGCACGACATGCGGTGGCCGCGCGGGATCGCCGCCCGCGGCGAGCGCGGTCGCCGCCGCCAGCCAGCCGGTATTGCGCCCCATCACTTCCATGACGAACACGCTGCCCTTGGCGCCGGCCATCGAAGCGATATCGAGTCCCGCTTCCAGCATCGAAGTCGCCAGGTACTTCGCCGCCGAACCGAACCCCGGGCAGCAGTCGGTGCCGACGATATCGTTGTCCACCGTCTTCGGCACCCCGATGCAGAGCAGCGGATGCCCACGCCGCCGCGCTTCGGCCTGCAGGCGGGCGACCGCATCCATCGAGCCGTTGCCGCCGTTATAGAGCAGGAAACCAATGTCATGGGCGTCGAACACGGCGAACAGGCGCTCCATCACCTTCCCGTCGTCGTCGTGCGGCAGATCGAAACGGCACGAGCCGAACGCCCCGCCCGGCGTCCGCGCCAGGCGCGCCAGCGCTGCGCCATCCAGGCCACCGGTATCGATCAGGTCCTCGTGGAGGACCCCGACGATGCCCCGGTGCGCCGCCAGCACCGTGCCGATCCGCCCCCCCTGTTCGCGCGCGGCGGCGATCACCGCCGCCGCAGTGGCATTGATCACCGCGGTCACTCCGCCCGAATGGGCGTAAAGCAGGTTGGCATGAGACATCGGGATCGACTCCGATAAGAGCTTCGAGACGGGCATCCGCACAGGGTGCACGGCGGCACAAAAAGCAGCGCGGCCGCTCCGATCTTCCCGGAGCGGCCGCGCACTGACAAGCCCGCTGCAGCGGCGGGCCGGATACTGCTCCCGCGCAGGCTTACTTCAGCGCCTCGAAGGCGTGTGCGGTGATCGCATCGACCGCGCCGAGGCCGGAGATCTTGCGCACCTTCGGTGCCCTGGCATCGCCCGAAGCCGCCCACTTGCCGTAGTACTCGACCAGCGGCTTGGTCTGGGCATGGTAGACGTCGAGACGCTTCTTGACCGTCTCTTCCTTGTCGTCGTCGCGCTGCACCAGGTCTTCGCCGGTGACGTCGTCCTTGCCCTCGACCTTCGGCGGGTTGTACTTGACGTGGTAGGTGCGGCCCGACGCCAGGTGGGCGCGGCGCCCGCTCATGCGCTCGACGATCTCGCTGTCGGGGACGTCGATTTCGAGCACGAAGTCGATCGCCACGCCCGCTTCCTTCATCGCGTCGGCCTGCGGAATGGTGCGCGGAAAGCCGTCGAACATGTAGCCGCTCTTGCAGTCATCCTGCTGCAGGCGATCCTTCACCAGGCCGATGATGATGTCGTCGGAGACGAGGCCGCCGGCATCCATCACCTTCTTCGCCTCGATCCCGAGCGGCGTGCCCGCCTTGACCGCGGCGCGCAGCATGTCGCCGGTGGAGATCTGCGGAATGCCGAACTTCTCCTTGATGAAGTTGGCCTGCGTCCCCTTGCCGGCGCCCGGCGGTCCCAACAGAATCAGTCGCATACACCCTCCCGAAAATTGGAAAGCCATTGAGCTGGCGCTTTCCTTATCAATGAATAAAGAGGCCGAAACTTAACCGACACGCGGCAGCCGGTCAAACCCCGCCCGCCGCCGCCCCAGCCGTAAACGCAGCGCGCACGCGCTCGAGGTCTTCCGCCGTATCCACGCCGGCCGGCGGCGCCTCGGCGAGCTCGATGACGCGGATCGGAAAGCCGTGCCACAGCGCGCGCAGCTGCTCGAGCGCCTCCCACTGCTCCAGCGGAGAAGGTGCGAGCCCGGCATAGCGGCGCAGGAACCCGGCCCGGTAGGCGTACAGCCCGACATGGCGCAGCAGCGGCAGGCCGGACGGCAAGGCGTTCCGCCCGCCCTCGCCCGCCCAGGCGTCACGCGCCCACGGAATCGGCGCCCGGGAAAAATACAGGGCACGGCCGGCGGCATCGCACACCACCTTCACCACATTCGGATTGAAGGCCTCGCCGGCCTCGACGATGGCATGGGCCGCGGTCGCGATCGCGGCATCGGGATCGGCCGCCAGTGCGCGGGCGACCGCGGCGACCGCGGCGGGATCGATCAGCGGCTCATCGCCCTGGACGTTGACCACGATCTCGTCGTCGCCCCAGCCGCACCGCGCCGCGACCTCGGCCAGGCGGTCGGTCCCGCTCGGGTGGTCGGTGCGGGTCATCACCACCGTCCCGCCCGCGGCCTCGACCGCGGCGCGTACCCCCTGGTGATCGGTCGCGACCCAGACCCCGGCGGCACCGGCCGCGTGCACGCGCTCGAGCACGCGCACGATCATCGGCTTGCCGGCGATGTCGGCGAGCGGCTTGGCCGGCAGCCGGGTCGAGGCGTAGCGCGCCGGAATGACGATGCGAAACTGGAAGGGCGTGGGAAGCGGCGGCGCCATCGGACTCACTTGCGCAGGGCGTCGACTTCTTCGGCACTCAGTGCGCGCGCTTCCTCGTCGAGCATCACCGGGATGTCGTCGCGGATCGGGTAGGCGAGGCGGTCGGCCTTGCACACCAGCTCCTGCTTGTCCTTCAGGTAGTCGAGCGGCCCCTTGCACAGCGGGCAGACGAGGATTTCAAGCAGTCGTGCGTCCATCTTCGAGCTTCTCCAGGATGCGTTCGGCGGCTCCCGAACCGATCTGCGCCCGCACCGGGTATTCCCAGCAATCCTCGGGCGCGAAAGGGCGGCATTTTACCGCATCCTTGGCCGTCATCAGGATCGGCAGCGCATCGCCGAAATCGAGATCAGCGGGAGTGAAGCGGTGGTGGTCGGGAAAGGGATGGGGCACGGGCTCGATGCCGTCGCCGGCAAGCTGTTCGAAAAAGCGCTGCGGCCGGCCGATGCCCGCCACCGCATGCACCCGGCAGCCGCGCAGCTCCGCGACCGGACGCGTCCGCCCGGGGGCAGCCACGGCCTCCAGCGATCCGCCCTGCAGATGCATGTCGAACACCGGCACCGCGCCGGCAGCGGCGCGCGTGGCCGCCGCCAGCGGCCCATGAGCGATCACCAGATCGACCTCGGCCAGCCGTGACAAGGGCTCGCGCAAGGGGCCGGCCGGCAGCAGCAGGCGGTTGCCGAGGGTGGCCTCATCGACCACCGCGACCTCCAGGTCGCGCCCGAGGCGGTAGTGCTGCATGCCGTCGTCGGCGACGATGACGTCACACCCGGGGTGGAGGCGCAGCAGCTCGCGCGCGGCCGCCGGACGGTCACGGCCGATCACCAGCGGGCACCCGGTCAGGCGCGCGAGCAACACCGGCTCGTCGCCGTACAGCGCCGGATCACCCTCGGCCGGCACCGCGGCGACGCCCTCGATCCGTCCGCCATGGCCACGGCTGACGATCCCCGGATGCCAGCCCCGGGCGCGCAGCACGCCGACCAGCCAGTCGACCACCGGCGTCTTGCCGCTGCCACCGACGGCGATGTTGCCGACCACGATCACCGGCACCGGCAGCCGCTGCGGGCGCAACGCCCTGCGCCGCCAGCGCGCGAGCGCGCCGAACAGCTGCGCCAGCGGAAACGCCATGCCGGCGAGCACGCCACGGCGCAGCCAGAATGCGGGGACAGACATGCTCAAGCGCTCACTCGGGCGGCGTCTGGGTGGCGAAGGTGATGTGCGCCAGCCCGGCCCGCTGCGCCGCCTGCATGACATCGATCACGCGCTGGTGCGCGGTGCGGGCGTCGGCATTGATCACCACCACCGGCGGGCGCTGCGCGCCTGCAGCCCTGGCCGCGGCCCTGGCGAGCGCCGCCGCAGTCGCGCCGACATCGCGCCCGCCGACGGGCTGGCCGTCGACCAGCACCTCGCCGGCCGCGCTGACGACGACGACGATCTCGTTCGCCACCGCCTCGGCGCCGTCGGGTTCGGCCGTGGGCAGGCTGATCTCCAGCCCCGAGACCCGGGAAAAGGTCGTCGTCAGCATCAGGAAGATGATGATCACCAGGACCACGTCGATGAGCGGGATCAGGTTGATCTCCGGCTCCCCGTTGCGACTGCCGCGGCGGAAATTCATGGCGGCAGCCCCTGTCAGGCGCGGCGTTCGCCGTGGGCGACTTCGACCAGCTTGACCGCCAGCTGCTCCATGTCGATCACGAAGCCGTCGACCAGGGCGCGGAAATGGCGCCAGAAGATCATCGCCGGAATGGCGATGATGAGGCCGAGGCCGGTGGTGTACAAGGCGATCGAGATGCCTTGCGCAAGCTGTGCCGGGTTGGCGCCGCTCACCCCCTGCGAGGCGAAGATGTCGATCATGCCGATGATGGTGCCGAGCAGCCCCATCAGCGGGCTGATCGCGGCGATGGTGCCGAGCGTGGTCAGGAAGCGCTCGAGCTCGTGGGCGACGGCGCGGCCGGTCTCCTCGATCGATTCCTTCATCATCTCGCGCGGGCTATTGACGTTGCGCAGCCCGGCGGCCAGCACCCGGCCCAGTGGCGAATGCCCCCCGACGCGCTCGATCATCGCCGGCGACACGCCATTGCCGCGCAGCTCATCGAGGACGTCGCCGAGCAGGCCGGACGGCACGATGCTCGCCCGGCGCAGGGCGATCGAGCGTTCGATGATCAGCGCCACCGCGATCACCGAAGCCAGAATCAAGGGCCAGATCGGCCAGCCAACAGCCTGGATGATCGCGAACACGCATGCCCCCTTGGAACAAAGGCGGCACTCTAGCGCCGCCGGCCGGCGGCAGCAAGCACGGCCGGCGGCAGCCGAGCACTCCCGGCCGGCTTTCGGCCGCCCCCTCCCGGCCCTTGCCAGGCGCCAGACGGGATTGGCGGAGGAATCCACAGAAGCTGTGGATAAGTTTGTGGGTTGTTTTGGGATGTTGCCCGCAAAGCCGGTCGCCACAAGCCTTCGGACACTCCGATGAAAAATTGTGCAACATTTTAAACTGTTTGTTTTCAACGAGTTGCAGATCAACCCCTTTCCCCTCAAGGACTTGCAGACAGGCCCTTGACAGGCCGCCGCAGCTGTGGATTCCGCTACAATCCAGCCATGAATCCGTCCCCCGCCGCCCCTCCTCCCGATGCCGAAAACCCGGCAAGAACGCTGTCCGCCCCGGTACTTAGCGTCTCCGAACTCAACCGCCTGGCACGCGAGGCACTGGAATCCGCACTTCCCCTGCTATGGGTCGGCGGCGAAATTTCCAACCTCACCCGGGCGGCCTCCGGTCATGTGTATTTCACCCTCAAGGACGCGAACGCCCAGGTACGCTGCGCGATGTGGCGCAACCGCGCACAGCTGCTGCCGTTCCGCCCGGAAAACGGCATGCGGGTCGAAGCGCGCGCGCTGGCAACCCTGTACGAGGCGCGCGGCGACTACCAGCTCAACGTCGAGGCGCTGCGCCCGGCCGGCATCGGCGCGCTGTTCGAGGCCTTCAACCGGCTCAAGAACCGGCTCGCCGCCGAAGGCCTGTTCGACCCGGCGGGCCGCCGCCCCCTGCCGCGCTTTCCGCGCGCGATCGGCATCGTCAGCTCGCCGCAGGCGGCGGCGCTGCGCGACGTGCTGGTCACCCTGCACCGGCGGGCGCCTCATCTGGCGGCGGTTCTCTATCCCGCCCCGGTGCAGGGCGCGGACGCCGCAGCCCGCCTGCGCGACGCGGTCGCGACCGCAGGCCGGCGGGCGCGCCAGGACGGCATCGAGCTGCTGCTGCTGGTGCGCGGCGGCGGCAGCATCGAAGACCTGTGGGCCTTCAACGACGAATCCCTGGCCCGCGCCCTGCGCGCCTGCCCGCTGCCGGTGGTGAGCGGCATCGGCCACGAAACCGACTTCACCATCGCCGATTTAGCCGCCGACCTGCGCGCGCCCACGCCGACCAGCGCAGCCGAACTCGCCAGCGCCGGCTGGCATGCGGTGCGCGCCGAACTGGCGGCGCTCGAACCCCGCCTCGGGCGCGCCATCGGCCGCCGTCTCGAAACCCTGGCCCAGCGCCTCGACCGCGCCACCCTGCGCCTGATCCATCCGCGGCAGCGCCTGGAGCGCGAACGGGAACGTCTCGCGCTCGCCGCGCGCCATCTGCGCGCGGCGCTCGAACGCCGGCTCGAGCGCGCTGCGCTGCGTTGCGCCCGCGCCGGCACCCGCCTGGACGCGGCGCGGCCCGAACTCGCCTCGTACCGGCAGCGGGTCGACGCCCTCGGCCTGCGCCTGCGCCAGGCGATGCACACCCAGGCGGAACTGCGCCGGGTGCGGCTCGCGGCGCTCGCCGCCCACCTCCAGCACCTCGCCCCCGAGGCCGTGCTCGCCCGCGGCTACGCCATCGCGCGCGACCCCCACGGCCGCGTGCTGCGCTCCGCGGCAGAAGTCGAAAACGGCGCCACGGTCAGCGTGCAGCTGGCCCGCGGCCGCCTCGACACCTCCGTTATCGGGCACCACGACGACTGACTGCGGTCGAATCCTGTGCAAACGCCCACCGACCCGGGGCTTGCCGATAGCGTTTCACAAACAGCCCGATAGTCTTAACATTCGGGCGCGAGCATTGTCAGCGGGGCAAAATCCCGACTAGAATCCTCGGGCTTTTTCCCCAGCTTCAGACAAAACAAGCCGAATAAAGGAGAACCCGCATGGAACACACCCTGCCCGCCCTGCCTTATGCCAAGGATGCCC
This sequence comes from Thauera chlorobenzoica, assembly GCF_001922305.1. Lineage (NCBI taxonomy): Bacteria > Pseudomonadati > Pseudomonadota > Betaproteobacteria > Rhodocyclales > Zoogloeaceae > Thauera > Thauera chlorobenzoica. Next base: position 3,412,019 of record NZ_CP018839.1, read on the forward strand.
TGGCTCCGCACATTTCCGCGGAAACGCTGGAGTTCCACCACGGCAAGCACCACCAGGCCTACGTCACCAACCTGAACAACCTGATCAAGGGCACCGAGTACGAGAACCTCGACCTCGAAGCCATCGTCAAGAAGGCCCCCGCCGGCGGCCTCTACAACAACGCCGCCCAGGTCTGGAACCACACCTTCTTCTGGAGCAGCATGAAGCCCGCCGGCGGCGGCGAGCCCAGCGGCGCGCTGGCCGACGCGATCCGGGCCAAGTGGGGTTCCTTCGACGACTTCAAGAAGGCCTTCCAGGCTTCCGCGGTCGGCAACTTCGGCTCGGGCTGGACCTGGCTGGTGAAGAAGGCCGACGGCGCCGTCGACATCGTCAACATGGGCGCCGCCGGCACCCCGCTGACCACCGGCGACACCGCGCTGCTCTGTATCGACGTGTGGGAGCACGCCTACTACATCGACTACCGCAACCGCCGCCCCGACTTCGTCGCCACCTTCCTCGACAAGCTCGCCAACTGGGACTTCGCGGCGAAGAACTTCGCCTGAACCCGCCCGAACCTGTCCGGCCCTGCGGGGCCGGTTCCATGCTCGACATCCTCTACCAGGACGACTGGCTGGTCGCGATCCACAAGCCTTCCGGCCTGCTCGTGCACCGCAGCCCGATCGCCGCCGGTGAGCAGCGCTTCGCCGTGCAGCTGCTGCGCGACCAGCTCGGTCGTCGCGTGTTTCCCGCCCACCGCCTCGACCGCGGCACCTCCGGCGTGCTGCTGTTCGCGCTCGAGCGCGAGACCGCCGCGGCCCTTGGCGCCCAGTTCGAGTCGCGCCGGGTGGACAAGCGCTACCTGGCGGTCGTCCGTGGCCGCCCGCCCACCGCCGGCCTCATCGACCACCCGCTCGCCCGCCGCCTGGATCCGATCGAACGCAGCCGCGGGCGCGGCGCCGGCGAGCGCGGCCGCCTGCCCGAGGACGAAGAGGACAGCGCAGTGCAAGCCGCCGCCCCCGACACCGACACCGCCGCCGACGGCCCCAGCCAAACTCCGCCACCGCCAACGCCCTTGCCAGCGCGCACCCAGTACCGTGTACTGGCCCACGCCGAGCTCCCTTACCGCGTCGACCGCTACCCCAGCAGCCGCTACGCCCTGCTCGAGCTCATCCCCGAAACCGGCCGTCGCCACCAGCTGCGGCGCCATCTCAAGCACATCGCCCACCCCATCATCGGCGACGCCACGTATGGCAAGGGCCGCCACAACCGCCTGTTCCAGCAGCTGTTCGGCAGCGCCCGCCTGCTCCTCGCGTGCACCGCACTGGGCTTGCGCCACCCTGTCTCCGGTGCCGTGCTGCAGATCCAGGCCCCGCCGGCGCCGGACTTCGCCGCCGTCCTCGCAGCCCTGGGCTGGAGCGCCCCCTTCCCCGCCAAGCCACCGGCCTGAGCCGGCACCGGCCCTCGCCGCCCCGCCTCGCCGGCCTCCCCTGGACGCCGATTTCAGGGCACAATCGGCCTTCCGGTTTGCGCCGCAGCCGCAGCAGCGTCCCGGCCTGTCCATGCTCACCCAGGTAAATCGATGAATCCGTTGCTCCAGGTACGCCAGCACGGCCAGCAGCTCTGGCTCGACAACCTCTCCCGCACCCTGCTCAACGACGGCCATCTCGCCCGTCTGATCGCCGAAGACGGCATCGCCGGCGTCACCACCAACCCTGCGATCTTCCACAAGGCGATCGCCGACGGCCGCTATTACGAGGACGATCTCGACGCCCTGCGCCAGCAGCCGATGGACGCCGAAGGGCGCTACGAGGCGCTGGTGATCCCCGACGTGCGCCGCGCCTGCGACCTGCTGCTGCCGCTGCACGAAGACAGCCACGGCGATGCCGGCTACGTCAGCCTCGAAGTCGCCCCCGCGCTCGCGCACGACGCCGACGCCACCGTCGCCGCCGGGCTGCGCCTGAGCGCCACCGTCGACCGCCCCAACCTGCTGATCAAGGTGCCCGCCACCGCTGCCGGGGTGGAAGTGGTCGAGCGCCTGATCGGCGCCGGAGTCGGTGTCAACGTCACCCTGATGTTCTCCCTCGCCCACGTCGACGCGGTCGCCGAAGCCTATGTCCGCGGTCTCGAACGCCTGCGCCGCGCCGGCGGCGAGCTCGCCCCGCTGATGTCGGTGGCGAGCCTGTTCCTGTCGCGGGTCGACACCCTGATCGACAAGCAGCTCGAGGAAACCGGCGGCGAGGCGCTGGCGCTGCGCGGCCGCACCGCAGTGGCGATGGCCCGGCTCGCCTACCAGCGCTACCGCGAGCGCTTCCACGGCGCCGGCTTCGAAGCGCTGCGCGCCGCCGGCGCCCGCCCGCAATATCTGCTGTGGGCGAGCACCGGCACCAAGAACCCGGCTTACAGCGACCTGCTCTACGTCGAGCCGCTGATCGGCGCGGAAACGGTCAACACCTTGCCCGACACCACCCTCGCCGCGCTGCGCGACCACGGCCGCATCGCCGCCACGCTGGAGGCCGAAACAGGCGCTGCAAGCGCGCACTACGCCGCCCTGCGCGCCCTCGGCATCGACCTCGACGCCGCCGGCGAGCGCCTCCAGCGCGAGGGCCTCGCCCAGTTCGAGCAGGCGTTCGCCGCGCTGCTCGAACTGGCCGCCTGACGCCCGCCCGGGGGGACGCCTCGCGATGAAATTCTGTTCGAACTGCGGCGCCGGAGTCGCCTTCCGCATCCCGCCCGGCGACACCCTGCCGCGCCACGTGTGCGAACAGTGCGGGACGATCCACTATCAGAACCCGAAGATCGTCGTCGGCGCCCTGCCGGAGTGGGAAGACCGCGTGCTGCTGTGCCGGCGTGCAATCGAACCGCGCCACGGCATGTGGACCCTGCCCGCCGGGTTCATGGAAAACGAGGAAACCACCGCCCAGGCCGCGGCCCGCGAAACCCTCGAAGAAGCCTGCGCCCGCATCGAAGTCGGCGAGCTGTATACCCTGATCGACGTGCCGCACATCAGCCAGGTCCACATCGTCTATCGCGCCCGCCTGCTCGACCTCGACTTCCGCCCCGGCGAAGAGTCGCTCGAGGTCGCGCTGTTCCGCGAAGAGGACATCCCGTGGCAGCAGATCGCCTTCCGCTCGATCCTGATGAGCCTGCGCCACTTCTTCGAGGACCGGCGCAGCGGCCGGTGGACGGTGCACACCGCCAGCCTCGGCCCGCCGCCGCCCGACTGGCGCTGAACCCCACCCCCGGACCGCCGCCGGACGTCGCCATGGCATAAGCTTATAAATGCGCCAGGGTTGAGTACGCCGCCTCCGGCGGGCGATAATCCGGCGATTATCAACTGCTCGCGGATCATGACCAGCTACATCTTCGTCGTCGTCGGCGCCGTTCTGGTGAACAACGTCGTCCTCGTCCGCATCCTCGGGCTGTGCCCCTTCATGGGCGTGTCGAAAAAGCTCGAGACCGCGATCGGCATGGGCGCGGCCACCACCTTCGTGCTCACCCTGGGGGCGGGCACCAGCTACCTGATCGACCATTACCTGCTGCAGCCGCTCGATCTCGCCTACCTGCGCACCCTGTCCTTCATCGTCGTGATCGCGGCGATCGTCCAGCTCACCGAGCTGGTGATCCAGAAGACCAGCCCGCTGCTGCACCAGGTGCTGGGCATCTACCTGCCGCTGATCACCACCAACTGCGCGGTGCTCGGCGTGCCGCTGCTCAACGTCGGCATGAAGCACGACCTGCTCGAGTCGCTGCTGTTCGGCTTCGGCTCCTCGCTCGGCTTCACCCTCGCGCTGGTGCTGTTCGCCGGCATCCGCGAGCGCCTCGAAGGCGCCGATATTCCTGTGCCGTTCAAAGGCACGGCGATCGCCATGATCACCGCCGGCTTCATGAGCCTCGCGTTCATGGGCTTTGCCGGACTGGACCGCTTCCAGTGAAGCGCCGGCCCCTGCGCGGGTGCAGCACGGATCAGGACGACGACGCACCAGTCAGCAGCATGGCGCACAAGCCCGCCCTCGCCCACCAACCCGGACACGACAAGACTCCCCCATGTTGACCGCACTGCTCGTGATGACCGGCATCGCCCTCGTGCTCGGCGCGACCCTGGGCTATGCCGCGATCCGCTTCAAGGTCGAAGGCGACCCGCTGGTCGAGAAGATCGACGCCATCCTGCCGCAGACCCAGTGCGGCCAGTGCGGCTACCCCGGCTGCAAGCCCTATGCCGAAGCCATCGCCAACGGCGAAGCCGACATCAACCAGTGCCCGCCCGGGGGCGAGGAAGGGGTCCGCAAGCTCGCCGACCTGCTCGGGCGCGAATTCAAGCCCCTGTCCGAAGAGCACGGGGTGGAAAAACCCAAGGCGGTGGCGGTCATCGACGAACAGGTATGCATCGGCTGCACGCTGTGCATCCAGGCCTGCCCGGTCGATGCCATCGTCGGCGCCGCCAAGCAGATGCACACCGTGGTCGAACCGCTGTGCACCGGCTGCGAGCTGTGCCTCGCCCCCTGCCCGGTCGACTGCATCGCGATGGTGGCGGTGACCGAGACCGTGCAGACCTGGAAATGGAAATACCCGGTGATCGAAATCAGGAAGGCGGCATGATCGGGCGCCTGTTCAAGTTTCGCGGCGGCATCAAGCCCGATGCCCACAAGAACGAGTCGGCCGGCGCCCCCATCGGCCGCGCCCCCCTGCCCCCGCGCCTGATCGTGCCGCTGCGCCAAAGCACGCGTGCGAGCGCGAACTGCATCGTCGAAGTGGGCCAGCGCGTGCTCAAGGGCGAGCGCATCGGCGCGCCCGAAGGCTTCCTCGGCACCGCGGTCCATGCCCCCACTTCGGGCACGGTGGTGGACCTGGGGCACTATCCGATGGCCCATGTTTCCGGGCTCGACACTCCCTGCGTGGTCATCGCCCCCGACGGCGAAGAGCGCTGGATCGAGCACGCCCCGTTCGATTACCACGCCGCCAGCCGCGAACAGGCGCTCGCCTGGCTGCGCGATTGCGGCATCGTCGGCCTTGGCGGCGCGACCTTCCCCAGCCACGTCAAGCTCGGCAAGGGCGCCGGCATCGAGACCCTGATCCTCAACGGCGCCGAGTGCGAGCCCTGGATCACCTGCGACGACCGCCTGATGCGCGAGCGTGCCGCCGACATCCTCGCCGGCGCGGCGATCCTGCGCGAGCTGATCGGCGCGCGCGAACTGGTCGTCGGCATCGAGGACAACAAGCCCGAGGCGATCGCGGCAATGCGCGAGGCAGCGGCAGCGGCAGCGGCCGGCGATATACGCATCGTGCCGGTGCCGGCGCTCTACCCCGCGGGCGGCGAAAAGCAGCTCATCCGCGTCCTCACCGGGGTCGAAATCCCCTACGGCAAGCTCGGCGGCGACTACGGCGTGCAGTGCTTCAACGTCGGCACCGCGCACGCGGTGTATCGCGCCATCGTCCACGGCGAGCCGCTGCTGAGCCGCGTCGTCACACTCACCGGCAACGTCGCCCGCACCGGCAACTGGGAAGTGCTGATCGGCACTCCGGTCGCAGACCTGCTCGCGCTCGCCCAGCCGAAGGCCGACACCGACCGCACCCTGATGGGCGGACCGATGATGGGCTTCGCCCTGCCGCGCCTGGACGTGCCCATCGTCAAGGGCAGCAACTGCCTCATCTCGGCCTCGCCGACCCTGTTCCCGCCCGCCCCGGCCGAGCAGCCCTGCATCCGCTGCGGCGAATGCGCCCGCGCCTGCCCGGCCGAACTGCAGCCGCTCGAGCTGTACTGGTTCGGCCGCTCGAAGAACTTCGGCAAGGCGCAGGAGTACCACCTCTTCGACTGCATCGAATGCGGCTGCTGCGCCTACGTATGCCCGGCCCACATCCCGCTGGTGGACTACTTCCGCTTTTCCAAGAGCGAGATCTGGGCGCGCGAACGCGAAAAGGCCGCTGCCGACCAGGCCCGCGAGCGTTTCGAGTTCCGCAACTTCCGCCAGGAGCGCGAAAAAGCCGAAAAAGCCGCCCGGCTCGCGGCCAAGGCCGCCGAGACCCACGCCCGGCTCGACAGCGAAAACACGGCACCGCCTGCCGCGGCCGATACCGCCGAGGAAGACCCGAAGAAAGCCCTGATCGCCGCCGCGCTCGCCCGCGCCCAGGCGCAAAAGGCCGAAACCCGGCCGCGCAACACCGACAACCTGAGCCCCGAGAAACAGGCCGAGATCGCCGACATCGAAGCCCGCCGCAAGGTGCTGGAGGCGGTGCATGCGATCGACCACCGCCGCGCGCCCGAACTGTCGGCCGCCGACGCGCCGCCCCCGGGCACGCCCGACGACGGCTCCGAGCCCCGCCACTGACCCCGCCATGATCCATTCACCCTACGTCCGCAAACCGGTCAGCGTGCAGCGCACGATGGGCCTGGTGCTGATCGCGCTGCTGCCCGGAATCGCCGCCTACGTGTGGCAAGTTGGCGCCGGCGTGCTGATCAACCTCGCCCTCGCCACCGTCACCGCGGTGCTCGCCGAAGCCCTGATGCTGCGCCTGCGCCGCCGCCCGGTCGGCATCGCCGTCACCGACCTGTCGGCCGTCGTCACCGCCTGGCTGGTGACGCTATGCTTCCCGCCGATCGTGCCGTGGTGGCTCACCGTCACCGCCGTGCTGGTCGCCATCGTCGCCGTCAAGCACCTCTACGGCGGTCTCGGCCAGAATCCGTTCAACCCGGCAATGGTCGCCTACTGCACGATGATCGTCGCCTTTCCGGCGCTGATGTCGCAGTGGCCGCCGGCCGGGCAGTTGCCCTTCGACACCCAGCTCGCGCTGATCCTGGGCGGCGCCCGCGAGCTCGACGGCATCACCGGCGCCACCGCCCTCGATGCCCTGCGCACCGGCCTGCGCACCGGCGTCGGATCGGTCGATGCCGTGCGCGAGGGCTCGGCCTTCGGCCTGCTCGGCGGCCGCGGCTGGGAATGGATCGCGCTCGGCTACATCCTCGGCGGGCTCTTCCTGCTCGCCACGCGGATCATCACCTGGCACATGCCGGCGGCCTTCATCGCCACCCTCGGCGGGGTCTCGGCGCTGTTCTGGCTGCTCGATCCGGCGCAGTTCGCCTCGCCGCTGTTCCATCTCGCCAGCGGCGGCGCGATGCTTGCCGCCTTCTTCATCGTCACCGACCCGGTCTCGGGTGCCACCACCCCACGCGGCAAGCTCCTGTTCGCTGCCGGCATCGCGCTGATCGCCTGGCTCATCCGCAACTTCGGCGCCTACCCCGAGGGGATCGCCTTCGCCGTGCTGCTGATGAACATGTGCGTGCCGCTGCTCGACATGAAGACCCAGCCCCCGGTCTTCGGCCACCGCAACGGGACCCCCGGAGGCGACGGCCGATGAGCATGCGCTATTCCGCCCCCCGCACCGCGCTGCGCACCGCGGCGATCATGGTGGTCTTCACCCTGGTGTTTACCGCGTTGATGTCAGCGACCTACGGCCTCACCCGGCCGGCGATCGAAACCGCGAAGCAGGATGCCCAGCTGCGCCTGATCAACGAGGTGCTCCCCCCCGACAGCTACGACAACGCCCTGCTCGACGACCTCGTGCGCTTCGGCCCGGCACCCGCGATCGGCATGGACGGCGGCGGCCGCGCCTGGCGCGCGCGCAAGGCTGGCCAGCCGGTGGCGCTGGTGATCGAGGCCGCCGCCAGCGACGGCTACGCCGGGCGCATCGCCCTGGTGGTGGCGGTCGCCGTCGACGGCCGGCTGTCCGGGGTACGCGTCACCGAGCACAAGGAAACCCCCGGCCTGGGCGACTACATCGACCCGAAGAAGGACCGCCGCAAGGACATGCCGTGGATCGGCCAGTTCGCCGTCGCCAGCTGGAAGGATGTGGACACCGCGGCGTGGAAAGTACGCAAGGACGGCGGCAGCTTCGGCTACCGCAGCGGCGCCACCATCAGCGCACGCGCGGTGGTCGGCGCCGTCGGCCGCAGCACCGCGTTCGCCGTCGAGCACCTGGACGCCTTCTTCGCCGCACCTGCCGGCAGCCTGCTCGGAGCCCCGTGATGACCCCCACCGAATTCCGCGACCTCGCCTGGAACGGGCTGTGGAAGCAGAACCCCGGCCTTGCCCAGCTGCTCGGCCTGTGCCCGATCCTCGCGGTGAGCACGACGATGGTCAACGCGGTGAGCCTCGGCCTCGCCACCATCCTCGTCATGGCGCTGGCCAACCTCGCAGTGTCGGCGCTGCGCAACCTCATTCCCTACGAGATCCGCATTCCGGTGTTCATCCTGATCATCGCCGCGCTGGTCACCGTCGTCGATCTCGCCTTCAACGCCTGGCTGCACGACCTCTATCTGGTGCTCGGCATCTTCATTCCGCTGATCGTCACCAACTGCATCGTGCTCGCCCGCGTCGAAGCCTATGCGGCCAAGAACGATCCGCTCACCTCCACCGTCGACGGCCTGATGATGGGCCTCGGCCTGGTGTGGGTACTGGCGGTGCTGGGCGGGCTGCGCGAGCTGCTCGGCGCCGGCACGCTGTTTTCCGGCATCGACATGATCCTGCCCGGGGCCTCGGCGCTGTCGGTGTTCGGCGACGACTACCCCGGCTTCCTGATCGCGATCCTGCCGCCCGGCGCCTTCTTCGCCCTCGGCGTGCTGATCGCCGTATTCAATGCGCTCAACGTCCGCCTCGCGGCCCGGGCCCGGCGGATGCCGCCGCCCGCGGCCGCCGTGCACGAAGCCGAAAGCGGATCGGCCGCCGCCGGCTGAGCCCGATGCCGACGATGAAGCGCGAGGCGATCCGCGAATTCTTCCGCCGCCTCCACGACGCCGACCCGAACCCGCGGACCGAGCTCGAATACGCTTCGCCCTACCAGCTGCTGGTCGCGGTCGTGCTCTCGGCGCAGGCCACCGACCGCAGCGTCAACCTCGCCACCCGCAAGCTGTTCGCCGCCGCCCCGACCCCCGAAGCGATGGTCTCGCTGGGCGAGGAAGGCATCGCCGGATACATCAAGACCATCGGCCTGTTCCGCACCAAGGCGAAGCACACCCTGGCCCTGTCGCGCCAGCTGCTCGAACGCCACGGCGGCGAAGTGCCCGCCGAGCGCAACGCGCTCGAAGCCCTGCCCGGGGTCGGGCGCAAGACCGCCAACGTGGTGCTCAACACCGTGTTCCGCCAGCCGGTGATGGCGGTCGACACCCACATCTTCCGCCTCGCCAACCGCAGCGGCCTGGCCCCCGGCAAGGATGTGCTCGAAGTCGAGCAGGCGCTGATGCGGCGCATCCCCAAGGACTACCTGCTCGATGCCCACCACTGGCTGATCCTGCACGGGCGCTACGTGTGCACCGCGCGCAAGCCCCGCTGCGGCGCCTGCCGCGTGCGCGACCTGTGCCTGTTCCGCGACAAGACCGATTGACCCGGGAGAGGCTGCTCCCATGGGGTTGCGGCCCTTATCGGGTTGCGGCCCCCACGGGGTTGCGCCCCTCTTCCCACCCTGCCCCGCCTCCCGCACGGGCGCACAACAACGAGGTTATGCGATGTTCAACCCCAGCCGTGACCAGGTGCGCAGTTTCTTCATCGACACCTGGCGCAAGTACCGCAGCAAGGAAGTGCTGACGCCGATGGAAACGATCGCGGCCGACATCCTCACCCTGCACCCCGAATACCACGCCGTGGTCGAGGACCCGGAGTCGATCGACCGCGACTTTCCGCCCGAGGCCGGCCAGGTCAACCCCTTCCTCCACCTGTCGCTGCACCTGGCGATCGAGGAACAGCTGTCGATCGACCAGCCCCCCGGCATCCGCGCCGCCTTCGATGCCGCCTGCAGCCGTCGCGGCGAACGCCACGACGCCGTCCACGACGCCCTCGAATGCCTCGGCGAGATGCTGTTCACCGCCCAGCGCAATGGCACCCCGCCCGACGGCGCCGCCTACGTCCGCTGCCTGCGCAAGAAGGCGGGCGTACCCGGCTGAGCGCACCGCACCCGGCGCCGCCCCGCCCCCGTCCGGCGGTCGCGTCTGCCGTCCGCCGCGCCCTTCCGGGGCACCTCGAGCAGGTGCGCACAGGCGGGCGCGAGCCGATAGAATGATGCTTTTGCGCCAATGCGCCGCGCGAAGCCTGGCCGCAAGCAATGGCCGGCCTGCACCGCGCGCCCATCACGTCCATTTTTTCTGGAGGTTTCCATGCCCGGACTGCTGCCCGATGTCGATCCCGATGGCCTGCTCGAATATTCCGTTGTCTATACCGACCGTTCGCTGAACCACATGTCGAAGAGCTTCCAGGGCGTCATGCGCGGCCTGTCGGCGCTGCTGAAAAAGGTCTACCACGCCCAGGCGGTGGCGATCGTGCCCGGCAGCGGCACCTTCGGCATGGAAGCGGTGGCGCGCCAGTTCGCCACCGGCAAGAACACCCTGGTGATCCGCAACGGCTGGTTCAGCTACCGCTGGACCCAGATCTTCGAGGCCGGCAACATCCCCGCCGCCTCGGTCGTGTTGAAGGCCCGTCCGCTCGCCGCCGGCCCGCAGGCGCCGTTCGCCCCGGCACCGATCGACGAAGTCGTCGCCGCGATCCGCGAGCACAAACCCGACCTCGTGTTCGCCCCCCACGTCGAGACCTCCTCCGGCATGATCCTGCCCGACGCCTACCTGCGCGCGGTGGCCGACGCGGTGCATGAAGTGGGCGGCCTGTTCGTGCTCGACTGCATCGCCTCCGGCACGATCTGGGTCGACATGGAAGCGACCGGCGTCGACGTCCTCATCAGCGCCCCGCAGAAGGGCTGGACCGCCTCGCCGTGCTGCGCGATGGTGATGCTGAGTGCGGTCGCGCGCGCACGCCTGGACGCCACCACCAGCACCAGCTTCGCCTGCGACCTGAAAAAGTGGCTGCAGATCATGGAAGCCTACGAAGGCGGCGCCCATGCCTACCACGCCACGATGCCGACCGACGGCCTGGTCAAGCTGTACGAGGTGATGCGTGAGACCGAAGCCTACGGCTTCGACAAGGTCAAGGCCGAGCAGCTCGAACTCGGCGCCCGCGTGCGTGCTGCCCTCGAAGCGCGCGGCATCCGCAGCGTCGCCGCCGACGGTTTCCAGGCCCCCGGGGTGGTGGTCAGCTACACCGACGACGACGCCATCAAGAGCGGCGCCAAGTTCGCCGCCGCCGGGCTGCAGATTGCCGCCGGCGTACCGCTGCAGTGCGACGAACCGGCCGAGTTCAAGACTTTCCGCCTCGGCCTGTTCGGCCTCGACAAGCTGCACAACGTCGACCGCTGCGTGGCGACGCTGGAAAAGGCGCTCGACCAGGTACTGTAAGCCGCCTTCCGGCGGGCGGGCGCAGCACCCCGCCCGGGGCCGCGGCCCCCCCGCCCCCTCTTCCGGACTTGCGCCCTCCAGGCCCCACACCATGGATTCGCTACAACTTCTGCCCGGCTTCGCTGCAGCGGCCTTCGCCGTGATCCTGATTCCCGGCCCGACCGTGCTCCTGGTCACCGGCCATGCCCTGTCGGCAGGGCTGCGCAACGCCCTGTTCAGCATCCTTGGCGTCTGCCTCGGCGACATCGTGGCGATGTCCCTCACTTTCCTCGGCCTCGGTGCAGTGCTGGCGACGTCGGCCGAATGGTTCCTGGTGCTGAAATGGCTCGGGGCGGCGTATCTGATTTATCTCGGCATTACCCTGTGGCGTGCGCCGGTGCCCCCCGAAGCGGGCACCGGCAATCAGGAGACGCGCCCGGCCCGGATCATCCTCCGGGCCTTCACGGTGAATGTGCTGCACCCGAAGGGGCTGGCCTTTTACGCCGCCTTCCTGCCCCAGTTCATCCGCCCGGCCGACCCTGCCCTGCCGCAGATGCTGCTGCTCGGCACGACGTTCACGGCCATCGCCTTTAGCGTCCTGCTCGGCTACGCCATCACCGCGGCCCGCTTCCGCAGCCGCCTGGCCCGACCGGACGTTCGCCGGTTCTGCAACCGCAGCGGCGCCGGCTGCCTGGTCGGGGCTGGAATGTACACGCTGTCCATGCAACGATCAGGCTGATGCCGCGCCGCAACCACCCTGCCCTCCCCCGCACGCACAGAGGCGAACGCCCCGTATCCCGTTTCCCAGGAGAACGCACCATGTCCCCCCCGCTCATCCGCTCGCGCCGCCTGCTCGCCACCGCCCTGTTCGCCCTCGCCGGCATCGCCCCGGCCTTCGCTGCCGGCGACGCAGTCACCATGTACAAGGATCCGAACTGCGGCTGCTGCGGCAAGTGGGCCGAGCACATGCG